>JAFRNE010000010.1 GCA_017430325.1 Eubacterium sp.
CGAATAACAGAGTGGCTACATGCCGGAGACTGTTAGAATGGCTCTTGCCAGATGCTGTCAAAGACAAACAAATGTGACTGTTCAAAAGAAGGTAGCAAGTTGAAAATTACCTCTTGACAAAGGTCACTTCATAACAGGGTGAAATATCCCTTCAGGCTCTCCGCATTATCGATAACCGCGCTGAGTCCACCGGCATTTGAGATACCATAACCAAGTACGACAAGAAGTGCTATAGTCATGATAATAGACTGGATAAAGTCAGTCCTTGATGCCGCAAGGAAACCACCTGTTGATGTATAACCAATGATTATGATTGCAGAAACCACCATTGCGAGCTGATAATCAACATTGAACAGTGTCTTGAAAAGCTTACCGCAGGCAGAGAAGCCTGATGCAGTATAAGGCACGAAGAAGATTATGATAGCGATCGCACCGATAAGCAGAAGGATATTGCTGTTATCCTTGAATCTCTTCTTAAAGAAATCAGGTATAGTAATCGCCTTGATCTCTGCAGAATAGTTACGAAGACGTTTTGCCACGAACACCCATGAGAAGATAAGAGCTCATATCAGAAGCCTCCGCACTCATGGCAGTTACAAAAGGACCAAGCTTACGTCCGCCGAGATAAAAATCCCCGACATCGTTTGTATTTCTGGAACTGAGGAATCCGACAATAAGCATAATAACTAGATATACGCCAATTGCAGTCACACTTCCGATCTGTGCTGTAGTCATTTTTATTCCCTCCACATTTTAAATATCTGCAGCGTCAGTTTCATACCACCAAACAACTGCAAAATTAATCCTACATAAATGTACACCACATATATTGCCTTGTAAAGCATTAGGGCATAAAAGACTCCTGTGTTTTATCCACACAGGAATCTTTTGATATATATTATTCCTTCTCTCTATTTTACCCTATTTTCGGAGCATTCTTCTTCGTGTTGTCCGCAGTCTTATTCGGACTGTCTGCTGTCTTCTTATTACTGTTCTGAGCCGCTCTTCTCTCATCGGCCGCCTGTTTAGCCCTTGCAGCTCCATAGTCCCTCTCAAAAGCAGTATAAACGTCAAGCCCCTCCTGTTTACGGATCTTATTGATAGCGTAAACAACGTTTATGACTCTATGGTTCATCATACTTCCCGGCTTCTTGGTATATTTTGAAACTATACTGAGAGCGTCCATGGAATTGGCAAATGCATCGTTTCCCTTATCGCTGATGCGCACCTTTTCCTTCCCCTTAACATATTTCTGAACAGCATAGATGACATCAATATTTGCCTGACGGAAAGCCGCAGCCTTCTTCGCAGCCGACATATTCTTAGTTTTCTCACCAAGTTCGGAAGCCTCGGTAATGATATTTACCAGAGCCTTATATTCCTTACTTCTGCCATCAGCAGATCTGAGTGACTCCTTGAGTGTCTTCATATCATTAACGTAGGCATCATACTGATCATTCTTGATATCATAGATCTCACGTCTCAGCTTCTCCCCCTCCTTCAGGACAGAATCCTTATCCTTCAGGATTCCCTGCAGCCTCGGCATTCCTCTGATATATGCATTATTATTGTCAAGTATATAAAGCTCGGTTATATGCTTTGTTGCCTCATGAATCTTGTCAATATCAAACTTCTCGCCCATCTTCTGCAGAGAGTAAGCCGCAAGTATCTTGGCCATATTATCTCTCTTATCATTTTCCGTGGCTCCGGAATGCCTTCCGACATGAAGATATATATATGACTCGTAGCTCATCGGTGGCTTATCAAACTTCTTCGAAACCTTCCTGCCGATATTATCAAAAAGCTTACCTCGCAGCTGCGTTTCACCGGTGATATTACGCTTTACAACATTTTCATCACGCTCGTATGTCTTACACTGCATAACCTTTGTCTTAGTATCAGCTGCCTTCTCAGAAAGCAGAGTCTTGTATTTATCATAAGCATCTACGTTTCCTTCCTTCTCTGCCTGCTTCATCTTCTGATAGGTGCGCTTATACATCTTCATCGAGAAGATAAGCTCATCATAGCACTTATCATCAAGGCAGTCGGCAGCAACAGAATCACTGAGTTCCGCTACTGTCTTGTCGATTTCCTTTGTATGTGCATCCTCCGGAAGCTTATGAACACCAAAGAAGCCCTTCAGCCTCATCTGCTTATTCAGGAAATACAGTTCCTTAACATATCCGTCTCTCTTGCCCGGATTCTCCTTAGTCTTTTCATATTCTATATTTCTCTTACTGACAATATCATTCAGATAAAACGTCTTCTCAGCGACATATGACAATTTTTCAATGTACCTTCCCTCCCGACTGTCAAGCGTGCCGTTATTTGCCATCTGCTGCATGTACTCGGCGCATATCTCTCTAAAATCCCGGGCAGGCTGCTTCAGATTATCCGTTGCGTCCTTAACATTAACGACACCTATATGCTCGGTCACATCATAATTCTTATATTTATAATCCGTACCAAGATGAGTAAACTTCTCAAGATACTCCCTGGTATCCAGATTATCCTGTTCTATCTCGCCTTCATTCATGGCATTCAGCTTATCAAGCTGATCCAGAAGTACCTTTCCCGCTTTAACCGCAGATTTCACCTGCTGTTCCAGACGATCCTGGATCTCTATCAGTCTTAGCAGTTCTTCTTCTCTCGCAAGGAACTCTTCCTCAGTCTGATACTGTCTTACCGTCGGCAGATAATGAGGAAGCTCCCTGAAGAGCGGCTCCCCTTCCTTCGGGCCGCCCGGCACAACCTTGTAACCTATAGATTTGCTCGCACTACGATCGCCAAAATACTTATCATACTCATCAAGCTTTTTCTTGGAAATACCATTCTTACTGCAGGTATCCGCCTTTGCCATAAGTCCATAGGCACCGTAATATTTCGTGCACGGCGTACCATCGATCTTTTTCCCTTTTACCTCGCCATAAAGCATTCGGAAGGCATCCATAACTATATTCGCACTTGGATCCACCTCAATTGTGATCGCATGTGCAAGCTTCTTTACGATATCCGGCTCGTCTTTAACAAGCTCCGTATCAGGAACCTCGCCCTTCTTTATCTTCTTCTCCCATGCTTCTCTTTGCTTACCGTTTTTATAAACAGCGTCAAAATACAGATAATTCATCTCCCGGATAAGATCCTTAACAAAGTCTCTTGTTTCCGGTTTTATTTCCGGTCTAAAGTCTACTATGTTACCATTTTCATCTGTTTCCTTTGTCTGAGGAGGCGGGAGCGTCGCTGTGATCTCGCGCAGGAAAGTCTTGAGCACCTCATCTTTTTTTTCAGCGACAGGATCATCCTGTCCCTGTGCTAATAAAGGCGATGAAACATATTCATTGTTTGTGTTTATCATAAGTTTTGCAAAGCCTTTAGCATCCTTCTTTGCCACAAGAGCCTCCATCTTTGCACGCAGTTCATTGCCCGCCTGAGCAACCTGATCTATTTCATTATTTCCACCCGGCATAGTTCCACCTCCATAAGATTATTCACTGATCTGATTATAAACCCCAAAGCGCAACAAAAGCGTAACACCGAGAAGAAAAATCGAAGAAAGGACACAAAAAAATAGACACTCGGAAATATCCACAAAAACAAGCATAAAAATACCCGGAAGCGATCTTACTCACTCCCGGGCACTGTATTTAATAATTTATTCCTCTGTCTTAACCTCTCCGGTCTTGATGATAAACTTTACACTACCCTTCATATCATCCGAAATACCTGCGAAGTTTTCATATTTCTTTCCTGTCTCAATAACAGCCTTAACCTCACCTGCTATTGTATCAAGATCCTTCTCAGCATCTCCAAGCTTACCCACGATAAGGTCTGTTGCCTGCTTAAGCTTTGAAGAACCATCAACAAGTGCACTGCTGTTGCTGTCAAGATCTGCTGCTCCGGATGCAAGTGTTGAAGCACCGTTACTAAGCTGGTATGCACCGCTGCTAAGTGATCCCGCACCATTGCTGAGATCCCTCAGTCCGCCTGTAAGTGTTGGAACTGAAGCATATATCTGGTCAAGTCCGTCATCCAGACTTTCTACTCCCTTATAAAGCTTGTTTAATCCTTCATCAAGTTTTCCTGCACCCTCAGCAAGCTGTGCAACACCTTCCTTAAGTGAAGTGATCTTAGGACCGAAGGTACTCATCTCTGACTTAACCATTGTAAGTGCCTGATCAAGACCATACTCAACGCCCTTATTTGTATATACAGAAATAATATACTCAAGCTTACCTGCTATATCCTGCATTTCCTTGCCAAGCTCTGTATATGCATTTCCATAACCGGCTGCAAATGCGTTTCCGATTATCTGAACATAACCTTCAGTAACCTGCTTTGTGATCTCTTCCTTTTTGTTTGCCTCAATATTTGCCTTAACGCCTTCTTTTACAGCAGGTGTGAGCATAGCCTTTGTATCCTCTGCGCTTGCTGCAAACTGCTTCTGGAATTCATCAAGAAGTGCATTATAGGTTTCTGTATCACATGCAAGTGCTGCAGGTGATATCTTAACATCTTCAGGTTTTGTATTTGGATCAGCCCCCAGCATAGCCTGGTAGGTTGCCTGGGTTACCGGATCAACCTTCGCACCGGCAACAGCTGCAATCGCAAGATCTGACGGTTTATCAGCAGTTCCCATAACAAGTGCGATCATTGTTGCACAGTATTCCTGAACCTTGCTGTCAACAAGAGCCTTGCCCTCATCGGAAGCCATATATTCCTCAACCTTTGAATCGATTATTCCGTTTACAGTGCTTGCGATAAGCGCCTGAACCTTCTCGTCCTTGATGATCTTCTGAACATTAGGGTCTTCCTTTGCAGCAGCTGCTGCCTTCTCTGTAATAGCCTTAACCTTCTCATCATCACTCATAGCTGAAAGTGCCTGAAGATCAGACATATCGATCTTAACGCCTTTTTCTGCAAGTTCCTTCTCTGCAGCCTCAGAAATAGCCTTAGTTGCAGCAGCCTTCTGCTCCTCAGTAAACTTAAGACTTGAGGCATCCGGTATTTCCGGAAGCTCTATTGCCTGAACTGCACCGTTAAGCTGCTGAAGACCTCCGGAAAGCTTTGCAGAACCTGCAAGCACACCGTTATCTCCTTCGAAAGCTTCCTTAAGCTGTCCTGCTCCGATATCTGCACTCTCAAGTGCATTTCCAAGTGTGATTCCGCCTGCATACAGCTGATCTGTACCCTCGCTAAGTCTGCTTGCACCATCAGAAACCTGAGATGCTCCTGAAGATACCTGAGCAGCACCGTTTGCGATCTGTGAAACAGCTCCTGTATAGCTTACGATTCCTGAAGCAAGCTTATTTACACCATCCTGGTATTCTCCAACAAGTCTGTTTATCTCGCCCTCGATCTGAGAGAAGTCAACGTCCTCGATAGTGTCTCCCACAAGTCCTGTTGCAGCAACCGTAAGAGTCATATCAAGCTTGAAATCAGTTGTATCTGCTGTTACTTCAAAATACTCAGGAACAGCAACACCGGTCTTCTCAGAGGTCTCTTTAAGATCATCTGTAAGTCCCGGGAAGCCAAAACCGATAACAACACTCTTACTGCCGTCTGAGATGTATTTACCATTGCTTACGGAAATATTTGTAAAGCATGAGTTGTCAAGGAAGAAGCCTGTAGCCATAATGAACGGTACGCTGATACCGTCTTCCTTAGCCTTGTTGATATAATCAAAACGGATCTTTACTTTTCCGCTCTTTCCTGCGATCTGCTCAGGAGTAACCTCAGCATCATTCAGATAATAAGTAACCTTAACCTCGACAGGAACCTCCTTATCAGTCTTGCCCTGATAGTAGATAGGATTACCGTTAGCCTTCCAGCTTACCTTATTGCCGTCCTGAGTAAACTCCTCATCGCCCTTAACATTTTCTATATCTGTAAGTGTGCTGACATCCTCGATAACATCCTCATGATCCTTATTCTTAAGCCACTCACTTACTATAACATTCTGCTTATTTCCGTTTGCATCTGTGATAACGTAGATGGTCTCGTCCTTATCGACTTCCTTAACCTCACCGGTCTTGATCACATCCTTGATCATACCGCCGATATCAGTTCCGTCCTCGTCAGCTGCCTTACCATCCTTAGCAGTCTTATCATCTGTTGTATTTTCTGTTTCTTCAACTGTCTCGGCGGCAGGAGCCTGTGCCTTAACATTATCTGTCTTAACCTTACTGTTTCCGCAGCCTGCAAGTCCGAGGACCATAGCCATTATTATAGCCAGTGAAGCAACTTTCTTCTTTCTCATCTCTTTCTCTCCTTTCGACTGTTACACAGCACTATTGTTACCGTATATATCTGAATATCCTGAAACCATTTCACTCTCTTCTTTTACTGCCTTTTTCTTAAAGCTGAGAGAGGTAGCAGTAATGAATCCGTTGAATAAACGGAGAAATGCAGGAAGTATAAGTATAACTACCGCCATACTTATGATAGCTCCTCGTGCCATCAGTATGCAGAGTGAGCTGATCATATCTATCTCTGAATACATACCAACTCCAAAGGTTGCCGCGAAGAAGGTCAGGGCACTTACTATTATCGAATTGATAGAACCCTTAAGCGCTGCCTCTGCCGCATCCTTTCCGTTCAGACCTGAAAGTCTTGCTTCCTTAAACTTATTCGTCATAAGTATTCCGTAATCGACTGTGGAACCAAGCTGTATAGTTCCGATTACGATAGAAGCAACGAACGGAAGTATCGTTCCTGTATAGCACGGAATACCAAGGTTGATAAATATCGCAAACTCGATCGTACATACAAGCACGATA
The DNA here is from genome assembly GCA_017430325.1 of Eubacterium sp. GTDB lineage: Bacteria > Bacillota > Clostridia > Lachnospirales > Lachnospiraceae > Eubacterium_Q. Next base: position 6,777 of record JAFRNE010000010.1, read on the forward strand.
GGAACTGAAATCGACTTAAATACACAAAGTATGATGATGGCAACAAGTCCTATCGAAACTGCATTTACTCTGGTGAAGTCCTTGTCAGTGATCTCGATAAGATCCTTTGTACAAGGTGCCTCACCGATCAGCATACCCTTACTGTCGTATTTCTTTATAATAGCGTTAATTGCATTACACTGTTCATTAACCTCATCAGAGGCAACCTTATATTCCGACATGATAAGGAGCATCTCATATTCACCATTGTCGAATATCTTCATGATCCTGTCCGGAATAACCTCTCCCGGAATGCTTGGTCCGATAACCGATTCCATACCGAGAACAGCTTTGACACCGTCAACCTTATTTATCTCATCAATGATCTCATTGACTTCTCTTGATTTAAGATTACTGTCAAGAAGGATCATATGAGTTGAATTCATTTCGAACTTTTCCTGAAGCTTACTGTTTGCAACCATACTGCTGAGATCCTTAGGAAGCGATCTGTCAAGGTTGTAGTAAACATCTGTATTTTTATAACCGTAATATGCCGGACCGACGATCACTGCAAAGAGTAAGAGGAATATCCATGATCTCTTAACCACGAAGCTGCAGAGCTTATTAAGGTTCGGTATAAGCGGCTTATGCGAAGTCTTTGTGATGGCCTTGTCAAATACAAGTATCATCGAAGGAAGTATCGTTACACAGCTTATAACTCCCAGTACAACACCCTTGGCCATAACGATACCGAGGTCAAGTCCGAGGGTGAAGCTCATGAAGCAGAGAGCTACGAAGCCTGCAACTGTTGTTATGGAACTACCTACTACCGATGAAAGAGTCTTACCGATGGCATCAGCCATGGCGCTCTTCTTATCATCCCGATAGACCTTCTTCTCATCACAGTAGCTGTGCCACAGGAATATCGAATAGTCCATTGTAACCGCCAGCTGGAGTACAGCCGCAAGTGCCTGAGTTATATATGATATCTCACCCTGGATGAAGTTTGTTCCAAGGTTATATATGATAGCCATTCCGATACTCAGAAGGAAAAATACCGGTATCAGGAAGGAATCCATCGTAAGTCCAAGTACTATCAGTGAAAGGATGACCGCGATGATAACGTATTTAGGAACCTGGTCATCGGAAAGAATCTTTGTATCGGTAACCATCGCTGACATACCGCTGATGTATACCTGCTTATCCGCTATCTTTCTTATTTCCTGAATCGCGTCCATTGTCTCATCCGATGACATCGTAGATGAGAAGAGGACTGCCATAAGTGTGGCGTCGCCGTTTCTGAAGGCCTTGTGTATTTCATCCGGGATCAGTTCATCCGGAATGGAAATATCCATCAGCGTATCGTACCAGATAACGGACTTTACATTCTCCACCTTTTCTATCTTCTGTTTAAGCTTTACTACATCCTTATCCTTCATTCCCTCAACAACCACCAGAGAGAACGCCCCTGTACCGAAATCCTTCGTAAGGATATCCTGACCCTTCATGGTCTCAATATCCTTCGGCAGATAAGTCAGTACATCATAGTTGATCCTGGTGCTGAAATACCCTATTGCCGCAGGTACCAGAAGGATCAACGAAATGATAAGGATCGGAATACGTAAGTTTACAACTGTCTTTCCAAATCTGCTCATATTTCTAACCTCCGTTTTTTTGTTCGTTGTTAGAATAAGCCCGTAATAAACATTTGTAATCATACAAAATATATGTTTTGTCTAACTTTTGGACAGCTGTAAAAAAATGTACCCATAACACAAAAACCCTGCCGGATCAACCGACAGGGTTTAACTTTTTATTACTTGTCAAAACTATCTTATGGACTTGTGTAAAGCAGAGGGTCAACTCTTTCGTCACCAACTATAACCTCGTAGTGAAGGTGAGGCCCTGATGCATAGCCTGTCATTCCCGAATAAGCAATGACCTGACCTCTTGAAACATAATCACCGGAACTTACTGCAAAATCAGACAGATGCTGATACAGTGTACTGATTCCCTCGCCGTGATATACAACTATGTAATATCCTCTTGCTACATTGTAGCCTGTTGAGGTAACTGTTCCCGATTCAGAAGCAACGATCGAAGAATACATATCGCATCCGATATCGATAGCCTGATGATAGGTAGAAGCACCTGCTACAGGAGCTGAACGTCCACCGAAGTAAGATGAAATGTACGAACTTGACGGACAAGGCCAGAGAAGCGAACCTCCTGTATAATAAGTAGGAGCATCGTCATCATAATAATCATCCGAGTATTCGTCATCATCGTCTCTTGATGCATCCGAATCCGTTGCGGTATCATCATCGTCATCATCCTCTTCTTCCTGACGACGTCTCTCTTCTTCCTCCTGGCGGCGTCTTTCTTCCGCCTCACGACGAAGCCTTGCAGCTTCCTCTCTCTGTCTCATCTCTTCCTGTCTGCGGGCTTCCTCAGCGGCAGCCGCTGCAGCTGTTATCTGAAGGATCTGAGCATCGAAGGCTTCTGTCTGAGCCTCAAGATCTGATATCTCGCCCTCTGTTTCATTGATCTGTATGTTATATGCAACAAGAAGATCCTTCTTGCCATCAACCATTACCTGAAGAGCTTCCTGCTCATTCTTAGCCTCACCGGCAAGCTCGTCAACCTTCTCAAGATTACGGCTGAGGAGATCCTTATATATCTCTATACTTGATCTGATCTGGAAAAGTCTCTCCAGCTGATTCTGATCGTATGCAGATATCTGTGAAGCATATTCAGACTCGTTCAGCATGTTCTTGAAGTCATCCACATTCATAAGAGCGTCGATGTAAGCCGTATCACCATTCTCGTAAGCATACTGGATACGATCCTTCATATTATTATACTGAAGCTGCTCCTCATAAAGAGCATTCTGAATCTTAAGCTGTGTTACCGCTATCTCAGTCTGAATCGCTGACTTCTGATCATTCAGTTCACTGATCTTTTCTGTATACTCACCTATCTGATTATCAAGCTGTGTAACAACATCCGAAACCTGATCTCTGTCGTCCTCAAGACCTGACAGCTTGTTCTTCGCCTCTTTGATCTTCTCTTCGGCTTCCTTCTTCTTCTGCTCAAGGTCCTCTATGGACTCATCCTCATCAGCATTAACATATTTTATGCTGTTCGTCGCAGGAGTAAGGACCAATACGCCTACAAGAAGTAATGCAGTTATCTTTTTTTTGAATCTCTTTATCATATTTCCTCCGTCGGAGATTGTTGCATCCTCCGATACGATATTTCCACTCTTTATAGCCCTGTATCTCGATCCGAAATACATCTCAGCGTGAGAAAGCCTCACATATAGCAGTATATATGATAGATTACTTTATGTAAAGCGGATTAAATTAATGTTTTATTAAATTTGTTAAAAAAGTGTTACATCGGGAGCTCAAGCTTAAAAATATTAAACTCATCATCCTTATCATCCACTTCAGTTTCTACATAAAGCCTTCCTTTATGAAGTTCAGCAAGCTGGATTGCGATGGAGAGTCCCAAACCATAGCCTACGGTACTCTCTCTTGACTCATCGGCTCTGTAGAACCTGTCAAATATCCTCACCTTTTCCTCTTCCGTAAGCGCCTTGCCGGCATTCTTTACGTAAAGGACTGCTCTTTTATCCTTCTTACGAAGCTTTACTGTGATCTCCGAACCCTTATTACTGTATTTTATCGCATTATCTATAAGTATATCAGCGATCTGCTTAAGCTTATCTCTGCTACCCTTAACATGTATATCCTCTGTGATATCATCTGCCAGGGTTCTGCCGGCATCATAGGCCACCGGCTCCCAGGAAAGTATATCGTCAGAAATAACCGCGCTGAGATCTACATTCTCAAATACAACCTCTCCCTCGGAAGCATCGCCTCTTGCAAGATCGATAAGCTCCTGAACCAGCTGTTTCATCCTTGCAGATTCTGCACTGATATTATCAAGTCTTCTCTTATTCTTATCATTCAGCTGATCGGACTTCATGACCATATCTGTATTTGAAATGATAACTGCAAGAGGAGTTTTCAGCTCATGGGACGCATCAGCTATGAATCTCTTCTGATTCTTAAGTGCTCTTTCAACCGGTTTAACTGCCCACTTTGAAACAAAGAGGCTGAGCACGAAAAGCACCGAGGCTACAGCAAGGCTGATCCATATTGACTTCATCAGCTGCTTCTTCAGGAAGCTCTGTGAAGAGGAAATATCAGCAAAGGCTATCGCCGTATTTCCGTTATCCAGCGTTTTCTTCATGAATCTTATACTGTAATCATCAAGCACGCCCTTGTTTCTGCCATCCTTTAGCGCCGCACTTACAAGAGTATCCGCGTCCTCATTCTCTATAAAAAATATATCATTTCTGACAACCGTGATCTCATTGCTGCTGTCCAGGATAACGCACATGACCGGTGTCGTTGAAAAGCCGTCCATAGCCTTTCTGTCTCTGAAATCCGGTATATAGTCGCCGTCAAACATATCATCCGGCTTTTGTCCATCCGGTTTCTGTCCGTCCTGATCCCTTCCGTCCGGCCTGAAGCCGTTACCACGTCCGGTAGTCTCTATAGCCATATTAAGTGCATTTTCACTTTCAGTTTCAAAGGTTCTCTTATTAGAGATATATTGAACAGTATAGATAACAGCAAGAAATGCGATAACGATGGTCATCATTATCGCACAGAATTTAATACGCAGTCTGCGAATGATCTTCTTATCGCCGGCCGCTGCATATATATCATTATTTCTATTGTTCCTGCTTTCTTTCATTCCGCTTGCTTATCCTCTTCGATGTTACAGACTCCTGATCAGGGTAACTCAGCCGTCACATAGTCAGATCGATCAAACCTCACTCCGCAGCCTACGACTCCTCAAGATGATAGCCCACCATCCTGACAACCTTGATCGATACATTCGACTTCAGCGAATTAAGTTTCCTTCTGAGGAAGGAAACATAGGCCTCAACATTGTTATCGCCGGCATCCGAATCATAGCCCCAGATCTTATTTATGATAGTCTCCTTGGATATGATGGACTTACCGTTTATCATAAGATATCTCATAAGCTCGAATTCCTTGGCATTGAGCTTGATCTCCTTATTATTACAGACCAGTGTATTTGAAGATGGATGAAGTGTCAGATCACCGAAACTTATGTCCTCCGGGATATATTCCGACTTCCTGCGCATGATGGCATGGAGACTGGCAATAAGCTCTTCATTCTCGAAAGGCTTAGTAAGATAATAATCCGCTCCAAGATTGAGTCCGTTGACTCTGTCCCCCAGCTGTGTCCTTGCAGTCAGCATTAGAACCGGCGTCGAAACTCCCTCTTCTCTTATCTTCTTCAGGATGTCAAAACCATTCATCTTCGGGAGCATGACATCAAGCACTATCGCATCATATATCCCCGATGCAGCATTGTAGTATCCATCCTCACCATCATTGGACACGTCAACAGTATCGCCGCTGTCCGAAATGATATCCGCCAGCGTCTCAGCAAGTCTTTTTTCGTCTTCTACTACAAGTACTCTCATAAACAACCTCCCATAAGTCATATTCTATAGTCATCATAAAAGCATCAAGCTTAAAGGAACCTTAAAAATACATCCGAAAAAAAGCAATTATTCTTTATTTTTCATAGCACAGACAAATATGCCCTTAGGATCCTTCTTCTTTCTCTTAGCAACAAAGGAATAAGGGAATTGAGCGATGCGCGAATTGTACGCATTTACCGCTTTATTATGCTTTATAGATTCACCCACAAGCTCAACACGAAGATTCTCAAGTTCCTGTATATATTTTTCAAGTTCCTGCTTATCCTCTTCAGAAAGAGCTGTTGTATCAACCTTTTCAAGATTCTCCATCTTTGTACTGTAATCAGAATATTTCATCATCTGCAGAGATACTGGCATTCCCAGCCCAAGTTCCTGCGTATCCTTGATATCTGCTGTATCAATACTATATTTTTCAAGCACTGCCGAAGCCTTCTTCAGCCTGTGCTGTATGTCCCAAAGGTAGGTATCGATGGTCGAAGATTCATTCCTGAACTTACTTTCAACCTTATCGAGTCCGCTCACCCCGATTATATAAATGACAAGCACAACTATTAAAACCAGACATGCTATAGCTATAAATGTTCCCATTTTCTTCTCCTCCATCAAAATGAAACTCAGCTTATATATTTTATCATGAAGCATATGTATTTTAAACTGTTTTTTCCCACATCCGGCAATTTGTTCCTTTATTTCACCTTATTTCCGTGGTATTCTGTTCATGGCTGATAATACCATCACTTTATCTGAAAATATATTTTACAGGATCAGCCTTAGAAAAAAGAAGGTGAACAAATGGCAGAATCAATGCTTACAAAACAGGCGATAGCACACAGCCTCAAAACGCTTTCGCAGGATAAGCCCTTCGACAAGATATCCGTCGGAGAGATTTCAGACAATGCAAATATCAACCGTCAGACCTTTTATTATCACTTTCCTGACAAGTTCGCCCTCCTCAACTGGATCTATATGAACGATCTTCTGCTTCCGAATCTGAGCGACCTCTCCTTCGACAACTGGGACAGCAAGTTCTATACCGTCATGAAGACCATGGAAGATGATAAGCCTTTCTATATAAATACCATCAGGCACGCTGAGGATTATATCAGACAATATATGCTGACAAATGCAGAATCCATCTTCGGCAAGGCTATCGATATCCTTGATGAAAACAGCAAGGTTTCCGCTGATGAAAGAACCTTTATCTCGCGTTTCTTCTCTCACGGACTCTGCGGAATGATCATGGAATGGGCAGCAGGCGGTATGCAGACTGACTGCGAGGTTATGACCCGCTATATGAAGAATATGCTTGTAAGCTGCGAAAACGCAGCCTTCAGATATAAAAATGGTGAGCTGAACGTCTAAACGTCCGGCTCACCATTTTTATTTCTATCATTAGTTCTTATTGATCATATTCCAAAGATCATGTTCTGGAAATCGTTCTCGATAAACTCCTCTATCGGTATCGGTTTAGAGAAATAGTATCCCTGGTAGGAAGTTGCCTTATACTCAGACAGCACCTCCAACATCTCTTTAGACTCAACTCCCTCGATACATACCCTGACATCAAAGGAAGAAGCAAGATCAGTGATACACTTCACAGTATTTCTGTCTATCAGGCTGTTTTCTATATTCTTAACGAATTCCCTGTCGATCTTAACGCAGTCAACAGGTATCTCGCGAAGTATTCCAAGGGTTGAAAAACCTGTTCCGAAATCATCAAGAGCAACCTTAATACCATAATCCCTGAAAATACTGATAATATTATACAGGAGCTTTGTATCGATAAGTCTGCATCTTTCAGTGATCTCAAGGCATAACTGTCTGGCCGGGAAACCTGTTTTTTCCAGAAGGTTAAATACCAATTCGACAAATCCATCCTTCTCAAGCTGCGCATACGAAAGGTTTACACTCATTATCGCATCAGGATATTTCTCAAGTATCTTCTTACCATCCGTCATAGCCTGCTTCAATATCCACTCTCCGAGGATAGGAAATACAGCATCATGCTCAAGGTAAGGGATGAAATCATTTGGTGGAACGATACCGTACTCGTCATCCTTCCATCTTATCAGAGCTTCCATTCCTCTCAGGCTTAAATCCTCTGCATTTATAACGGGCTGATAACAGAGATAGAAGCCCTTACAGCCTTCATTAACACTGTTTCTGATATGTTCAAGTCTCTCGATCGTCTTCCTTTTGTTATCATTGAGTGCATCATTGAATGTACAAAGTGCTCCAAGTCTCGCATTCTTGGATTCATAATATACATATTTCAGGCAGGAATAAACCGTCTTGTCACTGATATCGAAATTGTCAACCTTAACAAGTCCTGCATTGACCGAAAGAGTGACACGGTTCGCATCAACGATAAAATCGCTGCTCACTTCATATCTGATCTCTTCGTATTTTTCCGCAAGCTGCTCCTCTGTAAGTGTATGAGTTATGATCGCAAACTTCGTGCCATCCATACGATATACTGAGCCTGTATTTGCAAACTTCTGCTGAAGAAGTCTCGCAAATCTCTGAAGTATCCTGTTTCCGAAGGAATAGCCGTAAATATCGTTATATGAAGAAAAATTACTTATACCGACCTGAAGGACAATTCCTTCATCCTTCTTCCAGAACATTGTACGAAGATCCTCGAAGAATCCATACAGACTCCTCAGTCCGGTGATGGTATCGATATAACTGATAAGTCCATGATTCTTTATGGAACCACCAAAATAAAGAGGCGAACCATCAATATCCTTAATGACAACTCCACGGCAGGTACATACGGCATAGCTTCCGTCAGCAGCCCTTGCTCTGTATTGCATATCATGTCCCTGATCATTTCCGGTGAAAATATTTTCTATGCTTCTGACATAGTCCTCACGATCATCCGGATGGATGTGATCCTCCCAGATGCCTCCGGCATTCAGCATATATTCTGAAGGCAGCCCAAAATAGTCGACAGCATTCTTCGACCACCTTGAATAATCATATTTCATATTACAGAGATAGACATATGAACCCTCAGCAACTATAGAAAAAGCATTAAAGAGTTCATCAAGTTTTCTCTTAACCTCTTCGTCCATTTTCTATCCCCTTCTCTTTAATCATAGCCATTTTGTCAGACTGTTTTTTGAGTTATCAGTAAAACGTCTGACCGTATTCATATTTTATCGGATTATATGCAGGAATACAACCTTTATTTATCACTTATTCATCTTCTTCATATAACCCATTTTCTCTGATATGATATTTTTCCCAATACCGAATAATATTATAGCATGTAAAGCATAGCAAAAACGCAACAAAAAAATAAGCAGTTCAAAAGAAACTGCTTATTTTTTTGAATTTATCAGCTGAAAACCTGTACCTCAGATTCAGCTATCATTTAAAACTCACAATGCTGTATTAAACGGAGCCATTGGAATACCAGTTCCTGCGCCGTAAAGAGAAACTGTTCCGTAATTCGTCCAGAGATATCTTGCATATTTTGGTTCCGGAACCTTGTCTGAAGAAAGGATGATCTCAGAATCCGAAATCTCTACATGGGCCGCAGTGAATTCCTTATCCTCACCTGCGATCTCAAAACCGATTATTCCATCATTATTTAAAATATCGGTCTCGTGCGCTCCCGGAAGCTCCGAATGATTGTAATTCTTTATCACAAAGCCCTGCTCAGCATGATCGAAACTAAGGATCAGTTTATGTTCTGATGATCCCTTCTCATCCACCGAACCGGTTTTTGAATCATTATCTGCCGTGTCACAAATTGTCACATCTCTGAGTATCGGTCCAAATGCATCCTTCTCAGGAAGCAGTCCGTAAACTGCATACAGTGCCTGCATCGCAAGTCTGTCCGCAACTGCTCTCTTATCCTTTGGATGTATTTCATTAAACTCGCCGCAGTCAATAGCAACCGCTATTCCGTCAGCCAGTCCTTCCTTGTAAACCTTCATCTGAGCGTCACGTATCGGACACCAGTTTTTCCAGTCCGGATCAACGCCGTATCTGTTACAAGGCAGCTGCACATGAATAAACGGAAGCTTTTCATCTTCAAAATACTCACGCCACTTTCTTATAAGAATACTGAAAAGTTTATAATAAACCTCAGGTCTGTGATCATCACTCTCGCCCTGATAATATATAACTCCGCGGAGTGTATATGGCATGATCCTGCTGATCATACATTCATAAAGCCCTGACGGTCTGAAAGGCATATATATACATGGAGGTCCCGGCCACTGATTCGGTCCCAGCTTTTCGATCAGTTCATCCCAGCTGGCATCAGGCCTGACCGCCCAGATCTTCTTAGCTTCAGCATCCCACCAGGTAATATGCTCAGTGTATTTGTCATATTCAGCCTTCTGCTCTTCGGCACTCTTACCCTTTATCTTCTCATCGAATTCATCCACATATATCCTTGTGGATCCATCCGAAAGTATACTTTCTCTGTCAATCCAGTGTGAAGCTGAGGTTCCGCCCCAGTTGCAGCCTACAACACCGACTATGACGCCCAGCTTCTCTGCAAGCTGTCTTGCATAAAGGAAGCCCACAGCCGACCAGACCTTTACGCCCTCATCGGTAAATATCTCCCACCTCGTTTCACTCTCAGACTTAAGAAACTCCTCATCGATAAAGCTTTTCTTCTGGGTGTAGTAGAATCTTACATGTGAAGAATATGCCTCATCAGCTGCTTTAAGATCGTCTCTCTGCTTCAGTATCTCTTCGCCGCCGATCATATTCTGCAGCTCATATTCCATATTTGACTGTCCGCCGGCAAGCCATACCTCGCCGACAACAACATTCTTAAATATTTTTCTGATAGTCTTTCCGGTATCACTGCCGGCATTGGCACCACTACAATTATTCACATCATCGCCATCATTAGCAGTGCTATCGTTACTCTCTTCATCAACCCATGTACTCTTAGCAGGAAGCTCCGCAGTAACGACCATATCACTGCCGCAGCGCATGATATCTATGCCTTCTATCACAGTCGCAGACATCGGCTCAAGCCACAATTTAAAACGTCCGTTTTCTGCGGTCGTACTTACCTCCTGACCAAGGAAGCTCACGCTGACAACGGTTCCGTCCTCTGCCTCGCCGAAAACCACAACCCTCTTGTCCCTCTGCAGGACCATATTATCCGAAAAAACTGATGCAACCCTGAAATCCATACTTATTCTCCATCAGCCGGTATAGGCGTTCTCAAACGATCCGAACGCCAAACCAACATTTATTTCTTAGGCTGACAAGCCTCATAACGTATTCTGAATTTAGGAAGGACCTTCATCTCCGTATAATAATTGATCGCCCAGTCCTTCTTATTTGTCTCCGGATTCTCGCCATCTGCCGGAGGTGCAAATATAACAACCGATATCTCCTCACCATCCATCACCGGTCTGCTGTCCTTCGCGAAGAACGCAGGCATAACATCTATTATCCTTACTCCCGGCTTCTTGTAGAACCATCTGCCGTTGACCTCGATCATCAGGTTCATATCCTCAGGAAGCTCCATATCAAAAAATACAGGAGACTTATCAAGCTTCACCTTGAATTCTACACCTTCTGAATCCTCGGCGTCACCCCAGCGAAGCGGTATTTTCTTGATCGTATCTATCGAACCGTTCTTAGCTGCCAGAGCTTCAACTACCTCTCTGCCCGGCTGGAAATACGGATCATTCAGAAGCACCTTATAATCATCCATAAGAGGCTGCTCTATTCCCACATTTGAATTGTTCGGATCCTCTATCTCAAGGCCGAGTCTGCCTCTGTCCCTGAACTGATACATAGCCATGCTGTAATTCCAGTCCGGATCATTTTCCTTCAGATACTCTGCGAACTTAAGAAGTCCCAGTCCCTGAAGTTTAGGTCCGGTAACATCTCCGTCTGTATTAAACTCTGTTGCAGAGAAAGGCTTCTTCTTTCCGTCGCAGATCTCTCTGAGACGCTTTATCGTAGCATCGATTCCCTTTATGTATTCATCCAGCGGATTGATCGCATAAGAAAGATCGCCGGTCTCGCATATATCGAAAGGCCATCCAAAATGCAGTGCAAGATATCTGTCGGAAGACCATACATCAGCCGCCTTAAATGCCTCAAGGAAGGCATCCTCCTGCTCCATCCTTCCGTTCTGATCAGCAAAACCTGAGCAGAATACGGTTTCAACATTTGGCGCGAACTCCTTAAGTATCTTACTGAATCTTACAAAGAAGGCTCCAACCTCTTCATAGCTAAATCTTCTGTTATGTGTGAACCATCTTCCTGAGCATTCGTGATTGATACGAAGTCTCAGTCTGCCGAATGTGCGAAGATCCTTCGCGATGGCAGTAAGCTGCTCATCTGTGCAGCTGCAGTCGATAGTAAGAGTAAGAGTAACGTCCTGGCCATGACGGCGGATATCTCTCATCTCCTCAAAAGGCCTGCCCGAAAGCTTTCCTCCGACACCGCCCTCATAAACGAAATAATCATCGTATGGATATTCCCACTGGCTGTGAACCTCCATATCCGGATAAGCCTCACTGCTTCGTGCAGGCCACTCCTTATCATTCGGATAATAGGTATACATCAGCCCAATATTTCTATGAGGCCTTCCAAGCTTATTTATAATATAATCCTGATCGACGTATTCGCCTCTCTCACTTCCATCCCCAAGATCAAGCGCAACCTTTGCCGGTGTCAGCTTAACTCTGTTTACCTCTGTTACTTCATCACGCCCGAAACGGCTTGTATCAACTTTTATTTTCTTTACATCCATAATACTTCTCCTCTTAGTACTGCTGAGTTTACTACTTTCATTCTATATGCAACGTCCTGCACAGTCTATAAGAATAATCAGAAATAAATACTGTTATTTTTTGACATTTAGCGCCCCCAAATGTATTCCTCACATTACAAGCCACACATAAAAAGCCCTCCCTGCCGGTTTATCCGGTAGAGAGGGCAAATATCATTATCACAGGACTTTATCTTTTATTTTTCTTCGCGATAGCTATGGACGATACAACAGCATATATCAGGACGATTCCCATAGCCGCATATTCCGCGTAAAGAAATACTCTGTTTTTTGTCGCACAGAACAGTCCGATCATCCCAAATGCACTTCCTATCATCAGGAAAACCACTCCAGATTGAATATAATAAGGCTTCTTATTCATGGTCCTGCGACGTTCTTCGTTCGCATACAGCCACGCATTATTCATAAGCGGCCCCTTCTGCATCAGATGCATGACTCCGAGCAGGATCATCAATGCCGCTGCTACAAACATTATTATCTCTACTGCCAACATACTTTAAACCTCCTAAAACCGGCTAAAACTCAATCTTAAATAAAACCTTCACCGGCGCATCGACGCGTTTTGCAAAGTCATCACCGTCGGATATTTTTCCCACAGCAGTTCCGTAATGAACCGGTATTGCTATCTCCGGCTTAATCTCATTTATAAACTCTGCGGCTTTCTTTGCATCCATTGTAAAGGTTCCGCCGATCGGAACCAGGGCGATATCGCATTTAACGTTCTTCGCTTCCTTTGTTGCATCAGTATCCCCCGCAACATATATTCTCTTTCCATCGATCAGGAAAATATATCCTACCCAGTTTGAGCTTTTGGGATGGAATGGTCTTATCAGGTTGTATGCCGGAACCGTCTCAAACTTAAGCCCGTCAACCTCCGTACTGATATCAGGCTTTACTGTAACAACCTCTCTGAACATCCCGGAAACCTCTACAGCTCTTTTCTGAAGCTTCTCCGGAATAACCAGCACTGCATTTTTTCCAACGACCTTTTTTATATCATCCGGAGAAAAATGATCGTAATGATCATGCGTCAAAAATACAAAAGCAGCATCGTTTGGCTCTTCCTTCATCTGAAACGGATCGATATAGATAAGTCCCTGCGGACTCTTGATCCTGATACTGTTCTGACAAAAAACCTTAATATTATCTAACATCATTTTCCTCCCATAACTTAACAAAAACACCTTAGCATAGGTCATACCGTGAGCCTTCTCCAACACAGTTATAACCTTTTTATATTTTATACTATATCTAATGATTAGCCAACAAGATTTCATAAAAAAGCAGACAACCGCATCTGCGATCATCTGCTTTTCTCGTCATAATATATTTATCGATTTATTCAATCGCATCCTTCATGCTCTTTACATACTCATAAAGCTTCTCAGGAGCGTTCTTTCCTTCTGCTGCAACGATACGTACCATTGCAGAACCTACGATAGCACCGTCTGCGACAGCAGCCATCTTCTTTGCCTGCTCAGGTGTGCTGATACCGAAACCAATGGCAGCCGGCACATCAGTAACCTCTCTGATATTCTTTATCATGGAATCAAGGTCAGTCTTGATCTCTGTTCTTACACCGGTAACACCGAGTGAAGAAACAACGTAGATAAAGCCCTTCGCCTCTTTTGCGATCATCTTGATCCTGTCCTCTGATGTAGGCGCGATCATCGAAATGATGTCGATGCCGTATTTTGCAGCTGTACTGTCCAGCTCACCCTTCTCCTCGAATGGCATATCAGGAACTATTGCTCCATCGATGCCTGCCTCAGCAGCCTTCTTAAAGAATTCATCAGCGCCATAATGGTAGATAGGATTGATGTATGACATAAATACCATCGGAACATCAGTCTCTTTTCTGACTTCCTTTACAAGCTCAAATACCTTGTCAGTGGTCATCCCTGACTCAAGTGCGCGAAGATCAGCCTCCTGAATGACCGGTCCCTCTGCGATCGGATCAGAGAATGGAATACCAACCTCGATCAGATCTGCGCCTGCTCTTGCAACAGCCTTAAAGCATTCAACACTTGTCTCAAAGTCCGGATCACCTGCTGTAAGGAATGCTATGAACGCTTTTTTATTTTCAAACGCTTTATATATATTACTCATATTATTATCTCCTGTTTTTATTACTCATAAAGCTCAACACCACGATATCTCGCAATCGCAGCCACGTCCTTATCGCCACGTCCTGAGAGACATACGATAATGATATCATCCTTACTCATTGTAGGTGCGATCTTCATTACATGAGCTATCGCATGTGACGACTCAACAGCGGCGATGATGCCCTCCTGCTTTGCGATATATTCAAATGCATTTACAGCTTCCTCGTCAGTTACCGGAACATACTCGGCACGACCGACGTCATTGAGATATGCATGCTCAGGTCCGATACCCGGATAATCAAGTCCAGCGGAAATAGAGTAAACCGGTGCGATCTGACCGTATTTGTCCTGGCAGAAGAGAGACTTCATACCATGGAAGATTCCCATGGTTCCTGTTGCGATAGTTGCCGCTGTCTCGTAGGTATCAACGCCTCTTCCGGCAGCCTCACAGCCGATCAGTCTTACGTCCTTGTCATTTATAAAGTTATAGAACATGCCCATAGCATTGCTGCCGCCGCCAACGCAGGCAACTACAGCTGTAGGAAGCTTGTCTTCCTTCTCAAGGATCTGCTCTCTTGCTTCCTTGGAAATAACAGACTGGAAGTCACGAACGATAGTTGGGAAAGGATGTGGTCCCATAACCGAACCCAGAACATAAAGAGTATCATCAACTCTCTTGGTCCACTCGCGCATACACTCATTTACGGCATCCTTCAGTGTTCTTGTACCGGTCTTAACCGGATGAACCTTAGCACCGAGAAGCTCCATTCTGTAAACGTTGAGGGCCTGTCTCTTGGTATCCTCTTCGCCCATAAATATCTCACATTCCATTCCGAAAAGCGCTGCACCTGTTGCAGTTGCAACACCGTGCTGACCTGCTCCGGTCTCAGCAATAACTCTTGTCTTGCCCATCTTCTTTGCAAGAAGTATCTGTCCAAGTACGTTATTTATCTTGTGTGCACCTGTGTGATTCAGATCCTCACGCTTAAGATAGATCTTTGCTCCGCCAAGATCCTCGCTCATTCTCTTTGCATAGTAGAGCATCGAAGGTCTGCCTGCATAATTCTTATACAGGTCATCCAGCTCAGCTATGAACTCCGGATCATTTTTGTAATGCTCATAAGCTTCCTCAAGCTTATGTATTTCATTCATCAGAGTTTCAGGGATGTATTGTCCGCCAAACTCTCCAAATCTTCCTTTATTGTCCGCCATTTTATTTCCTCTTTCTATTATCAAATACATAAACAGCTATAAGCTGCCATATGTCTTATATCAATTATATGCAGATGTTTCAACCGTCTTTTTTATCACAGATTCTTTCAACTGTTTATATATTATATATGCTTCAGCTCCCGGATCATCCCTGCCTTATCAGCTGTTCTCATCAATGTCTCTCCGATAAGTACCGCATCAGTCTTATTTGCAAGGAGTATCTCTGTATCCGCAGGAGTCTTGATACCGCTTTCAGAAACAAATACCTTATCAGCCGGCACCAGCTCACGAAGCCTTACGCTGTTATTTATATCAACCGTAAAATCCTTCAGATTTCTGTTGTTTACACCTATGATGCCAGGTCCCTTGCCATTATTTATCGCAAGTGCTCTCTCGATCTCCTTCTCATCATGAGTTTCAACAAGCACCGAAAGTCCAAGAGATTTTGCGATATCATAATATTCATTAAGCTCGTCATCGTCAAGTATCGCACAGATCAGAAGAACTGCCGATGCTCCCATGACTTTCGCCTGATATATCATATACGGATCCACTGTGAAATCCTTGCGGAGAACCGGGATATTTACCTTCTTCACAATATCCTCAAGATACTGGTTGCTGCCCTTAAAATAGAACGGCTCAGTCAGGCAGGATATGGCATTTGCTCCGGCCTTCTCATATTCTCCGGCAATCTCCAGATATGGAAAATCCTCTGCGATCACACCCTTTGAAGGTGATGCCTTCTTTACTTCTGAAATGATCGAAAGTCCCTCTGCACGAAGTGCCTTCTCGAACGGATATGCAAATAAGCCTTCCTGAGAAGCGATAAGCTCTGCTGCCTCCTGCATCTCCTCGTGAGATATGAGAGTCATTTCCGCATATATTCTTTCACGTGCCTTCTCGGCTATCTCATCTAATATCATTTATATCAACCTCTTATTATCTGTTAGAAACCTCGATCATCTTCTCAAGTGTTTCAAGTGCCTTGCCTGAATCGATAAGTTCTGCAGCAAGCTTGATACCCTCTGCCATTGACGCAGCCTTTTCACCGATGTAAAGTGAAGCGCCTGCGTTAAGAAGTGTTGCATTTCTCTTGGCCCCCTTCTCTTCACCGCTGAGTATCTTTCTTGTGATAGCTGCATTTTCCTCAGGTGTACCACCAACGAGCTCGCTCTTATCGCAGGTTTCGAAACCGAAATCCTCAGGCTTTATAACAAGCTTTCTGTACCATCCGTCCTTGATCTCGCAGACAGTTGTCGGTGAGCTGAGTGAGATCTCATCAAGCTTATCCTGACCATATACAACCATACCTCTCTTAACACCAAGGCTTACAAGAACCTGTGCAAGAGGCTCAACAAGGTATTCATCATAAACACCAAGGAGCTGTCTCTGTGGCTTTCCAGGATTTGTAAGAGGTCCAAGGATGTTAAATACAGTTCTGAAGCCAAGTTCCTTTCTGATCGGTCCAACATACTTCATTGAGCTGTGGTATTTCTGAGCGAAGAAGAAGCACATACCAACCTCCTTCAGAAGCTCAACGCATTTCTCAGGATCCTGCTGGATATTTACGCCGAGAGCCTCAAGGCAGTCAGCTGTTCCGCACTTGGAAGAAGCAGCTCTGTTACCATGCTTTGCAACCTTCATGCCGCCTGCCGCAGCGATGATAGCTGAGGTTGTAGAGATATTGAAGCTCTGTGCATTATCTCCACCTGTACCAACTATCTCAAATATATCCATGCCTGTCTCAACCTGAGTTGCATGAGCTCTCATGGCTGCAGCACAGCCTGCGATCTCATCTGTTGTCTCAGCCTTTGCACTCTTGGTTGAAAGAGCTGAAAGAAATGCGGCATTCTGTGTAGGTGTTGTCTCGCCGCTCATTATCTCGTTCATTACCGTATATGCCTCATCATATGTAAGGTCCTGCTTATTAACTATCTTCTCGATTGCTTCCTTGATCATCTTGTTGTACCTCCTGTTTATTACTTTCTGATCATCTGATTATCAGTATTTAATATTTTTCACTGCCATCTCCAGGTCAGTGTTCTGTTTCTTCTCTATTTAAGGAAATTCCTCAGCAGTGACATTCCCTCAGGTGTAAGGATTGATTCCGGATGGAACTGAAGTCCGTAAACCTTGTAATCCTTATGTCTTACTGCCATTATCTCGCCGTCGTCATCTGCTGTAGCTATTACCTTAAGCTCCTCCGGGAAGCCCTCTTCCTTAGCTGCCAGCGAGTGATATCTTGCAACTCTGAGCTTTCTGTTTCCGTCGCCGTTTTCTGTTCCTTCCTCAAGGCTTTCGCCTCTTCCAACGCCGTTAAATATCTCATCATCCTCTATCGTGCAGATTGACTGCTTGCCATGCATCAATCTCTTCGCGTAGGTTACTGTCGCACCGTAAACCTCGCATATTGCCTGATGTCCGAGGCAAACACCGAGGATCGGTATTTTTCCCTGGAAGGCTCTTACCACATCCTCGCATATTCCCGCATCGGACGGCTTGCCCGGTCCCGGTGAAAGGATTATATGGCTCGGCACCAGTTTTTCTATCTCTTCTATTGTCATTTCATCATTTCTTATAACCTTGATATCAGGCTGTATGCTTCCGATAAGCTGATAGAGATTATATGAAAAGCTGTCATAATTATCTATAAGGAGTATCATCTGCCTCACATCCTTTCTACATCTCATTCGCATCACGAAGCGCATTCATAACTGCCTTCGATTTATTTATCGATTCCTGATATTCATTTGCCGGAACGCTGTCTGCAACGATTCCTGCACCTGCTCTGACAAATACCTTGTCGTCCTTCTTGAATGCAAGTCTTATGGCAATACAGGTATCAAGATTTCCTGTGAAATCAATATATCCGACTGCTCCGCCGTAAACACCACGCTTACTGTCCTCAAGCTCATTTATGATCTCACAGGCTCTGATCTTAGGTGCTCCGGAAAGTGTTCCTGCAGGAAGTATAGCTGAAAGTGCTGAAAGTGCATCCTTATCGGCTCTGAGTTTTCCGTGAACTGTGGAACCGATATGCATAACATGTGAATATCTCTGAACATCCATATAATGCTCAACTGTCACACTGCCGAACTCTGCGACTCTTCCGATATCATTTCTTCCCAGGTCTACAAGCATGTTGTGCTCTGCAAGCTCCTTCTCATCCCGGAGAAGTTCTTCCTCAAGAGCCTTGTCCTCTGCGTCATCCTTTCCTCTCGGTCTTGTTCCTGCAAGAGGGAAAGTATAGGTATCGCCGTTATCAACCTTTACCAGTGTCTCCGGTGAAGCTCCTGCAAGCTCCATATCGTCGCTTCCGAAGTAGAACATATATGGTGAAGGATTTGTTGATCTCAGAACTCTGTAGGTATCAAACAGGCTTCCTTCGAAATCAGCCTCAAATCTGTTTGAGAGAACCACCTGGAAAATATCTCCCTCGTGGATGTAATATTTGCCCTTCTCAACCATCTGCTCGTATTCTTCCTTGCTGAAGAGGCCTCTGAAATCTGAAAGGAGTCTGCCCTTAGGGATCATCTCCTTCTCGCCTGATGAAACAAGCGCTTCCATCTCATCCAGCTCTTTAACCGCCTGCTCGTAGTTCTTGTCGAGATCATCGGTTGAAATATTTACGATAAGGATCATCTTCTGCATGATATTATCGAAAGCGATCACCTTATCGAAAAGCATGAGGTCCATATCCTTGAAGCCGTCCTCATCCTTTGCATCAAGCTTAAGTCGAGGCTCAGCGTATTTTATATAGTCATATGCAAAATACCCTACAAGGCCGCCTGTGAAGGTTGGAAGCCCTTCTATCCTCGGGCTTCTGTTTTCAGATATGAGATATCTCAGATAATCCTCCGGCTTCTCGTATTTCTCGCCCTTTCCAAGTATGATCTCCTCATTCATGGAATCACGTACGCTCTTAATATTCATCTTGTAGTCACTGCAGCTTATCTCCAGTGCCGGGTCATAACCGAGGAAGGTGTACCTGCCCCAGTATTTCTGACTCTCCACACTTTCAAGTATAAAACAATGCCTGCTGACTTTCTTCAGTCTGCGCATAACCTCGATCGGTGTTGCAGTATCAGAAAGTATTGCTTTTGCAACAGGAACACGCTTGTAGTCGCCTGCGTATTTCTCCAGATCACTCTTCTTTGTTATCATTTTTTCGCTCCTTCCTCGTAGAAAATATAAAAAAATCCCTAGTCTGACTCCAAGTCAGACTAAGGACGAAAATACATATTCGCGGTGCCACCTTATTTCAGCTTATATCTACTACCTTTCCGAAAATACATCCGGATATTCTTATAGCTTCAGCTGCACTCTGTCGGGATACCATCATATCCCCAGCGATTAACGCTCGCTCACGTAACATGATACTCGCTCCAAGAACTTTCCCTGTTCCCTCGGTGGTCCATTTGATGAACTGTTACAACGAACCTTCCAGCCTCGCATGCTATGGAATCTTCCATATATGCTCCGGGTCCGATCTCTGGGTGCACATCTTTCACCGTTATCTCCACGTCATCGGTTTACTTTATTCAGATAAAGTAAATTATACACATTTCATTCGATATGTCAATTCATTTATTTGGAAATAATTGTTACTTCCACTTTTTACAAAGCTCTTCGGCAGCCTCACTGACTACAACCGAATCATTCTCAGCCTTCTCTTTTTTGCAACGTTCCGCAAGATATTTCTCGAACATTTCTCCGTCAACCGGAATATCCACCCAGTCATCTGTCCAGGTTGAAAGATATGCCGCATTTGAGATATTTAATGAGTCAAGCCCTTCCTCACCGGGTGCAATTAGAGGCGCATCTTCAAGTATTGCGTCAGCAAAATTATTAAGTATCACTATGCGCCCATCAATACCTTCGGCTGAATACTCCTGATATTCGGTCTCAGGGCGAACAGTATCCTCCTGTGCAGTGAAGCAGAGCTCACGCTCTGAGGTTTTTAGCTTCCACCATTTAAGCTTTCCATCCTCTATCACAAGCTTTCCTCTGTCCCCGCTGATCTCAAGCCTGTTTGTTCCACAGGCATCACCGGTAGTTGTAATGAAAGTGGCTGTAGCTCCGTTATCATATTCTCCGTAAATAGTCACATCATCTTCAACATCGATATTGTGGTATTTTCCAAAAGCACAGAACGCTCTGATACGCTTAGGCATTCCGCATATCCAGGTCATCAGATCAATATTATGCGGTGCCTGATTGAGCAGGACTCCGCCGCCATCACCATTCCAGGTTGCTCTCCAGTCAGCCGAATCATAATAGTGCTGTGTTCTGTACCAGTCAGTGATTATCCACACCACTCTCTTAAGTTCTCCAAGCTGTCCGCTCCTGACGATCTCACGCGCCTTTGCATAGATTGGTTTGGTCCGCTGATTAAACATGATACCAAACTTCATGCCGGATCTCTTTGCAGCCTCGTTCATCTCCATAACCTGCGAGGTAAATACACCGGCAGGCTTCTCGATCAAAACATGCAGACCTTTTTCAAAAGCTTTAATCGCCAGTTCAGGATGAGCATAGTGGACGACAGCTATAAGCACAGCATCAACAAGTCCGCTATCCATAAGTTCTTCAGCCGTTCTAAAACCTTTTGCTTCCGGACACAGTTCCTTACATAGTTCAAGCTTAGCAGGATCCCTGCCGGAATAAGCTGTCACTTCCCATGAAGGGCACTCGCCGGATACTATATTTTTAAGATAAAATCTTCCCATCTTTCCGACGCCGATTATTCCAAGTCTAAGTTTTTTCATTTCACACTCCTATAAGTAACTCCCGTGTGTAAGCCTCTCCTGATATAGTACTATACTGTATCCTAAGCGTACAAGCAATAGGTCAGAAATCATATATTTTTCCACACGTAAAAAGAACCACATATCATATGCGGTTCTTTTTGCTTATCTAAACTATGAAACTATGAAAAGAAGTTTAACTTATCTCGTTGAAATTAATATACAGCTCAAATATGAACAAAGTATGTCCTTAAATAAAAAAAACTGTAAAAAAAAGCCGAATAAATAGTAAATTTATGCTATTATCCGGCTTTTATTTATATTTTATTCAAAAATATCGCCCTTTTATCTCTGTGGAATAAAAGGAAGAATAGAACCTGCAAGGTTAGAAATAGGCATTGACTGGATCCAAACCTTTCCAGGACCGGTAATGCATGTATTGAAGAAGCCCTCACCACCGAAGAACTTATTCTTAAGTCCCTGAACCGACTGAATATCCAAAGAAACAGTAGACTCCATAGCCGCAAGATAACCTGTATCGATTATAAGCTGCTGTCCCGGAGCAAGCTCGTATTCCTTGATATAACCATCAAGCTCAACAAATGCTATTCCACGTCCTGAAAGCTTCTGCATAATAAAGCCTTCACCACCGAAGAAGCCTGCGCCGGCCTTTTTGTTAAAATGAACTGAAAGCTCAACACCTGCAGTAGATGCAAGGAAAGCTGATTTCTGGCAGATGATCTCGCTTCCCGGCATAATCTCAAAGGCTCTGATCTGTCCCGGCATGCTGGATGCAAATGCGATCATTCCGTTTCCACGTGCTGTATAACGATTCTGGAACATTGCCTCTCCCGAAAATGCACGTCCAAACATCTTGCCGACACCGCCGCCTACAGTTTCCATCTGCATATTTGGTGACATCCATGCCATTCCGCCTTTCTCGGTGATCATTGTCTCTCCGCTTTCCAGATTACAGATCACCACCGGTAATGGTGTTCCCTCGATTGAATAAGTCATAATTAAAACCTCCTTAAATCTATATAATTATAAATACTTACTTGATAAGCTTAAGATCCGACTTCTCCATAACTACAAGAAGCTCTGTATCATCCTCAAGCGGTCTCTTCGGATCTATGAAGGAACGCATCTCACTGTGATCCTTAACAGCCACAACGTTCATTCTGTATTTTTCTCTGAGATTAAGTTCTATCAGGTTCTTACCTATCCATTCCGGCTTAGGCATGATCTCGACAAGACAGAGGTTGTCGTCGACATCAAAAAAATCGAGGAAGGAATCCGATGCCAGCTTTCTTGCTGTTCTAAGACCGGTTTCCTCCTCCGGAAATATTATCTTATCAGCGCCGACCTTCTTCAGTATCTCGCCCATTCTTTCATCTGCAGCCTTCGCTATTACATGAGGAACGCCCTGCTCCTTTGAAACCATAACGGCCATGATACTTGCGGTAAGATCCGAACCCATTGCAACAACTACGGTATCCATATCACCGATATTTATACCCTTAAGCGCATCGGCATTTGAAACATCTGCCTCAACCGCGTAGGTTACTCCGCCGGAAACCGCTTCAACCAGCTCGGCATTTTTGTCGATAGCCATGACCTCCTCACCCATATCATAAAGACTGAGAGCCAGCTTTCTGCCAAAACGTCCGAGTCCGAGTACTGCTATTGATCTGCTCATTTTTTTATCCTTTCAGTGGATGATCTCCACATGTATTTTTCGGCTATTTTGCAACAGCCCTGATCTTGATGATCCTGTTATCCTTACTCTGCTTAGCGATATAAAGATCTCTGTCGGCGATAGACATCGCCTCCTCCAGAGTCATATCCTTTTCTGCCGCTTTAATAAGACAGAAACCACAGGATACGGAAATATTATACGGCTTCGGACTGCTGCTGTTAAACTCTTCAAAGGTCGTATTTATCCTCTTAACGATCTCCTTACCCTGAAGCAGGCCCGAATAAACAAAGGCATATTCATCACCGCCGATACGTCCGACGATGCCTTCGTCACCGATAATATCCATCAGTATACTACTAATTGTCTGAAGTGAAAAGTCTCCTTCTTCATGTCCGAAACGATCATTGATGATCTTCAGGTTGTTCATGTCAACGTAGGAAATAAGAGTATTTCTTCCACTCTTCTTATTTTCGGCAATTATCTCCTCGGCAGTTTCATTGAAACCACGTCTGTTAAGGATGCCTGTCAGAACATCATTTCTTGAAAGCTTATCCAGCTCGATATTATGCTGTCTCATGACTGCGATATTATCCTCAAGCTGCTTCTGCACTTCGTTATTTACACGGAGAACCTCTATCATTCTGGCAGCCGTACCAAGCTGATTGGTAAGGAATTCACCGTTTCTGAATGTCATTTCCGTAAGATCATGGAGTATAAGTCCGTAGACCGTATCTCCAAAATACAGTGGCATCATAACAAGCTCAGCCTTCTCATCGCTCATCTCAGCATTATTAAACAGCTCCTCACAGGATACAGGCTGCCTGTTGAAAGGTACACTTTCAGGAACGCCGTTCTTAAGTGTAGCCTTAAGCCTTATAGGTACGGAAGTATCCACAGGCTCCTGCTGCAGACGCACGATAGGCTTCTCAAATATATAAACATAAGCATTCTTGATGTCCATCCAGTCAAGATGCGATACAAGCTCAATATAGCTCAGATCGTTTGCATACGAAAAATTCAGACTGTCTCTTACAAGCGTCTTCATGGAATAAAGTATGTGATCAAGATGCTCCTCATATTTTACGTTTCTGTTATTCTGTATTTTTATAATATATTTATAGAGGGTTGCCAGAACCTCACTGGCCCTGTTCTTCCTCATATTATCGGTAAAACTCTTTGTTATCTCGCTGTGTATCCTCTGCATATAAGGGATCAGCTCGTCATAGTCGGTATAATCCAGCGCGCCGTTCTTCAGGAAGGATTTGATATTATCCGTAAGCCTTCTGACGCTGGCATCATCAACACTGTATTTTCTCGTGTTGTCTATCAGCTCTGACATAACCTCAACAAACCTGAGGCGAAGCTTCGAACCATCCTCAAGCTCATGATTTCTGTAACGATAAAATACCTGATCAAAATAATGATCAAGGAAAAGCTTCGAAATCAGCTGGTCGCCGCCGCGGTCAACCGCATCACTTGCATTTCCGAAGGAATCACGACAGATGAATCTTGTCGGAAGCTTCTCCTCGCCGACCTCTTCGCCTGAGAGCTTACGCATCAGCAGCTGATATGCATAAGCGGCAAGCTCGGTGGTATTTGCATCGATAGTAGACAGCGAAGGATTCATCATAGCTCCGCTGACCAGATTATCAAAACCGAAAATACAGATATCACTTCCCGGTTCAAGACCTCTCTTTCGCATAACATCATAGAGACCTATCGCCGTCGAATCATTTACGCAGAAAACAGCCTGAAGCTCAGGAGCCTGATCCAGAAGCTTAGCCGCTTCCTTTGTAACTCTTTCCGTCAGATCACCTGCAACAAACCAGGTATCCTTCTTTTCTATTCCATGCTCACGAAGGCATTCCTCGTAAGCCATCTTTCTTTCATAAGCATCACTATTACTGTCAGGACCACCCAACATTCCTATTCTTTTTATCTTTTTCTTCTCGATAAGATAACTGAGCGCTTCTTTAATACCCGAAACATTATCAAAGGTCACCCCCGGATACCCCTTAACGCGTGACGCAAGAATCACTATAGGAATATCGTCCAGTGACCTGATAAAATCTTCAAGAACTTTTCTGGTTGTAAGGCATCCGATATAATCAGCCGCAACAATAAGACCATCAATACTTTCCTTCTTCAGAAAGCTTGCTGTTATCTCATACTGATATTCATATCGGTCAGGAAGCCCGGTCAGATCGCGGGCAATGTATTTCAGCGGAACTGTAATAAGGTTTACATCATCGTTTCGTGCTGCATTTTTGATGCCGTTCCATGCGTCCGATGACAGATAATCCATGATTCCACTGGTAAGAAATGCTATATTCTTCCTTCTCATGTTACCTCTATAAATAGCCTTCCTCCCGACTGATGACCGGAAGGAATAGCCTGCTTATTGCATTTTATTAAATCCCCATTGGATTTAGTTTATCTGTCGTAACAATATTATACAAAATTGGTTATTGTCTGACAAGTGCAAAGATTTATAGTTCTACCAAATATTCGAATGGTCTTACCGGCATCATAGCCTTGTTGTAAAGGTTTACTTTTCCGTAATCAAAGAAGCCGTATCTGATACCGTCAAGCTCCTCTGATGAACCGATAATAACCTTATCGTTATCTATACTTACATCCGCAGGAACGGTCCACTCACCGCTGTCCTTCAGGCATATCTCGAAGCCGAAAATATGATCTGCCGCATTGTCTGCACCACTAGCATCACCTGCTGATGCACTGCTTTCAGAAGAAAGTTCCTTACGCAGGTCGATCAGTTTATTGTCAGCTGTGATTAGTCCATCCCCGGCATTTGAGAACTGCAGTACATATCTATATCCACCACTCTGTTCTCCTTCTGCAGCCACAGAACCATCTGAAACTATAGACACCTCCGATGTATCTGATATTTCTGCAGCCTCGATCAGTTCAGGTTCACTTCCGCCTGCCTCAAGGCCGTAAACATCCTTCAGGATCCTTGCAGCTGTTCTCTCTCCCGGAGTCTTCTTATCAACCGGATGCACATTATCATATTCACCACAGTCGATAAGCGAAACAAGAAGTGCTCCTTCCGTTGCCTTCACGGCATTGTCCTGAGCCTTTCTGATATAAGCCCACTCGCGCTTATCCTCAGCACCTCTTCCTATGAACATCGGAAGCTGAAGTATAGCGATCGGCAGCCCGCTGTCCATAAAGGTCTCCCTGTACTCTGTCATAAGCTCCTTTAAAAGCGGCTCATATCTGTCGTATTTCACTGCATCCTCTTCGCCCTGGTAATAAATAAGTCCTCGGCTCTGGAAAGGCGCGATCCTTTCTATCATCGTATGGTAGAGACCGCTCGGTCTGAAGGCCGACTTAAGTCCCATTGGAGGCGGCCACGGATAGTCACCTGCCGCTGCAGAAAGCTCCTCCGGTGTAATGTCCGGATTCTTCGCCTTTGCCTCCGCAGCAAGGGTAAGATGCTTCTCAACCATCTCATTATAGGTAAGGAGCAGTCTGTTGTATTCCTCTTCAGTCTGTCCCTTTATACTTTCCTCAAACTCCTCCTGGTATTTCCTGCCTTCCTCGTATTTCGCAAGCCTCTCCTCAGCAAGCCAGCAGCTTATGGAGGTTCCTCCCTGATAACAGTCCACTATTCCGATCGGCACATCAAGCTCTGCATGAAGTTTTTTCGCAAAGAAATAACCCACGCCCGACATATCTTTGAAGTCACCATTTTTCAGCTGATGCCAGGTCTGCTGAGCCTCTGCTTCTATCACAGCCTCATCCACCACCGGAGTCTTGATCGACTTGAAATATCTTACCTTCGGAAGATTTGCTTCCTCCAGTTCCTTCAGTCCGTCTTCAGCATTCTGTATTTCAAATTCTATATTTGACTGTCCGTTTTCTATCCAGACCTCACCGAAATACACATCCCTGATCTTCTTTTCAAATACAGGTTCAGCGTCCTTTTCCACGCAGGCTCTGACCGTCATTACATAAGGTCCGCCCGCGGCATGCTTAGGCAGTCCTATCGTGAACGCTCCGGCACTCACAAATACATCCGCCTCTATATCATCTATTTTTACACTTACATATACAGCTTTTTCCGTTTCGCCAAAGATAAAGAAAGTCTTATCTCTCTGCAGCACCATATGGTCAGAAAATATAGCCGCCAGCCTCATATCATTTCCTCCCCGGAATTCTCCCAAAAACCTATCATTTCCTGCCTGTTGTCAGACCATCATGTCCTCACTTTCACAGTCTGTCACTAGACCAGTCCGTTCTCTTTCATGAATATCACGATCCTGTCAGCATCCTTCTCGTGTGTTATCCTTGAAGGATGACCTGAAGCCATTCCATCATGCTCAACATCATGCTCCGGAAGCTCCAGTCCATAAATCTTCGTAAAGCCCTCAGACTTCACCTTGTCCAGTACCTGCTGAACGTATTTGAAATAGCCCGGCGCAAGCGTACCCAGAACGCAGATGATATTTGCATCAGGATAAGCTATGCGAAGTGAATACAGAAAGCTCTCATACCTTGCCAGGTAGCCCTTCTGTATCAGTACATTATCGGTCATAGGACCCGAATCATTCGTGCCGAGATTCACAATTATATTATCGGGAACGAAACGTGAAAGGTCCGCTCTCTCTTCCTTGTCATAGAAAATATTCTGATAATTAAATACTCTCGGAAGTATTCCCTCAGGATCACCGGTATATTCAACATACATACCGTAGCCCGAAACAGAAACCCACTCAGCGTTAAGATCCAGCTTGCGGGCAACAAAAGCTGAATAAGAAAGCTCTCCATCCTCGTCTCTGACAGTATATTCAGCGTCCGGAGCACCCAGAACGCCATAGCCGCAGGTTATGGAATCACCGATAAAAAGGATCTTTCCTCTCTTATCCTCTTCCACCGGAAGCAGCTCGCCGTCAGCCGTAAGTTCACTTACAGCCGCCCAGGACATACCTGCCTCGGTGATCTTCACCAGCTTTATCTCGTGCAGTCCTTCCTCCGGAAATACAGCAATGTCTATCACCTCTTCATCACTGTTTCTGAGAACGATATCCTTATCCTTTTTACTGTCAATATATACTCTGAGCCCCGGCGCATTTATCTCCTCTGTGGTACTGGTGTTAAACTTTGCCGAAAGCTTCTTTCCTCTGAGTCTTACAGTCATACTGCTGTTTGTATATCCAAGAACTGCCTTATCCTCTCTAAAGCATATTCTTCCCTGAAAGCGTAAATAATCCACATCCTTATTTATCTTATAATTCATCTTCTTTTCTCCTGAAATAATAGAGACTTGCGGCACCGTCGCCATATATCTTATCCGTTACAAAACCAATATTCATAAGCTCGTCGCCCCTGTAGCTTCTGCCGTCCGGGAGACTGTAAAGCGCATCCGGACAGAGACCTTTCAGCTTAACCTTTTCAGATCTGGTATTTGCATTTCCTCTTGCCTGCACATAGGTCATAAGTGCTTCAGAGCCGTCCTTTGAAACAACCATCCACGAATATGATGTATTATCGCTGCTTCTCTTAACCAGTCTGTTACTGCTTATAAGTCTGTAATAATCACCCTCTCTTACGAGGTCGTTATATTTATGATACATCTCGATCTGAGCTGCGATCTCTGAAAGCTCATCTTCACTGACTCTGTTGATATCCATCTCATAACCGAAGGTTCCCGCAAGCGCAACATAGCCTCTCGTCTTAAGATCGGTCGTTCTTCCAACTATATGATTAGGACAGATGCTGACATGAGCGCCGATGACCGATAACGGATAGATAAGCGCTGTTCCTTCCTGTATAGCAAGTCTTTCGATAGCGTCCGTATCATCCGAGCACCAGATCTGAGGGCTGAAATACATCATTCCCGGATCAAATCTTCCGCCTCCTGAAGTACAGTTTTCAAGCAGAAGATCAGGATACTCACTGATAAGTCTCTCCTGCAGCTCATAAACCGCAAGCATATATCTGTGATGGAATTCTCCGCCTCTTGTGGTGATGCTTCCCACGTCTGTAAGAGGACGGTTCATATCCCACTTGATGTATCTTATATTTGCTTCTTTAAGAATGTCTGATATCTGCTCAAATATGCAGTCTCTTACCTCTTTTCTTGTTATATCCAGAACAAACTGATTTCTGCATTCTGAAGGTTTTCTGCCCGGTATCTGTATTGCATAATCCGGATGTGCTCTGAAGAGATCCGAATCCGGTGAGATCATCTCAGGCTCGAACCAGATACCCATCTCAAGACCGATATCATTTATCTTTTTGCAGAGTCCTCCGACACCATTCGGAAGCTTCCTTCTGTCCACCTTCCAGTCGCCGAGAGAGCAGTTATCGCTGTCTCGCTTTCCAAACCAGCCATCGTCCATTACAAGCATCTCAATTCCGGCCTTCTTAGCTGTCTCTGCAAGCTTAAGCAGCTTCTCTTCATTGAAATCAAAGTAAGTTGCTTCCCAGTTATTCAGAAGTACCGGTCTCTTTTTATGCAGATATTTACTCCTGATAAGATGCTTTCTTATCACCTCATGGAAGCTGTTTGTCATATCTCCGAGACCTTCCGAAGAATAGACCATTATCACCTCAGGGGCGGTAAAGCTCTCCCCTGCCTTAAGCTCCCAGGAGAAGTTATTCGGATTGATACCCATATTTATGCGGAGCATATCATGCTGTGTTCTTTCAGCTTCAGCAAGGAAACTGCCCGAATAAACAAAGCTCAGTGCAAGCACCTCGCCGCTGTTTTCCGTGCAGTCCGGCGACACAAATGCAGCAAAAGGATGTTCCTGATGTGAAGATATTCCGCGGCTTGAAGAAATACTTGTGGTTCCGTGGCCGATCACTCTTCTGTCAGGGATCCTCTCTCTTGCCCAGGAACCATGAAGAGTTATTATCTCCTTATCCTCATAAGGCATCTCAAGAGACGCGCTCATTATCTTCTCGATGTATATTTTCTTAGCATCATCGGACTGCGCATCATTCACGCCTGCCGATTGCACATCATTCACGCCTGCCGCCTGCGCATTATCTCCTGCTGTCTCACCATCTGCCAGCTCAACCCTTACACTTCTCGTAACTGCATCGATGCCTTCAAATACACTGTAGGTCAGTACCACCTTCAGCCCCAGGACCTCATCCACAAGCTCGATATCAAGGGAACAGCTGTCCTCCTCGGTTCCGAAGGTCGCAGGAAGTCCCGGAAGAGCCTTCTTGCCCTTGTAAATATTATAGGAACTGTATTTCAGCTCACCGCCGTAAAATCCATCATTATTCTTTACTACCAGCGGACAGGCTCTGAAATCTCCCGTACCGCTTATGCTATATTCAAAAGGAAATCCATCCATAAAGGTGCATTTATCTCCCGGCTTACCGGCAAGATAAGTGTAATCACCCATTCTAAGGCTTGAGAGCCCCGGTGCACTTCCCAGTTTTTTTCCAAAGTAAACATGGCCGAGATAACCGTTCACCACAGCCATAACATAGGATGCCTTCTTTGTCTGAATAAGAAAGCTCATATCCTTTTCATCAAAATATATTCCAAAATCTTTTCCGTCAGTCATATTATTTCCTCGTATAAAAACGGCCGGACATATTCCATCTTCCAGATATCGGAATATATCCGACCGCTATATCATTCATGAGATCACCAGGGGTTAGTGATCATCATACTATCTTATACCGATCTCAGTATCATCAGAGCGTACAACGCTATGTGCCTTGATATAATCGACTATCTCATCGACCTTTGTAAATGCGAGTCCGACATAGCTGTCAGCGCATCCGTAGTAAAGTGCTATCCTGCCTGTTGCCGAATCATGAATTGTTGCACATGGGAAGCATACATTAGGAACAAAGCCTCTTTCCTCGTACCACTCTTCAGGAGTGAGAAGGAAGTTCTCGCAGCGGTATTTTACTACCGAAGGATTGTCAATATCCAGGATAGCTCCGCCTATTGAATAAACATAACCATTGCAGGTTCCGCTAACACCATGATAGAAGAGCAGCCAGCCCTCTGTTGTCTCGATAGGAGCAGCACCGCCGCCTATCTTGAGGGATTCCCACCATTCCTGGCTTCTGCTCATAACATGTCTGTGCTTGCCCCAGTATGTCATATCAGGGCTTTCTGAAAGGAAGATATCACCGAAAGGTGTATGTCCGCTGTCAGAAGGACGTGAAAGCATCACGTAATTTCCATTGATCCTTCTTGGGAAAAGTACTGCATTTCTGTTGAATGGGATAAATGGATTGTCAAGTCTTGTAAAGGTCTTGAAGTCAGTTGTCTTAGCAAGTCCGATAGAAGCGCCGTAGAAATCCTGGCACCACATCATGTAATAGGTATCCTCTACCTTAACAAGTCTTGGATCGTAAGCATATATAGGCTGGAATGGCTCTCCTGCCTCGTTAACAAAATGTATTTTCTCTTCATCGATATTCCAGTTGATACCATCATCACTTCTTCCGAAGTAGATCATTGAAATACCGTTTCTCTGCTCGCCCCTGAATACTCCAACAAACTTTCCTTCATAAGGAATAACTGCACTGTTGAATATTCTTGCTACACTTTCAACCGGATTACGATTGATAATAGGATTTTCCTTATATCTCCAGATTGGGGCCCCTTTAAGTACTCCTTCAGGCCTGTCCTGCCAAGGCATATTTGGCACTTCAGGGCTGATCATCTTAACATCACCCATTTTTATTCTCCTTATTTATTTTTAGTTTTACCGTCTTTAGATTTCAGACTGAAAATACTGCCCGGCTTCTGGTTGTACCATATATCCTCCTCGGGGCTTCCCTTCTCAGGCTTCTTCATAAAAGCTCTCATAACATATTCCATCGGATATGTAAGGAAGAAAAATATGATTCCAGGAAGAAATACGATCATCCACGGCATAAGATAAAGCCCCATGCCTGCTATGATAACAGCTATGATGATAGCCGCTGTGATCGGAAGAAATCTGAAAGCCGAGAAGGCTGACAGTCTGAACAGTTCACGATTTCTCTTGGTAAATCTTGAAAGAAACGGGCAGAAATACACCGAACATGAAAGGAATAAGAAGGCTATTCCCACGAGGATGACAAAGAGTGCATCATTTGTCTTGCTCCTGTTATTCCAGACATAGATCACATCCATAACAATGACTGCGATCACGATGATAAATATTATCACCGGCAGAACTGACTGCTTCAGATTGGCCTTAAAGGATCTGAAGAATTCCTTGAATACATAGCCTGTTTTGTGTCTGACTACCTTGGCCATCGCGTAGTAAGCCGCTGTCGTGCTTGCAACTATCGTCACGACAGGAAGCGAACATATCAGCCATAGAAGTCCTATAACTATAATGTCCAGAAGCGTATTCATGAATCTTGAAAATAAACTGTCCGGTGAAAACAATTGTCGATTCTCCCTACTCTCTATCTACCTTATTTTAGTTATTTTTCTTGTTTAAAGCTGTATTTCGGGTTGAAAAAGCCCGCTTTCATATACACATATAGCCTACGCCATACAAATAGCGCAGGCTACATATGTTAGTTCTATAGTATTAAGTATGATCAGTCAAGATTATTTAAACAGATCATCAAGGAATGACTGAACAGTATTCTTATAACTCTCCTGGAACTGTGCTGCTGTCATAGTACCATCGAGAAGCTGAGGAATTGCCTCATTAAGCTCTGAACTTGTATTCCAGAAGTCAAGAGTTACAGCTTCACCAACATAGTACATAACATCATAGTTCTCTTCTGTGAAAGAGTTATCATGCCACCACTCATTTACCCAGTCACGAAGCTCGAAATCATCCTCATACCAGTTCTGATAATCAGAGAATGCTGAGTATACAAGGTATGGATTCTCAACTCCGACAGGGATCATGTAGTAGTTAAGATCGCCTGCGTTCTTGCGTGGGTTTGTTTCCTGGTTTCCTGAAGGACCGATTGGGAATGGAGCCCAGATCTGCTCGAATCCTACATCGTCATCACCATCAGCGATCCATGCTGCTGTGATCCAGCAAGCTACTGAACCATCCTGATATGCAAGGTGGTTAGCGTTGAAGTCATCAACGTTCCATGGCTTAGCAACATGATCAACATTGTACATCTTGTAGATGAAATCAAGAACTTCTCCAACTTCCTTACTTGAAAGGTTCTCAGTTGCTGTAGAAGCGATCTGTGTACCGTTACTCATTGTAAGTCCGTTGATAAGGAAGTCATAACGTGCGCCGTAACCATAAACATCTGTTACACCGTCGCCGTCAGAATCCTTTGTAAGCGCAAGGAGATATTCTCTCCACTTATCCCATGTCCACTCGCCCTTAGCGTAAAGGTCATTAGGATTCTCAAGACCTGCATCCTCAAGCATCTGCTTATTGAAAGCGAGACAGTATGCACCTGCCGGAACATCCTCACCACCTACAACGCCCATCAGATAAGTTCCTTCGAATGGAAGGTTAACAGGCTTAAGGTAATTCTGGTTTGTGAACAGATCACAATCTGCAGGAAGAACTTCCTCAAGATTCTGAACATATCCGTTTGCTACTGCCGGAACACCGATTGATGAGTTTACAAGGTAAATATCACAGTCAGGCTTTCCTGCAAGAATTGAGTTGTTGATAGACTCCTGAATTCCGTCATATGTAAGGTTTACATACTCGATCTTAACGTTGTATTTCTCTTCAACTCTCTTAAGAGCGTCGAAATGCTTCTGTGCAAGCTCTTCATCTGATACAGATGGGTCAGCGTAGATGTCTGCATCATTACTGCCGTAGTACATATCCCACCATGTACCGATCTTTATTGTTCTTCCGCCACCATCGAGGTTTGGCTCTCCTGTATTACCACCCTCTGTGGTACCTTCTGTTGTAGCGTCTGAAGCGCCTGTTGTTTTATCATCGTCTTTCTTGTCGTCATCTTTTCCGCAGGCAGCCATCGATAATGTCATAACAGCTGCAAGGCTTAAAGCGGCAAGTTTTTTAAGCTTTCTCATTAAATTCAAACCTCCTCATTATTTAACAGTCATGATAGCTGCTGATGTAACTTCCCATGCTGTAGATGCTTCGAACTGGATCACATTGCCCCACTTAGAAACGTCATCACCACAATACTGTGCGATCATCTCGTAAGGGATCTGGCATGAAGAACCATCAAAGAGTGCATAACCCTGTCCTGATCCATCATAATCACCAACACCGACTCTCATCCAGCCTGCTTCTGCACCCGGCATTACGATCCAGATCTCGCCTGATTCAGACTTGTAAGAGATACTGATAACTGATCCCGGCTGAAGTGCTGCGATCTGCTCTTCTGTAAGTTCAACACCGTTCTGAGCCCATCCTGCGCCGCTTACTGCTGCACCAAGATCAACCTTAGCATTAACCGGCTTAACTTCTGCTGCAGGTCCTACACGAACGCCTGTAACTTCCCAAGCCCCGTCAGACTCGCACTGCATCATTGAGCCCCACTTAGAAACATCATCACCACAATACTCTGCGATCTGCTCGTATGTGATATAACACTTTGCGCCATCCTGAACTGCATAGCCCTGTCCTGATCCGTCTGCGTCACCAACGCCGACTCTCATCCAGCCTGCTTCTGCTTCGTTCATAACTATCCACATGTTGCCTGTCTCTGACTTGTAAGAAATCTCTACAACTGCACCAGGAACAAGTGCTGCTGTAACCTCAGGTGTGAATGCGACACCGTTCTGTGCCCATCCTGCTCCACTAACCTGGAAGCCTGCGAAATCAACTGCACCCTGTGCAATTGCGTAATGAGGAGCTGCCTGTCCAACCTTGATAGATGTAACTTCCCAAGCTCCATCAGACTCACACTGCATTCTTGCGCCCCACTTAGAAACATCGTCTCCAAGTACTGCTGCAAGCTGTTCAAATGTGATCTGAACTGTATTTCCTGAGTTATTTGTATATGCGTACTGCTGACCTGAACCATCATAGTCACCAACGCCGACTCTCATCCAGCCTGCTTCAGAATCAGGCATTACCAGCCACATATGACCTGTCTCTGACTTGTATGAGATCTCAACTATCGAACCAGGAACAAGTGCATCGATGATGTTCTGTGGCATCTCGAAACCATCCTGAGCCCATCCGGCACCCTTAACCTGGAAGCCTGCAAAATCAACCGCCTTCTGAAGTCCGTAAAGATTTGATCTGTCAACTCCTGAGCCAAAGCCTGCAGGGTTTCCGAATGCCGCTGAAGAATCAGCTGTAAGTGTAGCTCCTGATGCATCCAGGAAAGCTATATTATCGATATAAATATTCTGTGCTGTAGGTGCATTGTCAGTTTCCTTAGAGATAATGATGTAATTATCCTTTCCTGCTACAAAACCTGCACCGCTTACATCAAATGTTGCTGTCTTAGGATTTGCTGTGTCAAGATATACTGACCATGCATTTCCCTTTACTTCGCTGTTGCTCTCACCTGTGTATGAATAGATGAGACCGCTTGATGCGTAGAACTTTCCGCTGCCGTCCGGATTCTCTGTTCCGATATCGAGAACGATGGAAGAAAGCTTTTCTACATCATCCCCCAGAAGTGCACTTACGTTTATAGCTATAAACATATTGCCGCCTTCTGTATTTGTAACCTTAAGTGCCTTTGATCCCGCGAAGTCTGCAATTGAAAGCTCAGACTTATCTCTACCGCTTTCGGTGCTAACTGCCACGAAATCAAACTTTTCATCCTCGAAGTCTACACTTGCAAGTACTTCCTGTGGTGCCTCTGTAGTTGCTTCGGTCGTGCTGTCATCAGCTGATGTCGCCTCTGTGGTAACCTCCTCTGACTTGGCGGTGGTATCTTCCTTCTTATCATCATCCTTTCCACAGGATGTAAGAGAAAGTGCCATGGCAGAAGCCAGAAGAACAGAAGCTGCTCTTGATTTTACCTTTTTCACTTAAAAACCTCCTTACTACACTCTTTAAGTTTAATTTAAGTCCCGTTTTGGTTTAGCTAAATTTTAACTAAAAACCCTTAAAATGTCAATTATTTTTTATCAAAAATAACTATAATTATCCAACAATACCACTTCGTTCAACGCCTTCGATAAACTGTCTCTGCAGTATGACGTAAATTAAGACTAAAGGCAGCATTATCAATACAATTCCGGCATCCATATAAAGTTCCAGGATGTTTGGATCGTATATCTTGTATGCGTTGCTGACAGTGCTCTGAAGCGATGCGATTCTTTTACTTAATACAACGGTATCGCTTAAGTTAAAGAGCTTAGCATAGAAGGTGTCGTTGTACTGCCATACAAGTGAGAAAATAGAAACTGTTATCGCTGCAGGAGTTGCATTTCTGAGCATGATCCTGAAATATGTGTACCATACACCTGCTCCGTCAACGAAGGCCGCTTCCTCAATCTCCTTAGGAAGTCCTCTGAAGAACTGGTTAAAGATGTAGATATACAGTCCGGATCTGAGTCCGCAGGCGAAAAATGTAAGTATATACATAGGATATACTGTTGCGAGCATATTTATGCTCTTGCCTGTGATAAGGCTGATTATTCCGAAGATATCGAAGTTTGCGAAGGTCATGTACATAGGAAGCATTATCGTATGTGTAGGAATAACTATCATGATAACTACACAGCCGAAGAGCAGCTTCTTAAGTGGGAAATTAAACCTTGCAAAACCGTAGCCTACCATAGAGCACATAAGTACCTGGATAAGCATGAGGCTTACGGAATAAAGTACAGTCTTGATCATGGTAGATCCGTATTTCAGGACATCCCATGCGACCTTGTATTTTTCCACCGTCGGATCCTGCGGTATCATGTAGACCATGGTATTGTAATGGTCTGCATCCGAGAAGAAAGATCTCGAAATGATACCGAGCACCGGACCGATTATTACGTAGGAAATACCTATAAGAACTATCCATCTGAAAAGTCCGAAGATAAAGCCCTTTACACCATCGGTGATCTTACTTCTGGTATTTATGTCGATCTTTCTGGCGAGGAAGCTTCTTGTATCAACCTCTACCAGGTCATCATCCAAAGAAGACTTTGGAACGATCTTTCTCTGCTCTTCGCGCTCCGCTTCCATTGCTTCTCTGGTTTTAATCTTAGCCATGGCTTTACCTCCTTTCCTAATTGTAGTAGAACGTTCGTTTTTGTATGAACCGGACGACGACTAGAAGTATCAGACACGTCACTATCGTTGAAATGATACTCATCGCTGAACTGAGTCCGTAGTCTTTGTAGCTGAAGGCTGTGTCGTATGCCAGGTTAACAACCTCTGAATTAACGAAGCTGTCAACTACCGTATAGACAACAACCGTGATGATGTGCGGCATAACCATCGGGAAGGTTACCTTCCAGAAGGTTTCATAGCTTGTTGCACCTTCAATCTTTGCAACCTCGTACATAGATCCCGGAATAGACTGCAGAGCAGCTATAAAGATGATTATCTGTACACCGGATGCATTGATGATGTCACTTATTCTCGAAACCGCTCCCATTACATACTCGATAAGTCCCATAGGAAGTCCGAGAGATGAGAACATCTGGATATAATATTCGATACCGACTCCACCGGATGAAGCTTCCATAAGCTCCTGACTGCCTGATGAAATACCGCCCACCATAAGGCCTCTTGCAGACTCCATAGCTGCTATGATAGCTTCCGAGTTGAGTATTACCGGAAGGAAGAATATAGCTCTGATAAGTGTTCTTCCCTTAAACTTCTTATTCAGGAGCATTGCTATGAGCAAGCTGAAGAAGGTAATAAGAGGAACATCGATGAGCATGTCTCCAACCGAGGTTGTAAGTATCTGTTTAAAGGTTCCGTGTCCTCTGAAGGCGTAGTTGAAATTCTTCAGTCCGAGGAACTTCAGCGAGTAGCCTCCACCCGGCTTTACCGTCAGTTCTGAAAGCGAGAACTGTATGGTCATGAAGAAGCCTCTCAGATAAAACGCCAGGAAACCTATGAGCCACGGAAGTATGAAAAGATAACCGTTTATTGAACGTCTGCGAGTAAGTGTAAGTTTTCTTTTTCTTTTCTTGTTTTCCATACTTACCCTCCTATCGCATAGTTCTTTGGCTCAACTGTGATACCATCCACAGTGACCGCTTTACTTCCGTAATTGATGTATATCTTTTTTCCATTGCTGTAGGTAACGACTGTCACACCGTCTTTAATCTCATGCTGAACGATGAATGCACCGTTTACCTCTGACAGCGCTTTATTTGTTTCGTTGTAGATCTCAAGTGCATAATCCTTCCAGTTGTCATAGGTTGTTGAATACATATTGTTGACACCTGTAAGCTTAAGCTCGCTTGAGCTCTCCTTTGAAAATACGAAGTGCGGTGATGCACCGTATTCGATAAGGTTCAGGATTATACTCTGCTTATCGGTCGTATCTGCAAGATTGATCAGATATCCCGAATAATCGATACAGCCATGGATGAGCATCTCGTAGAATGGAACCGATTCATCGATAACATAATAGTCGTTGTCTGAAACCGGTGCATTGATTATGTCATCTGCATATCCGAAGCTGTAGATGTTACCGTCATTTACCATGACATTCTTGCCTGTATCCTTCATGAGTCCAAGCTGACCAACAACAACGTCAAGAGCCTGCTCACGATTGATAACATTGCTTCTTCTCTTATCTGAGTGAAGCTCATTTCCGAGATCTCTGAGTGAGATTCCTGAAACCTTGATATCCTCTACATCCTCTGCGAAGTTCTCTGTATATCTGATGAGAAACTTCGGAGAAACAAGATAATAAATATTTTCTGCGTAACCGAGAGCAGCTGTTCTTCTGAGAGTAACAGGGCTTACAACACCAAACTCTGCAACATAGCTGCTGCCGTAGTATCTTGAGCTTTCATTGGTCTTTGAATATCTGCTGCTCACATAGGAAACCTTCTGGAAAGCACAATCGATATAAAGCATTCCTCCAAGATTTCTCATGGTCTTATCAAGCTTTTCAAGATCATCCTCTCCGCCCAGCTTACGCGGTACCTTGATCTTATTCAGAACATCGTGGTTATATCCGCCTGCGCTCCAGCCCTGGTAATTCATAACCTGGTTTGTCACACCTGCTTCGCTCAGTTCCTTTGCGATATCTCCGGCCTCGTCGAAGGTTGTCATCGGATAAAGCGAACGATACTGAGTTCCGAGGAAATAATTTGTTCTTTCTACACCACCGAGGATATCGTAGTAAAGCTTGATATCTCCTGATGCATTATTCGGTGTGAGTACGCCTTCGTTGATAAGTCTCTCTCTGTAGTAATTTGCAGCTCCCGAATAGCCTTCGTATTCCTTTGAAAGGAAGGTGTATCTGATCTTGAGCTGTGAATCATAGTAATTCTTCTCAACTATAGGAAGATCAGCCTCACTGCCTGTGGAACCGAACATCGCAAGCTTGTCGTTTCCTCTGAGGATAAAGGTTGTAAATACGTTGTTATATTCATTAACCTCACCTGCCACGTTGGCAGATACATTTGCGAGTGATGCGCCATCCTCGATAGTTGCAAGGATACTGCTGTTCTTACGGAAGATACCGAAAAGCGAAAGCTTTGCATCCTCAGTAACCTCCATTACGGTATATTCCGCAGCCAGCGGATCTATTCCGTAGATGTATTCCGAATAATCGTTTCCGACCTTCATCTTTGCTTTGCCGTTATTGAAGTTGATGATGGATCCCGAACCGTTCGGAACCAGCATATAGCCTTCTTCATCTTTTCCGGCTGCTCCGAAGAAGCCCAGGAGCTGTATCTTATAGATCGCTCCGCCGCCGTTTTCTTCAACGCCCTTCATCGGAACACACACCTCAAGGTAATCATCCTTAAGGGTGTAATCCACAGGGATCACAAAGGTGATAGGAACTGCTCCCTCAACTCCCGAGCCAAGCATTTCTCTCTCGTAATCTTCCTTTGTAAAGCCTGCTTGTTCAAAATACTGATTCAGCTTTCTTATCTGTGAAGCACCGCTTGCTGCAGATTCAAGAAGTTCCATATAATCAGGTGCTACATCGCTCTTCTTGAACTTCTTCTTGGTGTAGGTTGCTCCCTCGTCATCCAGCTTTGCCAGAACATCTTCAAGAGTATCCTTACTGATGTACATAGGTACTATACCTGTTTTAGCAGTTGTATCACCTATGGTGTATTTGATCCTGACACCGTCCGGTATAGACTCTGCCTCAAGCTGGTCAAATGCAACCGACTGGCTGTAGGAATCAAATGAACTTTCAAGTCTCTGTGTATTGAAGTAATCAACTATCAGCTGACTCTTCATATAATTCTTATTTGTTCCGTTTGCTATTCCGTCACTGTCTGCTCCCGGAGGATTCGAGTAAGTTATCTCACCGTTTCTCTTGTCATAAACAGCTGTAACACCTGTTTTAACATCAACGTAAAGCTTCAGCTTATCTGTCTCCGCTGCAAGAGCCATGTCCGGAACATTTTTATCCTTATCACTGAGAGCCTTGAACTCCGTTCCCGGTATATATTCATAATCCGTCAGATAATCCTTATAACCATTAAAGAAGGTGTATCTGATCAGATATCTGATACCGTAGCCTGCGGCCAGTACGATAACCGCAAGTAAGATGATAAGCACAGGCTTGCTCAGCTTCTTTTTCTTCTTTTTGTTCAGATCCAGCTCCTTAAGAGCCTTCTTCTGTTCTTTTGTCTTCGCCATTCCCGTGCCTCCTTTAAGAACGGAATATCAGTTCCTGATAGATGCTATACAGGAAGCTGTA
The DNA here is from genome assembly GCA_017430325.1 of Eubacterium sp. GTDB lineage: Bacteria > Bacillota > Clostridia > Lachnospirales > Lachnospiraceae > Eubacterium_Q. The sequence continues at coordinate 47,584 of JAFRNE010000010.1, forward strand.
TACCTGATTTATCAGATTTACGAGCAGCAGAACCACAAATATGATGAGCAGCATCGCAATCAGGGTAAGGAACAATGTGATAAGCGTCTTACCCAGTGTGAAATTATGTATCGTCATAATGCCGATAAGCAGCATAAAGCAGGTATAAGCTATACCGATTCCGACGATCATGTAATAAAATGCAGCCTCATCAAGGGTCACAAACCAGCTCACAAAGGTTCCGAGGAAGAGACAGAAGGTTGCCGGGATGGTTGAATATCCGACAGCTATCACTATATCTCTCAGACGTCCCTTACCTTCCATGAGACAGGTAATAGACCAGTTTCCTACACATAACAGGAACAGCAGGAGAAATACCGTACAGAGCTCGTTGAAGGAATCAACATTTCTTGGATCGGTATCATTTACGATAAAGCTTGCTGAGATCCTGTTTACGGAAAAGCTTATTGAAAAAAGTGCCGTGAGAATGAGTGCTACAAGAACACTTCCTCTGCCTCTGTGACGTATCTCATAGAAACCGTCGGCAGGATGGCTGACTGTATGCAATGCATATTTCCAATTATCCCTGGATAATGCCTTTGTCATAGCAATCCCTCCTCTCTCGGTACGTTCTTTTTCTTACGTCTGATCTTCTTAAATATCACTAATGCAGCGATAAGTATTATCACCACCGTCATGATCTTGCCGAGATTCTTCGCAAGTATCTCATTTCTGTATCTCTTGAAGGCTATTGAATAATACTTACGGTTCATACCGTTCTTAAAATACTTCATCGCCTTCTTGTTATCACCGGCTGTAAGATACGCCTTGCCGATACCGTTATTTGCAAGTTCGTTATTCTCATCAAGTCTGAGAACCTCTTCCCATTTTTCGATGGCCTTGGTCTCATCACCGTCATATCTGAGTCCGACTGCTTCATTTATCAGGGTTCCGTAATTGGTAGCCTTGAACTTCAGTATCGCATTGTGTCCCGAATCAAGGACGAGTATCTCATCATCAACCGCTTCTATTGCAACCGGTGTGAGGAAGGTTCCCTTCTGCTGGCCTTTTCCGCCAAAGATGTAAAGGAGATTTCCTTCCTTGTCATAGGTGAATATTCTTCCTCTCTTTCTATCAAGAAGGGAATATTTACCCTGACCTCTGTAAACAACATCCGTGATCTCACTTGGTCCGCTGTAATCACCATACTCTGACCATCTGATATCACCTCCGACATTTCCGTTCTCACCCTTCTGGATAACATCCTTACCCTGAGGATTGAGACGTCTTACGGCCTGTTTTCCTGCCGAATCGATATTTGATGCATAGATGAAACCATCTGCATCAACATCAATACCGGTAAACTCTGTCGGGATGTAAAGCTGCTGGTTAGCTCTCTCTTCCTTGCTGGCGATACGTCTCCAGAACTTCTCCCAAAGAGTGATCTTTACTTCGATGGTTCCGAAGTAGCCTGTGAAATCGCCTGTATTTTCAAATACAAGTATTCCTTCATAGGCCTTCTTAGCTATTACATAGACACGGTCTGCATAATCCACCGTAACCTTCAGCGGAACGAAATCGAAATCATCTTCAAGTATTTCTGACTGAGGATTATCAACGATCTTCACGAATTCACCCTCAGGTGTAAGTACTACTATTCTCTTATTGTTTGAATCAGCTATATAAAGCTCATTGTTTTCGGAAACACAGAGTCCGGTAGGAGCATTGAAGGTCTCGGCTTTACCGTTCATATCAAAGCCTTCGATGATACGATTGACCTTGCTCATTTCCCTGTTCATAACAACTACACGGTTGTTTCCCGTATCAGCCACATATATCTCACCGGCATCGGAAACACATAAGTCCTGAGGCTCCTTGAAGTTGGTGATCCCAACATCGAGTCCGATGATATTTCCGTCCGGAACATATGGAGCAGGCGTAAATACTATATCCTCACGATAGTTGTAATTATAAGAATCGTAAGGTATATCCCCTTCCGCGAAGGTGCTCATGGCAGACGAAAGGAGCAGACCCGCAGCCAGAACGCCGGCTGATATGATCTTTATGATCTTATTTTTCTTTCTCATAGGCTTACTCCTTCATACCAGAGGTTGTCATTGTTTCAAGGACATTGCTTTGACATGCCAGGAAGAATATGATAGGCACTGCCGCAATGATAAAGGTTACTGCTGCCGATGCACCCGCTCTGGCGGTACCACCCGCTGAGATCTGCTGAAGCGCAAACTGAAGAGGTTTGAGCTGCTCGTCTCTGAGGAACATCGAACCTGTATTTCCCCACATCTGCTGGAACTGGAATATGGCAAGTGTCAGCCATGCAGGCTTAACATTTGGCATAACGATCTTCCAGAAGATCCTGAATTCCGAAGCACCATCGAGTCTTGCCGACTCCATAAGGGAGGTTGGCAGCTGCTCCATGAACTGCTTCATGAGGTAAAGTCCCATACCGTACTGCCATGCAGGAAGGATAAGGGCTGCATAAGTATTGTTAATGTGAAGCCAGCTGATGATCATGTAGTTCGGGATCTGTGTAACAGTCCATGAGAACATCATCGAAAGGATGACCATGTTGAACAGCAGCTTCTTGCCAGGAAACTCATGCTTGGCAAGAGGATATGCTGCAAGGCTGGCAACTATTACGTGTCCGGCTGTGCCGAGACCTGTGATTATGATCGTGTTAAGAATATATCTTGAGAAAGGAACCCAGGAATTATTCATAACAGAGAAGAGGTCTGTAAAGTTCTCAAAGGTCGGGTTTCTAACAAATATCTTAGGAGGGAACTGGAATATCTCGTCCAGCGGCTTAAGGCTGTTGTTAACGATCATTACCAGCGGCAGAGACATAAATATGCCGCAGATGATCATTATCGCGAAAAGTATTCCATTACCAGCCACTGAACGGTTGACCTTCTTCTCTTTGTAGGTTTTCTTCTGAAGTCTTGCAACCACCGCATCCGGGTCCTTATCAGGAACTGGAGGCGGAATGACTACCGCACCGTGAGTAAGTGGCTGAAGTACTGTATCTTTCTTTCTTCCAAACATCCTACTCACCTACCCTTCTCAGCAGCCTCTGAACAAGCTTGTTCGTTCCGACCATCAGGAGGAACAGAACAGTTGCTATGGCTGAGGCATAGCCCATATCAAATCTCGTAGAACCGTAATCGAGAAGGTGCGTGACGACGGTAGAACCCGCGTAGTTTACGGACGGGTTACCGGCCAGCTGTATCGAAATATCAGCTACCGCAAAGGACTGTGTGATCTGCATAACCGCACCGAACATAAGCTGAGGCTTCATTGCCGGAAGGGTTACATACCACAGCTCCTGCCAGCGGTTCTTAACACCGTCAATGGCAGCTGCTTCGTAAAGTGACTTATCAACTGTCTGAAGACCAGCGATGAATGACAGGAAACCTGTACCAAGTGACAGCCAGAGCTGTACGACTATAAGGCAGGGAAGGATGTATTTTGCATCCTGCATCCAGAGTCTCTGCTCATCTATAAGTCCGAGCTTCATCAGAAGTCCGTTAAGATATCCGTATCTGTCGCTGGAAAGGATCAGTGACCATACCATGTATGCATTTCCGCAGATGGAAGGTGCATAGAAGATAAGTGTCAGGAAGGTTCTTACCTTCGGGCGGAACTCGTTGATGATCCACGCGAACAAAAGGCAGAGTATGTAGCTTATAGGGCCTGTAACGACCGCAAATATAAGTGTATTTTTCAGTGATATGATGAAAATGTCATCGTGCAGGAAGAGCTTTATGTAGTTAGCCCATCCGTTGAACTTCGGAGCTTCGAGCATATTGAAGTAGGTAAAGCTGAGTCCGATGGACATTACTACCGGCAGTACCGTGAAGGTGAAGAAAAGGATGAAGTAAGGCGCCATCATGGCGTAACTTGCTTTGCTTCTCTTCATTCTGTACCTTACTGAGTTCTTTTTCTTTGCTACAAGCTGGGCATTCTTTCTGCCCCTCTCGAACTCCTCTTCAAGCTCAGCATCCGTCTTGGTCTTCGCATAGCTGTATCTCGGATCTGTCTTCTCGGCACGAGCCTGTTTTTCTTCCTCGATGACCGCTCTGGCTTTATCCATCTCATCTTTTTTATGCATCTGCATAGCCTTGGCGAAGAGCTCATCGTCTTCAGCTTTTACTGCATCTTCTCCGAAAAGCTCGGCATCATCCAGCGAATCAGCTGTCACAGCCTCTCCGAAAACCGCTTCGTCTTCATCATCGAGAGAGATATCAAGATCGATATCAAGTTCGTCATCTGCCGCATCATGCAGCATATTTAAAATATCTGACTTTTTCTTGTCGTCCACTTTTCTGATATCCCCCTTTCCTAGTCTTCAGTCGGCAAGCCGAATTCTTTTCGTTTATAATTTATCTCTTCATTTATGTAGATTACCTTGTCCATCAGCTCTTCTCGTGGCGAAGCCGTGTCCGTTTCGGTGGTAACCGTATAGAATGCGTTATTTACATTTCTCCATGAGTAGTATCCGCCCGGAACCTGTGGAATACCCTTAACATAATCAAAGGCACCGCTCAGGTTCTTGTAGGTGTCTACAGGCCATGGAAGGAGCTCGAAGGCTTCCTTATTCGCTGTTGCAACTCTGGCTGCAGAACCCATGAGACTTTCCATCTCTCTGTCGTAAAGAGCCTGAACCTCTGCACTGGTCCACCACTTAAGGAAGGTCCAGCAGGCATCAGGTTCATCGGTATCAGACATGATCATGCTCGCAAGGCCTGTACAGCCTACCGAATGATCAACTGTTCCGTCCTCCTTTACAGTTCCCGGAACCATTGTGAAGTCCCAGAGACCTGCGATATCAGGAGCAGAAACCTCGAGGTTGTTATATACGGTGTAGTCAGCGATTATGATCGGACACTCACCTGTACGGAATCTCTCCTCAACACTTGTTGTCTTGTCGAGGCCGTAATCTGTATAGAATTCGCAATACTGCTTAAAAGTATTTACTGCTATATCCGAATCAAGTGCAGATGAAATACCGCCCTCGTTGTAGTACTGTCCACCGTTCTGGTAAAGAAGCATCGCAAATACCTGTTCACTCGGCAGCATACCGAATTCCATCTGGTTCTTTGCAAGCACTGTCATGATGACATTTACATCATCCCAGGTCTCAGGAACCTCAAGTCCGAGATCATCCAGGATATCCTTACGGTAGAACATAACCGGGAAGGTCATTGTCTCAGGAAGCGCGTAAAGGGCTCCGTCAAAACTGAAGGCTGTGAGTGCACTGTCGAAGAATCTTGACTTAACCTCGTCCGCATCCTCAAACTGATTCAGGTCGAGGACTGCCTTTCTGATACCATAGTTAACCGGTGTATCGTTACCGGTATTAAGAACCGCACCTGCTATACCGTTGGTATTTGCAACCTGAATAGCCACATCAGGTCCTTCTCCGGCAAGCTCGGCACGAAGAAGCGTATTCATATCAACCAGCTGAACGTTTACATTTACTCCGTACTGGCTGGTGAAGGATTCATCGATCAGGGCTCTGATAACATTTGCCTGATCACGTCCTGTTCCTATCCAGAGAGTAATGGTCGGATTGTCCTTTGAATCTCCTGTAGCTCCCATTGAGTTGTAGTCGATCACGAAGGAATATCCGAGTCTCTTCATCTCGTTCCATGCCTTGCTCAGGAAACCGTCATTGTCAATATCGATATCCTTCGAGCTTGAAGTGATATATATTCTGTCGATCTGAAGCGGCTGGCTGATAACCTGTGTAAGCCAGGTACCGCAGGCACGTACATTTATCTTGTAGGTTGAGATAACTCTTACAAAATGCTCAACATCATCGATAAGGTAATCCAGCTGATCTCTCATGGTTATGAGAACCGTTTCCTTATCTGACGAATGTCCTACCGCGGCTCGGAGGGTGTTGATAGCATCGTCAAGTTCGTATTTAACCTCTTTAAGGTCGTCGACGATATTAGGGATTGATGCTTCTATCTGGTAGTCGCGGTAGGTGTCAGGGTTTGTTCCGATAATTCGGATGACACTTCTGTAGATAGCATTGAGCTTGTTAACCGAATCCTGAACTTCAGCAATAACGTCTGAGAACTCTCCGAGAACAACTTCCATCCTCAGAGTGTGACGTCCTTCTTCAAGGTAGAACTTGTAAGGAACCTTCGACTTATCCTGAAGGGTGTCGAGTCTCCAGCCTGATTCATAATAGAAACCGTAGCTCTCCATCTCCTTGAAAGGAACCTCGCCGTCTATGTAGATCTTTCTTGATACATAGATGCCTCGCATGAAGTTCTGTTTATCATAAAGTGATATTTCATAATATCCGGACTGTGGAACATCGAATTCCCACTCGATCCACTGTCCTGACTTGTCCCAGCTTTCACCACCTATCGTATTGTTAAGGAGGTATCTTGCACTTGATGGGCTGAGGGCAGGTGATGACTGATCCTGCTTAGGATAAAGAGTCTGTGAAGAAGTCTTTCTTGCATCCTCTCCCTCTATAACTATCTCAACATCATCAACGTAGCCTGCACCGGCTTCATCCCACTTAGCCTTCTGCTGTGCATAATTCAGCGGCTCGTCGCTGTTTGAGAAGGTAAGCTTGCCGATAAGCATCGGCTCACGCTGTGACTCGATAGTCAGTGTATGTTCTCCGGCCTCAAGATAGAATGAAAGAGGCTCGGTGATGTATCCATTATTGTCATAGAGATAAGATACTATCCATTCCGGCTCCTCGATGGAGGTCGGCTTCATATCATTTCCCTGATTGTCTTTATTCCATTTAACTGTTGTTGCTCCGCTGTCAAAAGCAGCCTTGGAAATATCTGTTGTCCAGACTCTCGAGAACTGAACTATATCCAGCTCCTTGTAAGGCATCTCGCCGTCAAGGTAGAAGCTTCTCTGTATTTCCGAGTTCTTTCCTTCCACCGGATAATACTCGATCGAAAGCTCGTAGATTCCGGCAGTCTTTACATTAAAGGTGTAGGTGATCTCTGCATCCTCGGCTGTGAGAACGCTGTCGCCCTTAAAGCCTTCAAAATCCTTCTTTATCTCAGGCTTAACAGCTTCGCCTTCCTCTGTGTAAGTGGTGAAGTCTGCACCGCTTATCTCGATCACATCATCCGGTCTTGCCGCATCCGTGAAGGAAGCCATGTATTTACCATATTCCGTACTGTAATCCACGCGTGAGTTTCCGCCTGTCACTGTATCGTTATTCATCTTTGAACGTATATAAAAGAACAGGATCACACCCACGATCACGCCAAGGGTTATTAATCTGTTCCTTAATTTCTGCGACATAGATATCCCTCCATACTTAATCTGTCTTTACTCATAGAACCATTTCTCCTTATCCGCTTCTGTCGGAGGCGGCATGTATTTCCGAAGCGCCTTCTCCATGAGGAAGCTCATGCTATATACCCAGATTCCCGGGATAAACGGTACTGCTATCAGCGGCAGGATGAACATAAACAGGTAGACGATGCCGACCATTGAAAGTATGCCGGCCAGCGACGTCAGGAAATGTTCTCCGCACATGATAAATGCCATTGAAAATGCATTTGTCAGCTTTATCCTGAATCTTGAAAGAATCGGATACAGGTAGAAAAATACGGCCATGGTCACGGTCAGGATCACTATAAAGCTCTTCCTTGCAAATGAACTTGATACCGTTCTGCCTACCGTCCTGTACATAAGGTAAAGTCCTGCACAACATATCAGCATCACAAGTCCTGCGATAAAGGACTGTTTAAACCTCTTCTTAAAGGCTGTGAAGAATTCTCTAAGAGGATAGCCTCTGCCATGTCTGATATTCTTCACCACCGTGCTGTATAGCGCCGTACAGGCTGGACCTATCGTCACGACCGGCAGGCAGCACAGTGTAAATATGAAGCTCAGCAGAAGCAACTCTCCGGCCTTCGTCAGAAAACTGACCACCGGTCCTTCCACATCAAATATTATCCAGCCAAGGGATCTTTTTTCTCCTACGCCGCCCGGATCAACCGGTTCGGTCCTGAAATTTTCATCCATTATTTTCTCTCCGGCGCCATCTCGTATTCCGACAGAACAGGAAGTTCGTCACGAGTTATGACATTTTCATGGTTGTAAACCTTTTTAAGCATCTCTTTATCTGTATAAGTATCGTCATAGACGATCAGTGTACTGTCTTCGACGACAAATTCACCGCTCCAGGTTCCGAAATAACTCCACATTGCGTTATCTCTTACCGCAAGCTCCGGATCCACAAGGCATCCGTTTTCTGAAAGTGTAACTATCTTTCGTTCAGTCGGTATTTCAACATTCTCTATATATTTAGGATACTGTGAGGTATATACTCTCTGTCCCGGATAGATGTCCGTTCCGACTATATCCACCACATCATCCCCCGGATACCAGTCAGCCGACTGTCCGTTCCATACCCAGATCAGGTTGTGAAGCCCGTGCTTTTCGGTAAATATCTCATACATCAGCTTGTACAGCTTTATGTATGACTCAGCACTGCAGTCTCCCCACCAGAACCATCCACCACTGGCTTCATGAAGCGGTCTCCAGAGTACCGGAATATCCTTTTCAGAAAGTATTTCCAGCTGTGTGGCAACCGATTCCATGTCTCTTACAAGGAGCTCATAGCCTTTATCGTCCTGGCCGTTCATTATCCTGTCCAGATTGATATTTGTATGTTCCTTGTAGAAGGAGCTGTACCAGGTTCCTGTAAGGTATTCGGAAGGTACCGTCCAGTGCCAGCACATCGTTATGATGCAGTTATTTGACCAGGCCATCTCTGCCATATCTATGGCATTCGGTACTATGCCGTTCTCCATGCTTGTGGTCGAATAGCCGGACATATCAAGTCCTACCATCGCCGGAAGCCTTCCTGCGCCATCAGGAGAGCCTTCTTTGGTCTCCTTCTTTATGGCTGCCATTTCCTTGCCGAAAGGACCGTCGCAGTACTGGCCGCTTATTATATTTTTTCCGTAATTATCGTAAAGGTATTTATAAACTCTTCTTGCGTTCGGTGAAGCCTGTTTATCCACCAGGCTTTCAGTCACCTTGTAGATGTCTTCATCAAAGGGAGCTCCGGTCACAACCTCAAGCTTATCGAGATTGATATAGCCCCAGTATTTTTCAACCTTAACCTCATGGTCACCCTTTGCGAGAAATACATGAGGGATGGTAATACAGCAAAATGAAGGTGAATCACCCGCTACTGTTCCAACGGATTCACCATCAACATATACATAGTTTTCTTTGTAGCCTCCCTGCATCGAACAGGTGAACTGCAGATCATAAAAGCCATCCTCATCCACAGGAACCTTCATCACTGCCGCGTCACCGTCTGCAGTAAAACCACTAACGTAGCCTGTTCCCGAGTAGCCTTCGTCTGAACTTTCTTTGTTTACTCCGATCAGCTGTCCGTCTTCTGCTTCGATGACCGCCACAGTCCTTGGTACAAATTCCTCTTTGGATTCTGATGGCTTTTCATCGTTCTTTTTTCCACCTGACGCACATCCCGAAAGTAACAACATTGCAGCCATACATGAGGCCGTCATTTGCTTTTTTATATTTCTATTCTTCAAAATAAACTCCTAACACACACTGAGCCTGATATATGCGTCGAATAGTGTGCGTAAAACCTAGTCACACTATCCCACACACATATCAGGCTCCAAATAGGAAGGTTTTTTAATATGGATTTTAGCTAAATTCAATCTAAAGAGTTTTATGAAAAATGTATACTAATTTAAGCACTCTTTTACCTTATATGGCAAATTATACCATAAACTAAAAAGTTTACAAGTATTTTTTGCTAAATTAATCATTTTTTTAGCTAAATTTTGTCCATTCAGGCTTAATGATATGAACATCCTGTTCAATTATCATATTTATAAGCTTTTTATAATAACCCGGAACTATCCTTTCCGTGTCATCATGTGAATGTAAAAGCACTATATTATATTCATTTGTATTAAAAACATTGCTTCCCATACCAGGGTCGCCTTCATGAAGACGCCTAACTATGTCCTCAAAAGTAAGTGTCCCAGGAGGGATATTATATTCCTGGATATCAAAGGAACAAGTGACATCTATATCTCTGTCCCAGCCGGCTGCTTTATAGCCTTTCGATCCGACCATACTGTCATCGATCTTTGAGAAACCCTTTTCTTTTAAGTAATTCTGAAAGAGCTCTTTATTCTCCCCACCCTTATTAAGATAAGGGAAACGGAAGACCTTTACCGGCCTCTCCCTTCCGGCTCTTCGATAGACCTCTTCGATAAGCCTTTCAGTCTTCTCTATCTCACGAACCCCCTCTTCATAAGTAAGGTTCTCAAAAGCAGGGTGCGAATACGAATGGTTTCCGATAAGGATACCGCTCTCTACTGCCTGAACGGCTATATCCATGTATTTTTCCAGATTTTCACCTACAGCAAACATAACCGCAGGAATATTCTTCTTAAAAAGATATCCCACAATATCAGGGGTTACCTGTTGTGGGATATCATCAATTGTTAAAAAAATGTAGGAACTCAAATCTTTGCCCCCGTATCTCTTACTATCAGATCTCCATATGATATGGAAGTACCATGTCTGTATTCAGGATTGATACAGTGCTGCTCAAGGATATTCATACACTGGGTTATCATTTCTCCTGTATTAACACGATATGTGGTAAGCCGTACATCCTTGATCTTGTTATCCGCATAATCATCATAGCCGACAACTCTTACATCCTCAGGAACTCTGATTCCCTTTTCTCTGAGTTTATTGATCAGTCTGTAGGCAGTATGGTCACAGCTGCAGATAAAGCCGTCCGGAAGTTCATCCGGTATAACAAGTTCGATGTCCATACCATCCTCACCACGGTCCGGAATCTGATATTTATCATAATGGGTTATTTCATTTGCTATAAGATATTTTCTATATCCAAGATATCTGTCAAGGTTACTTCTTGTGCTGAGATAGCTTCCTACGAAACTGAGAGTTTTGCAGCCATTCTGTACAAGATGACGTGTCAGCATATAACCTCCGTTAACATTGTCGCCGACAACACTGTCAAAGTCAAAGTCCTCATTACTAAAATCAAACAGAACACATATGATGCCTGTGGATTCCACAGTCTTCAAAAATGCATTGCTGACCTCACCTATAATGATCATCTGATCTATCGATTTAAGTGAAAGGAGCTTAGGCAACTCGCCGTTTTCCTCTTCATCCTCTCTTACTGCAGCAAGTATAGCGGAAAAACCTCTCTGGGTCAGTTCAAGCAGGATATTCTGATATATTTTCAGATAAAATGAATTTTCGCCGATGAAACGTTCTGAAATGACGATGGCAACGTCGCGTCCCTCGCCCCTGTCTATTGATTTTCTGTAGATATATCCCAGCTCTCTGGCCTTGTCCAGTATTTCACCTCTCAGTTTCTCGCTCACGCCGTCCTTACCGGCCAGAGCCTTGGATACCGTAACTATACTTACGTCCATCTCCTGCGCGATATCCTTCATGGTGATCTTCTTCTTTTCCGTCTGTTCCAACTATTTACCCCTCCCTTATCCTTTATACTTTTTATATAAATGGTATAACTTACAATTTAATCGACGTATTTCATAAGTGCATCAACAATATCCTGATACATGAAATACCCGCCAAACCTGTAATAAAGTCCGAAATTCTCGCCACTGCCGGAGAATGCATTGTTATCCCACCACAGTGCTGTCATGCCTCTCGCTCTCGCCGAAGCAATATAGTACGCAGAGAAATCAACTCTCTCCTGGAGATTTCTGTCCTTATCAAGGGCTCCGAACTCGCCTATCACAACCGGGATACCCTTGGCAACGAACTTATTGTAAAGCTTATCCATAAAAGAATCAATATCGGATGTGCCTTTCTTTTTCTCAACCGAGAAATACGAAGTTCCGGAAAGGTTCAGCGCGAAGTCATATGGTGTATATGCATGTACCGAAACCAGTATATGATCAGCAGGTCCGGTCGGATCCTCAGGGAGTTCAAATCCACTGTTCAGCGCACCATCTGCTGATGCATCATAGCCCGGACACATAAGATATCTGATCTCATTATTTCCACCGGAAGCCCTGACGGTATCAACAAATACCTGATTAAGCTTATTTATGCACTCAATTGATTCCTTAACATCCGCATCATTCCCCGGGATCCACCACTCATACTGATGTCCCACAAGACGAGGCTCGTTCATCGACTCAAATATAAGCTTATCATCATAATCCTTATATCTCTCGGAAAGCTGAGTCCATATCCTTTCGATGTAATGAACCGACTGATCCATATGCTCCTCATCCGGATAAAAGCCGTTTGCCTCAGGATGATTATCATGATGAATATTGATTATTACATACATTCCATCATTTATAGCCCAGTCCACAACCTCGTTTACTCTGTTCATCCATTTCTCTGAGATCGTGTAATCATCATCTGTAAAATGATTGTGCCATGAAACCGGTATTCTTATGGTATCAAAGCCCGCCGCATGATAATCCTTGATAGCCTGCTCTGTGATAACCGCGCTGTTCCAGGCTGTTTCGGTATCCATCTCATCCTTCAGGCTTGTATCAACATAAGCATCGAAGGTATTTCCAAGGCTGAAGCCGATCCTCAGGTTATTTACAAATCTCATGCCCTCGTTATCAGGAATATCATATTTTTCGATTGAAAGTTCAGGGATCGTTGTTTCCGGAAGTAAAGAATTGCCGCCCTCGGTTGTTGCACTGCCCGTATTGTATTCTGTGCTGCTTCCGGTACTGTCGCCCGAACCGTTTTCCGTATTGCTGCCGTTTCCACTCTCAGTAGTATCATCCGCTGCAGTTCCGGAATCACTCGTCACAACCTCTGTAGTCTTATTATCCTTTTTATTACTGCCACTGTTTCCGCAGCCCGCCAGGGAAAGCACTACCGCTGCCGTAAGAAAAAGCGCAGCCAGTCTGTGTTTTATGCCTCTTGTCATAGCTTATGACCTCCGCTTATTACTTCGATGTATAAAAGCTCTTTAAGGTTTTCTCAGCAAGTTTTCCATAGATCGTGAAATCTCTGTTCTTTGAAGCCTCTTCAATAGGAGGGATGGTCGCCTTCCAGTCCCACCAGAAATATCCTGCAAACCACGGAAGATCCCAGGTTGCTTCCATCGCACTCTGGTAGAAATCCGACTGTTCCTGCTCATCTGTCGGAAGCTCCGGCCTATCCTTGAAATCCCACGGATACATTGAGCAGCCCGCTTCACTTCTTGCACCTATCTCAGCAAACATGATCGGACATTTGTATTTTTCATGACATTTCTCCAGATTCTTTACAACCTCTTTCCATCTTGCCCTCATGGTATCAATGCCCTTATTTTCCTTATCAGTTACAGGATAGTAACCGCTGATACCGATCACATCGACCTTATCCAGCCAGCCAAAACGAAGCTCGTCTCCGTGATTGATATTATGCATCAGAAGGCCGCCAAAGTGCTTTCTAACCTCATCTATCATCCTGCTGCAGCGCTCGGTCTGAAGATCCATTCCGAACATCTCGCAGCCGGTGCAGAGCATCTCGCAGCCATATTTCTCTGCTATGCCTGCATAATATACCATGAAATTAGTATATGATTCAAACCACTGATCCCAGTAATTGCAGCCCGCCTCATTTGGGAAGTTGATCCTTGCTCTCCAGGAATGATCCAGGCAGTTTACCATAGGCTTGAGGCAGACCTTAAGGCCCAGCCCCTTCGCCATCTTTATGGCATGAATGACCTCCTCGTCGGTCTGAGTCCTTCCATAAAGCGAAAATATCCTTGTGCTGTAGAAGGTCTCCTGCCATGCATTTACTGTTATGCATATCCAGTCAAGCCCGTTTGAAGCAAGCCTCTTCATTGATTCAGCCGCTCCTTCTGTCAAGAATTCTCCCGGCTTACTGAAGAATCCCCATGTATAACCTTTGCAAAATATATCTTTATTCATGTTAACAATATCTCTTTCTTATTATGTCCTTAATTCATGCCAGCAATAACAATTCATATCTATACTCGCACATTGACGTTGTTATTCTTCAACTGCATACAATGTCGACAACTCTGTCACGCTATATTGATCGGTGATGAAAGTATCATCTCCGCATTGCCATTAAAAACAGCCTTACCCATTCCAGCCGGAATGATGAAGTGATCACCCTTCTTCAGTTTCTCACCGTTCATCTCAGCTTCGCCTGAAATGATCGAGCAGATGATGAACGGATATTTCTCCATCTCCTGCGGAAGCTCGAAGCTTCCTGAAAGATCACCCTTCCATACAGAATAGTATTTGCAGCTGTAGAGAAGCTTCAGCCAGCTGTCTGAGTCGCTGTTCTCGAAGGCTCTCTTCTCAACAAACGGCACATCGATCACATCAAGACTCTTCTCGATATGAAGCTCCCTAGGCTTACCGTTCTGCAGTCTGCCGTAATCGTAAAGTCTGTAGGTAATATCGCTGCTCTGCTGAGTCTCCAGTATAAGTGTTCCTGCCTTGATAGCGTGAACCGTACCCGGATCGATCTGGAAGAAATCCCCCTTCTTAACTGAAACCCTCCTGATCAGTTCGTCCCAGCGATCGTTATCGATCATTTCTTTTAACTCTTCTTTTGTTTTCGCATTATGGCCAATGATTATGGAAGCATCCTCATCGCAGTCGATAATGTACCAGCACTCCATCTTGCCCAGCGAGCCGTTCTCATGAACCGCCGCATAGCTGTCATCCGGATGCACCTGGATACTCAGATCATCATTTGCATCTATAATCTTTGTAAGGAGCGGAAATCTGTCCGAATCATAATTGCCGAACAGCTCTCTATGCTCATCCCAAAGCTTTGAAAGAAGCACACCGTCATATTCTCCGCCGTCGATCACGCACTCTCCGTCCGGATGCGCACTGACCGCCCAGCATTCTCCGGTATGATCGCTTGGGATATCATAGCCGAAATCAGTATGAAGACGTCTTCCGCCCCAAAGTACTTCTTTAAAAACAGGTTTTATTCTTAAGATGTCCATCTGTTTTTCCTCTTATGTTTCAACATATATTTCAACTGACGTTTTTGTTCATCAGCTTTCGCCGCTTATCAGGTTCTATCAGTTCTTCTTCACAAATTCAAGATTCTTACGGATAAGTTCACATCTCTGCTTTACGCAGTCAACCGAACGAAGCTGATCCTCAGGTGTATTAAATACATAATCCTTAAGCTTATCAAGAGTTGTGGTCGCAACGTGAAGTCTTGTGTCAGAAGAAGCATAATAGATAAATACTTCATCCTTATCATTCACGATGGCGCCATTTGTAAATACAACATTGCTTACATCACCGACTCTTTCTCTTCCAAGCGGAGCGATAAGGAAACCGCCCGGCTCAGCGATAACCTTTGAAGGATCATCAAGAGCTGTTGCAAATGCATAAATAACATATCTAAGTCCGGCAGCTGTATTTCTTACGCCGTGAGCGATATGAATATAACCCTTGTCGGTCTTGATAGGTGTTGCACCCGCGCCGTTCTTAGCCTCTGTGATTGTGTGATATTTTCTCTTGCTGGTGATGATCTCCTCATCGATAACAGCATGCTCGATATCATCGCAAAGGCCGAAGCCTATTCCTCCGCCGCTTCCGGTATCGATAAAATCATCCATCGGTCTGGTGTAGAAGGCGTATTTTCCATTAACGAATTCAGGATAGAGAACCACGTTTCTCTGCTGAGGTGAACGCTTTGTAACAAGGTTTGGAAGCCTCTCCCAGGTCTTCATATCCTTAGTCCTTACGATTCCGGCCGCTGCAACCGCTGCCGAAAGGTCTGCAGTCCTTGTATCCTTACTCTCAGAGCAGAAGACGCCGTAAATATAACCGTCCTCATGCTTTGTGAGTCTCATATCATAAACATTTGTCTCCTCCGGGCAGGTGTCCGGAAGGATGACCGGCTCGTCCATAAACTCGAAGCCGTCAACACCGCTTTCGGAAACCGCAACTCCGAAGAAGCTCTTTCTGTCATTCCCCTCGATACGCGCTACGAGATAGTATTTTCCATCAAGATATATCGCGCCGGAATTAAATACCGCGTTCACTCCAAGCCTCTCCATGAAATATGGATTGGTCTCAGGATCAAGATCGTATTTCCAGAAAAGAGGAATATGCTGTCTTGTCAGAACAGGATATCTCCATCTGTCATAAATACCGTTATAAAACTCAGTCTTCTCATTTTTTCTATATATCAGAGCCTTGTATCTGCTCAGCTGTCTTTCGTATTCTTTGTTAAACATTTTCTTATTCTCCCATTCTTCTGATCACTTCAAAATACATCCTTCCGTTATGGTACGGGCAGGTCCATTCATCCGCGATAGGCTTTCTGCTTTCCGGAACGCAGTCCTTATTCACATCGCTGTACCATTCAGAACCTTCTCTCTCATCAACTAAGTATTTCATGATGAAGTCCCAGGTCTTCTCAGCAGCCTCAAGGTATTTCTTATCGCCGGTCTTCTGATAACCATTGATAAATCCGACAACTGTCTCGCACTGAACCCACCAAACAAGAGTCTCATCAACTACGCCTTTCTCGCTTTCAGCCGGAAGACGGTCAGTCTTAAAGCAGTCTCGGTAGATCTTCTCGGTAAGGATGCCGGTGATGTCTGACATATCGTATTTTGTGCCCTCAGCTCTAAGAACCTCAACAGTTCTGTCGATCAGCCAGGCAGTTTCTATATCATGTCCGAAGGAATGAAGGTCGATCAGTGAGTTGTAATCCTTGTCGAAGAAAACCTCCATCCTCTCCTTAGCAGGGTTAAAAATCTTATTTCTGAAGATATCAAGTATCTCCCAGAGCCTCTCCTTCACCTCTTCATCGCTGTTTACGCGGTAAAGCTCGGTGTAGGCCTCCATAACATGAAGAAGAGTATTCATCGTACGGGTCGCCATAACACCATTCTCTGAAAGCTTTTCGTTGGACATGGTTCCGAAGGTTCTGGTAAAGGCCTCAAGATAACCCTCTGCATCTCTGCATCTATCCTCGATAGTCCTAAAGATGCACATCGCTATCTCAAGAGCTTCCTCATCCTTCGCAGCATCGTAATATGATGCAAGCCCATATATCGCAAATGCCAGATTATAGGTATGCTTCAGATCCTCTTCCGGTTTTCCGTCGTAGGTCACAGACCAGAAAACTCCGCCATTCTCATAGTCGTAGAAAGCCTTCTTCAGGAAATCAAAGGACTGCTTTGCATATTCCAGATAGCTCTCATCCTTAAGTGTCATATATGCATTTGAAAAAAACCAGAGGATACGGCTGTTAAGTATGCAGCCCTTCTTGGCTTTTTTATCGAGTACAAGGTCAAAATCCAGCAGGCCATAGTAGCCGCCGTTCTCCCTGTCGATCATATTTTTCCAAAAGGGTATTACATGCCCTTCAAATTCCCTTTTCATTGTTTCCAGCATTTTTGTGGTACTCCTTCATGCCATTATTTGTACATATCATTCGCCGATTATTCACCCATAAGGTCTTTCTTGATCAGCTGCAGTCTCTCGTCAGCCTTCTCGGCACTGTCTTCCTTAACACCATAGTAGAACTTGATCTTCGGCTCGGTACCTGATGGTCTGACACAGCACCATGCATTTCCTTCAAGTTCAAAATACAGTACATTCGAGGTCGGAAGTCCGGTTGAACTCTTCTCTCCGGTTTCCATATCCACTCTTACATCTGTCTTATAATCACGAAAGGCTGTAACCTTAAGTCCGCCAAGAACCTTAGGTGTATCATTTCTGTAGCTTTCCATACGAGCCTTGATCTGCTCAGCGCCATCTATTCCCTTGCAGGTGAGGGTATCAAGTCCCTCTTTGAAATATCCGTATTTCTCATAAAGCTTCTGCATTGCATCCCAGAGAGTCATTCCCTGCTTCTTGTAGAAGGCAGCAACCTCGCAGAGCATCATAACCGCAACTATCGCATCCTTATCACGTGCGTAGGTGCCAGCAAGACAGCCGTAGCTTTCCTCAAGGCCAAATACATAATTATTGCAGCCGGTCTCATCAAATATCTTTATCTGCTCACCGATATATTTGAAGCCTGTGAGAACCTCGATAAGCTTCACATCATAAGCCTCAGCAAGAGCCTTGGCCATATCGGTGGTAACTATCGTCTCAACAAGTGCAGGATTCTCAGGCATCGTGCCCCCTGCTCTTCTTTCACGGAGTATGTACTCGGCGATGAGCATTCCGGACATATTTCCGGTGAAGCTGATATAGCCGCCGTTCACATTATCTCTGCAGTAAACACCAAGTCTGTCGGCGTCAGGGTCTGTAGCAAGAACGATATCAGCCTTAACCTCCTCTGCAAGGCTGAGAACCTTCTCCCAGGCCTTTGGATCCTCAGGATTCGGATAAGCAACCGTCGGAAAGGTCCCGTCAGGGATCTTCTGCTCAGGCTCAACATAAACCTTCTCGAAACCCAGCTCACGGAGAACTCTTCTTACACATACATTTCCGGTTCCGTGAAGAGGTGTGTAAGCAATAACGAATTCCTTCGCCATCTCGGCGATCACATCCGGATGAATACTCTCTGCCTTAACCTCTGCGATATATTTATCATCAAAATCAGTACCGATCACATTGAAGAGTCCGGCACATCTTGCATCATCCTCATCAATGGTCTTAACATCAGCAAAATCAGTAACCTTAGCAACCTCGGCAAGGATTCCCTTGTCATGCGGAGGAACTATCTGGCCGCCGTCCTCCCAGTAAACCTTGTAACCGTTGTATTCGCGTGGATTGTGGCTGGCAGTAATCATGATGCCGGCGATACATCCAAAGCTTCTTACTGCATATGAAAGGTAAGGTGTAGGTCTCAACGACTCAGTAAGATAAGTCTTGATACCATTTGCGTTAAGCACCCTTGCAGCCTCTCTTGCAAACTCAGGTGAGAAAAGTCTGCTGTCATGGGAAATAGCCACGCCCTTATCCTGACCGCCGCTCTTAATGATATAATTGGCAAGTCCCTGCGTAGCCTGTCTGACTGTATATATATTCATTCTGTTGGTTCCGGCTCCGATAACTCCACGGAGTCCTCCGGTTCCGAACTCAAGGCTTCTGTAAAAACGATCCTCTATCTCCTTCTCATCACCCTCGATGCTTCTAAGCTCTTCCTTTGTCTTTTCATCAAAGTAAGGGTCTTCAAGCCACTTCTTATATGCCTCTCTATAATCCAAGGTTAACGCCTCCTTATATTTTTACTTTACTTTTTAAGTAAATCTAATTATATTTTTAATACATTATGGCTATTTTGTCAATGCAATATTGAATTTTTCATGTAAAAAACTCACAAATCCTCATCATTCCTGAGGGCAATAAAAAAGGCTTAAAATATTGTTTTTCACAATATTTTAAGCCTTAAAGTAAATATTTAACTAAATCATGCTATCCCACAAAGAAATCGCCCTTTGCGTAGCTTACCTGATTCTTCGCCCCACTTCCGTAATTAAAGAAGAGAGCCATGGAAATAGGTCCTATACGTCCCAGGTACATGGCACATATAATCAGCCATTTACCAAAGGTATTCAGTGTCGGCGTCAGCGCTCTCGAAAGACCTACAGTTGCAGTCGCACTGAACATTTCATACATACCGTCCACAAGTGAAACATCATTAGACATGATAAGTGCCACAAGAAATACGAAGGTTACCATGAAGCTGACCGAAATGATCGCTGTTGCCTTATGTATAAGGTCAGAAGTAAATCTTCTGTTAAATACTGTATTTTCGTTTCTGTTTCTGATGAAAGCAACCGTATTAAGCATCAGAGCGAAGAATGTGATGGTTTTAACACCACCTGCAGTACCCACAGGCGAACCACCGATAAACATCAGCAGGGAACCGATCGTGCAGCTTCCTTCTGTCAGAGCCTGCTGCGGAACCGCCGCAAAGCCTGCCGTTCTGAAGGTCACGGACTGGAAGATACTGTTCATGATCTTGTCCGGGAAGCTCATATTTCCAAGGGTTTCCGGATTATCATACTCCATACAGAATACAAATATCGCACCGAAGAGTATAAGCACAGCTGTCATTGAAAGAACAAGCTTTGTATGCTCTCCAAGCCTCTTCATCATCGTGATGAATCCAAAGCCCTTCTCTCTCTTTTCCTTAAGCTTCTTCTGGAAATCAAACCAGACAACATATCCAAGACCGCCCATTATGATCAGGAACATGGTATTGAACATGATCAGCGGGTCACTGTTATAATCTATCAGACTGTTTGGTCCGATGATATCGATACCTGCATTACAGAACGCCGAAACCGCAGTAAATACAGAGTACCAGGATCCCCGCCCGAATCCGAACTGAGGGATAAATACTATCGAATATATCAAAGCTCCAAACATTTCAACGATGAAGGTTCCAAGGAAAACCGATTTCAGGAATTTCCTGAGACCGGTCATGGAATTCAGGTTGAATGCATCATGAAGCATTATGGACTGGTACAGTGAGAATTTCTTGTGGATCACAAGCATGAGAACCGAAGTTACCGCTATGATTCCAAGTCCTCCAAGCTGGATAAGTATCAGGATGACGATCTTACCAAAGAGACTCCAGTAGGAAAATGTATCCTGCACCACAAGTCCTGTAACACAGGTTGATGTTGTCGAAGTAAAAAATGCAGTTGTAAGATCAGCACTTCCGCTGCCCGCCTTCGCGATCGGAAGCATCAGAAGTATCGTGCCGATCACTATCGCTCCAAGAAAGCTGAGCGGTATAAGCTGTGATGATTTAAGTTTGAGTCTGGCTTCGCTGTTCATTTCAACACTCCACTATGCCATAACACCGGTCTATGATATTGTTCATTCCGGCACATGACCATATTTTACACATTCTGGTAAACTATCGTATCCCCTGCCTCGACCCTGACATTATCTTCAGGGAGCACCAGAATATCATTTCTGATGATTATCGCAATAGAAACATTATACTTCTCTTCCACTTCTCTGACAGTCATATCGATGTATTCCGAATCATCCTCGACAATAACATTTTCTGTGCTTCTCTTTCTGCCACCAAGTCCCTTTTTCTTCTCGCTGGCGTTCTGAGCCTTGGTATACTGCTCAACGAAACCGGCAGAGATGATACCTGTAGGAATAGCAACCGCACCAACTCCCAGAAAGGTGATCACTACGGCAAGAAATCTTCCAACGAAAGTCACCGGATAGATATCTCCGTAACCAACCGTAAATATAGTTGCAACCGTCCACCAGATGCCCGAAAGCGCATTTTTAAAAGCTTCCGGCTGTGCATTCTGCTCAACGCTGTAAATACAGAGTGAAGAAGCAAGCATAAGTACAAGTATGATAAATATCGATGAAAATATCTGATTCTTCTTCTCCAGCAGGACCTTCGTGATAACGCTGAAGGAGTCATCCTTCGCATTTATCCTGAAGAGGTGGAATATTCTTACAACTCTGAGCAGTCTGAAAGCCGCAAAGCCTGAAAGGAAGAAGAACGGAAGGATAGTCAGAAGATCGACTATACCATCATAGGAAACAAGGAATCTCAGCCTTGCCTTCTTCGGTGTAAGCTTCGGATAAAGATATTCCGCCGTCCATATCCTGAGGAAATACTCAACACAGAAGATAAGGACCGTCACAAACTCGACAACCTTGAACAGCCCCGTATATTCATCAAGCTCCTCAAAGGTTTCAAGAATGAGTGTCGTGATATTCAGAAGAATGGCCACAACAATAAAGATATCAAACGCCCTGCTCGGAAGATCTCCTCTCTTACCGATCTGGATGATATCAAATATTCTCTTCTTTCTCGCCTGCTCAGCAGACTTTGAAGCATTATCCACTTTTATTTCTTTGGCTGTTTCTGTTTTCTTTTTTCCCGACATCTTTACATGGTCAAAGGGAGAAGTGCAATATGCGCCTCTCCCTGAAAGTATTTTTATTTATTCAAATTTAGCGATAACCTCTGCATTTGCCTTCTCTGCAGCCTCTTCCATAGCCTTTCTGTCGGCACGGAGTCTGTCACGCAGTTCAGGATATTTAACTGCCATGATCTGAAGTGCGAGGTGAGCTGCATTCTTGCCGCCGTTTATCGCAACCGTTGCTACAGGTATTCCGGGTGGCATCTGTACAATTGAGAGGAGTGCATCCATACCCTCAAGATTTGATCCTGAAAGCGGAACTCCGATAACCGGCAGAACTGTCTGTGATGCAACTACTCCAGGAAGAGCCGCTGCCATTCCTGCTGCTGCGATAACGACCTCTGTACCGTCACCGTTGATCTCATTCATAAAATCAGCCAATGCCGCATGTGCTCTGTGAGCAGAGAGGCATCTAACCTTAACCTCAACGTTATAGCTCTTAAGTATTTCTACCGCAGGCTCAACCTTTGCAAGATCGCTGGTAGAACCCATTATTATTGCTGCCTTCATTTCTGTTTACCTTTCCTAGTAAATATTTCGTAGCATTATAATTCGTCATCAAAATCGATATCGCCTTCAGTATCTCCGTCAAACGGGCTGTCGATCATCTCATTGACGCGCATTCTCTTCTTATTCTTCATCTCTTCAACTCTGGCATGGATGATTTCCTTAACCTCCATGGTATTCTTGATATTCCTGAGTTCAAGAAACGGATTGGACTTGTCAGAAGAAGTAACCACTATACTTCCAACTCCAAAAATCTTCTGTATAAAAGATCTTCTGAGTGACAGGTCTCTGATCCTGTAAAGAAGTGTCTCCTCATATCTTGTTGTGAAAAAGCCCTGCTGCAGGAAAAGTCTGTCATCCTTGAGCTTATATACTGTAAATGATATAGGAAGTCCGAAATGTCTCTTTCGATCTCTCCAAACAACGCCCTCTTCTTCCTTCTTAGCCATCTTTTAACCTCCTTCTGGGGTAGATATACAAAGTAAAATAAAATGATATTTTTACCATTATACAGAATTTATAAACCTACTTGTTAAATGTATCATATTTTCCCTGCAAATACTATTATTTTTTTCTTATCATTTCTTCTTGGCACTGTTCTTATTGGCCGCCGCCTGACGAGGTGCCTCAGCCTTATACTCAGGCGAACCTGTTCTCTTGGCAAATTCATTTATAGCCTTGGCTCTGCCGTCTTCTTACCGTCGAGAATATCTTTCACCATGCGGATCTTTTCGCCGGCTGTCTCAAGCTCATGCTGCCTCGCAAGAGCTTCTCCCTCATTCTTGATCCAGGTCTTATATTCTTCACTGCCTTTTTCATAACTCAGTCATCATAGCAGAGGAGGCATAACAAAAGAGCAACAAAGCACAAAAAAGCATCCGACATTCATCGGATGCTTTTGAAAGTCATATTAATGACAAATATTAGTTGTTGATAAGCTTAGCCTCATCACTCCAAGCATAAAGCTTTCTGATCTCTGTACCGATCTTCTCTGCCGGATGCTCAGAAGCCTTCTGACGAAGAGCCTTGAAGTGAGCCTGTCCACTTGCTGAAGACATGTCAAGAAGGAAGTCCTTAGCGAATGAACCATCCTGGATATCAGAAAGAACCTTCTTCATAGCCTTCTTTGTATCCTCTGTGATGATCTTAGGACCTGTGATGTAATCACCGTACTCAGCTGTATTTGAAATAGAGTATCTCATTCCTGCGAAACCGCTCTGATAGATGAGGTCAACGATGAGCTTCATCTCATGGATACACTCGAAGTAAGCGTTTCTTGGATCGTAACCAGCCTCTGTAAGTGTCTCAAAACCAGCCTGCATAAGTGCGCAAACACCACCGCAAAGAACTGCCTGCTCACCGAAGAGGTCTGTTTCTGTCTCTGTTCTGAATGTTGTCTCAAGGATACCAGCTCTTGATCCACCGATACCAGCACCATAAGCAAGTGCCATATCAAGCGCCTTACCTGTTGCATCCTGATGAACAGCAACGAGACAAGGTGTACCCTTACCTGCCTGATACTCTGAACGTACTGTATGTCCAGGAGCCTTAGGAGCGATCATTGTTACATCAACGTCTGCAGGTGGAACGATCTGTCCGAAGTGAATGTTGAAACCATGTGCGAACATAAGCATGTTACCTGGCTCAAGGTTTGGAGCGATATCCTCCTTGTACATAGCTGCCTGCTTCTCATCGTTGATGAGGATCATGATGATGTCAGCCTTCTTAGCTGCCTCTGCTGTTGTGTAAACCTCGAAGCCCTGCTCCTCAGCTCTCTTCCAGCTCTTTGATCCCTCATAAAGACCAATGATTACGTGTGCACCTGACTCCTTAAGGTTAAGTGCGTGAGCATGACCCTGGCTACCGTAACCAACGATAGCAATTGTCTTGCCCTCAAGAAGTGAAAGATTACAATCCTCACTGTAGAAAATTCTAGCCTGATCTGCCATTTTCTGTTTTCCTCCTTAAAATATATATCTTTTTGCTCTGCCGGTTGTCCGCTTTGCCCGAATAACCCGTCTACGTTGTCTGACAACCCGAGCGATATGTCTGACATGAATATTACACTAATACTTCAGCCCTGTCAACTGAATATATCATACTTTTTGCTAATAAACCACTAAATACACATATTTTTCAGGATTTCTTCTTTCCGATATCCTTTGCGTACATGAATCCGAATACTGCACCGCAGAGGCCTCCGACAATATGTGTGATATGTGAAATATGATCATGCGCGGTAAACTGCGCCCAGATCTCCTTACCCAGATAGATGAGTATTATCAGGATCATTGTAAGCGGTATACGGTCTTCCTTAAGATTAACTGCCGATGCAAGTATGATCATCATAAATACGACACCGCTGGCGCCGAGAAGAGCTGTATTTCTTATAAATACGATCTGAACCACGCTCTCTACCACCGAGCATATAGCTATCATCTCCAGAAGATTCTTTGAACCGTATTTTTCCTCTAAGATAGGTCCGAGGAGCAGGAACAGCGTCATATTTCCGAAGAAATGGTCGAAGCTGATATGTCCCAGGGAATGTCCGAAGAGTCTGATAAACCACGCGAAGCTGATCTTTGACCCGTATACCGCAAAGAAAGTTCTTGTGATCCTGTCATTCGTCATCTCACCAAGCCCCAGTGCTATAAGACATATCAATGCAAATGTGAGTGTTACAGGTGCGTTGTACTTAATAAAAAAGCTGCTCTTCTTTTTATTATCCATAATTCACCCCCGCCATACTTAAGTGTTTTACAGATCCAGTTTCAGATTCTCATTTATCGCTGCGTGATGCAGATGTATCGTGACTGCACTGCGAAGAGCCGCTGCATCGCGAAGCTCCAGGAAATGCATTATCATAATATGATCCTTGTAGGCATCTTCTGCGATTATCTCAAGATTCTCGTCCAGCGCAAAGGTCTTCTCGATAGTCTCTGTAAGGATCGGTATGAACTGCGCAAGAAAATCGTTGTGCGCCGCCTTCATGATAGCTCCATGGAAGTCCGATTCGGATTTGATACGTTCCGAACCTCTCGGATTCCTCTTGATATTCTTCTGAACGACCTCTCCGAGCCTTAGTATCTCGCTGATCTCCTCATCCGTTGCACGATTTGCAGCAAGAAAGGCTGCTTCAGGCTCAATAATGAGACGCGCCTCATAAAGATCACGAAGTCTGACCTTCATGTCGCTTGTATCGATATTACCAATCCTGTCGGTTCCCGCAAACTGGTCGGCCTTGTCACTAACATAGGTACCCTTGCCTCTGTAGACCGTGAGAAGTCCATCATTTACGAGAATACGGATAGCCTCTCTGAGAGTTGCTCTGGAAACACCAAGTTCAGCCGAAAGCTCATTCTCATTCGGAAGCTTATCTCCCGGAAGAAGGGCCTTCTCGGTCGTAATTCTGTTTTTAAGTATTTCCGCTGTCCTCTGGGACAGATTCGTTTTCTGTGTCATATTAGAATCCTGTTGTCTTTCTGAGATTTGACTCGAAGAACTTGTTGTAGCCCATCCAGTCCTCCTTCTCCTTTGCATACTTATCCAGATGCTCTGTGAAGGTCTGGAGCTTTGCGTCCATATTGTCGGCAAGTGAAAGCGCCTCAGCCTCGATTATCGCAGGCTTCTTCGGAGAACCGTATTCAAGCTCACCGTGATGAGCAAGGATACAGTGCATTACCATCTCTTCAAGCTTCTTAGGGAAGCCTTCGATCCCGGCGATCTTATCATGTACCATCATCGCACCGGTCACGATATGTCCCACAAGCTGTCCCTCGTCCGTATAATCATTGAGAGGGAAGTCCGAAAGCTCCCTGGTCTTACCGATATCATGAAGCAGTGCGCAGGTCACCAGCAGATCCCTGTTCACCGACGCATAATTGTCAGCTATATAAATACAGATCCTTGCAACCGAAAGCGAATGCTGGAGCAGTCCTCCGATAAAGCTGTGATGAACAGACTTTGCAGCACTATGCTTTCTGAAGCTCTTGATGAACTCACTGTCATTCGCAAAGAAGCTTCTGAGAAGCTCCTTCAGGTATTTATTTTCGATGCTTTCAACGATACCTGTAAGCTCGTCGTACATCTTATCGCTGTCATTCTTTGTAACAGGCATATAATCGGCAACGTCATATTCACGCTCGTCAGCCCTTCTGATCCTCTTGATGTTCAGCTGGAGTGAGCCGTTGAAGGATGTGACTGTACCGTCAACCTTGATATAATCATTGGTCTCAAAATGCTCTATTCCGTTATTTAAGTCCCAAACCTTTCCGTCCAGTATCCCTGTCTTGTCCTGGAGAAATACAGAATAATACGTTTTCCCCGCCTTGGTCTTGGCATCCACCTTATTCTTGCAGAAATACACTCCCGAAATCTGCTCGCCTTCAACCATTTCCTCAATAAACTTCATAATATTTCCTTCCTAAGCGGTCCCCTTTTATTACTGTCTATATCTATTTTTTGTCGGGACCAGCCTTAATGATTATAACAAATACTGTCCGGATTGTCATCTAATTTGCACGTGGACAATACCGCCAAGCCACTCTCATCCACGCGGTTCATCGGCGGCCATCCATCATAAAGACAGTGGAGTGCCCTGTCCGGTGACACTCCACTGCTTTATTTTTAGAAGGTAATTATTATTAAATATTGTAATTGTCAGGATTCTCAGCAAATCCGTAATCGTAAAGGATCTCCTCGAGTCTGTCCTGAGTCATCGGTGTAGGGATGACGAAATTCTGATTATTGATAACTGCCTCCGCAAGGTTTCTGTATTCCTTAGCCTGATTAGACTTTGGATCAAACTGGATAACTGTCTTCTTGTTGATCTCAGCTCTCTGAACGATATTGTCACGAGGAACAAAGTAAAGCAGCTGGGTTCCTAGCTCCTTCGAGAAGGCTCTCAGAAGGTCATGCTCATGGTCTACATTTCTGCTGTTGCAGATGATACCGCCGAGTCTTACTCCACCGGAACGTGCATAACGCTGAATACCTTTACTGATATTATTTGCTGCGTAAAGAGCCATCATTTCTCCGGAAGCTACGATATATATTTCCTTTGCCTTGCCCTCTCTGATAGGCATTGCGAAACCACCGCAGACAACGTCTCCGAGAACGTCGTAGAAAACGAAATCAAGATCATCGGTGTAAGCGCCGAGATTCTCAAGTGTATTTATCGATGTGATGATGCCTCGTCCTGCACAGCCGACACCCGGCTCAGGTCCGCCGGACTCTACGCATCTGACTCCCCCAAAGCCCTCCTTCATGATGTGATCGAGTTCGAAGCTTTCGCCCTCGTCACGAATTGTATCAAGAACAGTCTTCTGATGAAGACCTCCAAGCAGCAGTCTTGTGGAATCAGCCTTAGGGTCGCAGCCTACTACCATGACCTTTTTGCCGTGCTCAACAAGTCCCGCTGTAAGATTCTGTGTTGTGGTGGATTTACCGATACCACCTTTACCATAAATTGCAATCTGTCTTATTTCTCCCATTTGTTTATGTCCTCTTTCCTGATGTTCTGTTTATCTCCGGCTCTGCGCCGAATGAAAGCGTTTTGCCGGAAGGTAATTATTTGTTTTAGCCGTGTGAGAAGGTGCCCTCCATTGCTGTCTTCAGCAGATAAAGCTGTGCGCTTATATCCTTTCCACCCGGTATTCCTGCCGCATCCGCCCTGCAGTGCTGGCAGTGTGTATAGAGCTCGATGTATCTTCCTGCCGAAAGCTGAGCTGCAAATACCTCGCCTCTTGTCGGTGCCCTGAAGTCCTTCATTTCTGCCGCAGGGATAAGCGGGATGATGTTATAAAGCTCTGCTCCCAGCTCTGCAACCGTCATTGCGATCTCCTCTATATGATCCAGATTGACCTCCGGAACAAGAACAGTATTTATCTTTACCATGATGCCTGCATCGCAGACCTTTTTGATACCTTCAAGCTGCTTCTCGATAAGTATCCTGCAGCCTTCAACGCCGTCGTATTTTTTACCATGGTAAACAACAAATTTATTGATCTTCGCAAGGATCTCAGGATCCACTGCATTGACTGTGACCGTGAGGCTGTCGATCCCCACATCGATCACATCGTCTGCCTTCTCACTGAGGAGAAGTCCGTTTGTACTCATACACTTTATCAGCTCCGGAAATTCCTTCTTGATGAGTCTGAAGGTCTGAAGCGCCGTATCGGTAGCAAGTGTATCTCCCGGACCTGCTATTCCGGCAACCTTGATCTCCGGACAAAGCTCCAGAGCTCTCCTGATTATATCTATCGACTCCTCCGGGCTTATGACCTTCGAGGTTATTCCCGGTCTGTCTTCATAATCATTTCTTACCCTGTCACAGAATCGGCAGCCTATATTACATGCCGGACTCACCGGAAGATGTATCCTTCCCATGTTGTCCTTATGTCCTCCGAAACATGGATGTTTTGCTCTAAGTTCTTCTAAGCCTGTCATGGGCCGCCTCCTTTCTAATGTTTGTTGCAGTGCTATTCGCACTGCTCGGCTTCTATAAGTTGTCGTATAAATCCTCTGTAAAAGTTAAGCTTCCGCGGTATCCGGCGATGGCTCTGTTGAAGAAGAGCCTTGTGGTTACCGGGAAGGTTGCTTCGAGGAACTGCGCCTCTGTATAAGATGCAGCCTCTCTGTCATTTGCTGAACCGACGATGAGGGTTACATCATCGTGTCCCTTTATAACTTCATTTATCTTGTACTGGTCAAAGGCAAATACAACCTCTGGTGCCTTTGCGTATTCCAGATTCGTGATCCTGTCCTTGATCAGCTGAACATCATGTCCTCTGTAGACCGGCTCGGAAATGACTGTAAACTTCGGTGTGAAGCTGTAGTCATTTGCAAGATATCTTGTGATACCGATTGCTGAGTTAGCATCTGCGATAACACCGAATCTCTTCCATGAAAGTCTTCCGATCGCCTGCTCAAGAAAGCTGTAAACGTAATCCTCTTCCTCGTAGATCACCTTATCTACAAGCTCTTTATCAAGCGAAAGAGCCTCTGCAACCTGACGAACGAACTCTGTCGTATCCGTTGCACCTACCGGAAGTCCCGGGTATTTGATCCAAGGGATTCCGAACTTCTCTTTATATTTATCCGCCGGCTTCTCAAATAGCCATGGATTGATGACTATATTAAGGACTGCAGCCGAACTGTTCTTAACATCATCTATTGTCTGCTGGTTGGTATAGAAGGTATTTACCTTGAGGCCGAGTCTCTCAAGAATTCTTCTTATCTCCTCAAGATTTCCGTACCAGAATGGATCGTGGTAAGGAACTATACCAAATATATTTACAAGCTTCTCATCCTTCTCTCTTGGCTGAAGCACCTGATCGATGATATTGTTCCAGGTCACCTCGTAGCCAAGGTTGCTGTCGCCGTGGAAGCCCGGTGTCTCGATGGCATAAACCTCATGACCCTTATCGCGGAACTCCTGAGCGATGCTCTCAACATCGTCACCGATGATACCGGCGGTACATCCTGTAAGAATGAAAAATACCTTTGCATCGTAGATATCTATTGCGCCCTGCACCGTTGTGCGAAGCTTATTTGTTCCGCCAAATACAACCTCCTTCTCAAGCATGTTCGTACATGCGATGGATGAACCGGAAACATAACCTATATTCTTTCCGCCTGACTGACCCTGCTCTGCTGCCGATGTCTGAAGACAACAGCCCGGACCCGAATGAAATATCGGACAGATACCTCCGATGGATGCAAGATTTGAATTTATTCCCGAAAGGACACAGCCTCCGCGTGGATTTTCAGTAATTGCTGACATATTTTAACCTCTTCTTAACACTATACTTAACCGACTGATGCTATCTTAAGCTTATTTCTCAATCGTTTTTTTAATCTCTGATTCTATTTTTCGGTGATATATTTGAAGGCATCTTCCTCAAACCAGCTTGCCTTGTATGGAAGCTTCCTGTGAGCCGCCAGCTTCTTGTTGAAGCCTGGATTCTCAAACTGGTCTGCAATCTTATTTCCTAGGAAGATAAGTCCGTCGTAACCCATGGTAGGTCTCTTTCCGTCTAAGACGTGAGTTGTCGGAAGGCCCAGCTTAGCGGCCCAGTCCGCAACGCCAATGAAACAATCCGGCCTGAGCCTATTAAGCAGATTGACCTGCTCAAATGGGAGCATGTTTGCTATATCAACCACAAAATCACCATGGGTCTTGTTGAGATACTCTATATCATCCTGTGCATCGCTGTCGTAGGTAGGTGTTTCAAGTCCCACCAGCTTCATACCGAAGTCATCGATCAGCGCTGCCGCAGCAAAGCTTCGTCCTGTTCCTCCGCAGATAAATACTCTCTTGCCCTGAAGCCTCTCTCTGATAGCTGCAACCAGTGGATCTATCCTTTCGTGTTCCTTTTTGATTATCTCCTCAGCCTCTGCCTCTTTGCCGATGATCTTCGCGATACCTCTGTACCACTTATCTGTATTTCTTATTCCTATCGGCATGACTGTGTGGCTGTACGGAATACCATAGTCGCTCTCCAGCTCCTTCATGAACTCATCCGCAAATACCTTACAGATAGAGGTTGAAGCCTTTGCGGCGGTTATATTTCTCAGTTTGTCAAGGTTGCTGTAGAACGGAATGTAATTGGCTCTCATTCCAAGGTTCTCCAGCATTCGTTCCATCTCCTTCTGGTCAGCGTAGCTGATGGAGGTCGGTGCGAAGAGGTTGATCAGATCATGCTCTGTAGGCTGTTTCTGGCCCTTTATGATGTATTTGTTGATAGCTATAAGCGCTGCATCGAAGCCTGAAGCACATATTTTCGATTTGAAGCCCTCGCAGTGTACCGGAACCATCACGACTTCCGGATACTCATCCTGAAGGTCGCCACATATTGCATCGATATCGTCACCTATGATACCTGATGCGCAGGAGGTAAATACGTAAACGATCCTCGGATTATATCTCTCGATACCAAGCTTTACCGTATCTCTCAGCTTCTTCTCACCACCGAAGATAACGCTCTTCTTGTCAAGGTTCGTACATAGAAGCCTTGCATTCTTAACATGCTTCACACCTCTGTGGATCTGGCCAACTCTGTAGAGGTCCTGCATGGCTGAGACGCATCCCAGACAACCTTGTGGTGAATGTACGATCAGCAGAGAATCTTCTATAGATACAAGGGCCTGAAGACTGTTTATCTCCTGGCACTGAAGACCCTGCTCAAAGCTCCTTTCCGCCTTCTTTATACACTTTTTTTCAAACTTATCGGCCAGCTCTGTACTGCTGCCGCCCAGATCATTGTATCTGTTCTGTCTGGATTCTCTTACGCCTGAATATCTGACTGCCATTGCGTTACTCCCTTTTAAATATGTTTTCCTTTGGCCGGAAGCTTTGTTAATCCGACCGTTCCGGCTGATATGCCTTCTCGTCTATCAATACCGTATGTTAATGCCTTTGTTCTATGATTAGCTATACTACCACGATTCCTCTGTTAATCGTTAATACGCAAAATTGATACGTTGCTATAGTTTCCGGCTATAACAAACCACTCATGATCCATCACCGCCGATTGCCGAAACACAGGCGGTCCACCGGAGCTGTTGGTACAAAAAGACCACATTTTATTCCTAAAACGTGGTCTTTAAAATATTACACATTATATTCTTCCTTAAGTCTCAGCAGATTTCCTTCTACTCCGTCTCCAAGGAATACGCCCTCCTTCAGGGCCTTGTTGTATTTATCAGTCTCTATCTCGCCCGGAAGGAATATCTTGTCGACTCCTTTTTTTCTTGGCGAGTTGACTATCCTTTCGGCAAAGAGCTTCTGGCCATCGAAATAGTCCTGAAGATCCGTGAACTTGCTGATGTCTATCGCGCAGAAGTTGAAACCGCAGTTATGTATATCCTCTGAAATACTGCCGTCATCATTTCTGACAAGAGACGAGCCGCTGAGTATGCCTGTAAGGATATTTACCATGAAGCCCAGTCCGTAGCCCTTGTAGCCTCCGAATGGAAGAAGCGCGCCGGCCATTCCCAGATCCGGGTCCGTGGTATCATTTCCGTCAGGGTCGATCGCCCAGCCGAGAGGTATCGGTCTCTTCTCAACAGATGCGTGATACAGCTTGTTGAAGGCCTGAACGCTTGTGGCAGCATCGAAGGTTATCTCACCGCCGTCTCCCGTAGGAGAAGTTATACATATCGGATTGGTTCCGATCTGCTTTGTCCTGCCGCCGAAAGGCGCCACCATGTCTCCTGCATTTGTGAATGCAAGGCCTATCATATTTTCTTTCAAGGCTCTTCTTGCATAGAAGTAAGCCATTCCAAAGTGTGTTCCGTTCTTTACGGAAACGATGCCGACACCGTATTTCTTAGCCTTCTCTACGGCAAGATCCATTCCGATCTCGCCGCTTGGTGCTCCCGGTGCATGATGTGCATCCAGAAGCGCTGTTGCCGCGTTGTCTCTGACCACCTCAACATCTGCATTTGTTATCATGCCCTTCTTGAAGAAGTCCACGTAATCTATCATATGCACAAGTCCGTGAGAATAAACTCCTCTGGCCTCTGCTGTGACCAGATTGTCCGCAACTCTTGCCGCATAATCTTTTCTGAAGCCTGCCGCCTCAAATATGGCCGCTGCAAGCTTTTCTACTTCATCTGTTTTATAGATCCCCGACATTCCTGTCATCTCCTTTTTATTCTGTCTCTGATTGTTATCAATACATGTTACTCTTTCACACCATGCTCTTATGATGCCTTGAGTGAATAACCCTTTCTGGCAACTAGTTTCTCAATGATGAATGTTATTATCTCCACAGCCACGGTAAGCAGCCAGTAGATAAGTCCTGTTGCCACATATGCTTCAAAATATTTCCAGTTATCCATGGCCATGATCCTGGCTGTTCCTGTAACCTCAACAAGTGTTACATAGAAGGCAAGTGATGTAGCCTGTATTATTCCGATCAGATGTGATGAGAAGTTTGGAATGCTTATTACAAGCACCTGTGGAACTATTATCCTTCTCAGTATCTGTCCGCCTGTCATGCCTATTGACATTGCGGCTTCTATCTCGCTGCGGCCCAGTGAATTGAGACCGCCT
Source organism: Eubacterium sp. (assembly GCA_017430325.1). Lineage (GTDB taxonomy): Bacteria > Bacillota > Clostridia > Lachnospirales > Lachnospiraceae > Eubacterium_Q. The sequence continues at coordinate 81,054 of JAFRNE010000010.1, forward strand.
CGAATGGTCTCTGCCAGGTAAGCCGACATATTTATCGACAGCGTCAGCACTACCAGCTTCTTTATCTCTATCTGATTCATACGAAAGCTGAAACCATGCCTTATCATGAAGTTATCAACTATCGCAGGAATGATGTAGTAAACCAGATAAAGCTGCAGGATGACCGGTGTTCCTCTTATGAAGGAAACATAGAAATCGGCAAACTTATCCAGAATAAATACTTTTTTATATCTGAGTATCGCAACTACCAGTGCGATAAGTAGTCCGAAAAAGAAGGACCAAAGTGAGAGGTAAAGCGTAAGCGGAACAGCCTTGCCGGCTCCCCTTACAACCTCCCAGAAAAATTTCCAGTCAAATTCCATATAGTTTTCCTCCCGGCCATTAATCCTTCTGATAAGAAGCCTTATGCTCTATAAATCTGAATATGGTCCTGATGACCAGATAAAGAACATAATAAACAATAGCAACTGCCACATAGCTTTCCATTCTGTGCATAGTAAATGTAGCAACCTGATTTGCTGTTGTCATAAGCTCGATAACTCCTACGCTGAAAGCGAGGGAAGTATTCTTGAGGGCTGCAACGCAAAGGTTTCCAAAGCTCGGAAGGGCTACGATAAGTGCCTGTGGTATCATTATCCTGAAAAATGCTTTCGTTCCGGTCATTCCGATACTGTAAGCAGCATCCTCCTGACCTTTACCAACGCTTGCAAATGCAGCTCTTAAGTTTTCTGATATTATCGCTCCGTTACTGAGTCCATACGCCAGGATAACAAACCACATACCGTCGATTCTCGTGATATCTATACCGATCTCGAGAAACAGTGCCGGCAGACCAAAGTAGAATATAAAGAGCTGTGTGAGAGGCGGAATGCCTCTCACAACAGATATGATCACTCTGACCAGCTGCTCCAGAACAGGTATATGTTTGGTCCTGATCACTGCAAACAGACTACCTACAAATACTCCGCTCAAAATGATCGATGCCCAGATAAGGAGCGTTATAGGTATGAAATGCAGTAATCTTGGCATAGCTTTAAGTACGTATTTCCATTCAAATGCCTGTACCATATTTTTCTCCTTTAACTTCTATATCTGAATCTTTACTAAATACATACGGAAAACTATTTGATTCCATACATCTCTTTAACTTCTTCTTCGCATTCTTCATCAATTCCTGCTGTAAGATCTTTTCCGTACCACTCATTTGAAAGCTCTGTAAGAACACCTTCCTGTCTAAGCTTGTAAAGTGCCTCACTGAGTGCATCTCTGAGTGCTATACTTTCGTCATCTTTTCTTACATACCAGTATGCATTTGAATCCTTCATGCATCCGTCTTTACCTCTTACAGGATCGCCAACGATCTTAAACTTGAGGTTATCGTATTTCTCATTGTAAATATCTAACTGTCTTCCAGGCATTACGATAGCATCGATTCTTCCTGCTGAAAGATCTGCTACAAGGTCTGAAGAGTAAACTACTTCGATAGTAGAATTATTTTCCTTAATATATGCGTTGAGGATATCAGCCATGAGGCTTCCTTCACCTGTACCGGCCTTCTTGCCTTCAAGATCCTCAATACTGTTTATTGTTGTATTATCATCAAATACGATGATGTTATATGGTGTAGAGATATAAGCTCTGTATGTATGATAGTATTTTTCTTCTCTTGCATCACTTCTTCTGAAGTTACCTGAGATAAAGTCTACCTTCTTAGCATCAAGTGATGAGAAAAGTGTAGGTCCCTCGAGCTGAACGAAATTAAACTTGTACTGAGGAAGCTCCTCATCGATCTTTCTCATAAGCTCGATCTCATAACCTGTAAGCTTACCCTTATCATCTACGAATGATGTCTTATCACCGGCTGTTATAACACCGACATTAATGGTCGTAACTGTCTGACCGTCTGCTGTCTTCTCTTCCTTCTTCTTTCCACATGCTGCAAGGCTTGTTACGAGCACTGCTCCTACGAGGCCTGCTGCCGCTGTTCTCTTTAACTTTCGCTTAACTGTTGTAAAAATCTTCATTGTTATTTCCTCTTTTCTTTTTATTATTCCTTTTTTATTATTTGATTTGTAAAATACGTTTTTAAGTGTTTCGTATTTAGATCACATATGAGTATTCCGGCACTATCTTCTTGAGGAACTGTCTGGTTCTCTCTTCCTTTGCATTTGAGAATATCTGTTTTGGTGTTCCTGCTTCGATGACTACGCCGTTATCCATAACCACAACCTTGGTCGCTATATCCATAGCGAACTGTATCTCGTGAGTTACGACTATCATTGTTATTCCGGTCTTACCGACCTTCTTCATTACCGAAAGCACATCTCCGACAAGCTCTGGGTCGAGCGCCGATGTAGGCTCGTCGAAAAGTATCACCTCAGGTCTGAGGGCCAGCGCTCTTGCTATTCCAACACGCTGCTGCTGTCCTCCGGACATATTTGCCGGATACGAATCGTATTTTTCCGACAGCCCAACCTTGTCAAGGTGCTCCTTTGCTATCTTTATGGCCTCCTGTTTCGGAACCTTCTGAACCTGGATAAGTCCTTCGGTTATATTTTCAACCGACGTCTTGTTCTTAAACAGGTTATACTGCTGAAATACCATGGCTGTCTTTCTTCTGAGTGCCAGTATTTCCTTCTTGGATGCATGTGCCGCATCCACTGTGAGACCATCTATTGTCACTAGCCCTTTATTCGGTTTTTCAAGGAAGTTTAAACATCGAAGGAATGTCGTTTTTCCTGCCCCGGATGGTCCGAGTATGACAACTATATCTCCCTTCTCGACCTCAAGGTCGACTCCCTTCAGGATCTCGTTTTTCCCAAAATTTTTCTTGATCCCGCTCGCTTTGAGTATGATGTTTTTCTCCCGGCCGGACTTTTCTTCATTTGAAATACTCTCAGCCATATCAATCACCTTCCTTTACTTCCGGAATATCACCGATAACGCTGCGGAAGGCTTCAACAACCTTTACATTCTCTTCATGAGTTCCTATTGAGATCCTCACATGTCCCGGAAATCCGAATTCTGCACCATTTCTTATCATGATGCCCTTCTTCAGAAGTGCCTCTTCAATCCGTCCGCCGTCCCTGCCGGTATGGACAAATATGAAGTTTCCGTTGGAGTGAACTGTTGTGAATCCAAACTCTTCAAGTGCGTTATAGTAATATTTCCTTTCTTCCCGGACGCTCTCAACTACGTATGTCTTAAACTCTTCGTCCAGGAGAGCCGCCTCTGCCGCAACATGCGATGCAAAGGTGGTATTTATCGGAAGCTTAACTTTTGTAAGCCCATCGATTATTGCTTCGTCGGCTATTCCATAGCCTATCCTGAAGGATGCCAGACCGTATGACTTTGAAAATGTTCTGAGTATTATCAGATTGTCGTACTCCTCAAGGAGCTTAACCGTGTCAATATATGGTCCGCCATTTTCCTCTTCATCTATAAAATCAATATATGCTTCATCCAGAACTATCAGTATGTCCCTTCTGATTTTGCTTATGAAATCCTTCAGCTCGCTGCCCGGAAGGACTGTTCCTGTCGGATTGTTCGGATTACAGAGCCAGATTACCTTGGTCTTATCTGTAACCGCGTTAAGCATGGCCTCGGTATCAACCGCAAAATCTTTATTTACGGGAACCTTTACTACCTTTCCTCCGTTAAGTGTGGTTACATTTACGTACCAGCCGAAGGATGGATCTGCATATATTGCCTCATCACCTTCATCTATAAACGCTGCGCCTACCAGCGAAAGAAGTTCAAAGGATCCATTTCCAAATATGAACTTTTCCTTCGGGGCTCCCAGCTTTTCTGAAAGAGCTGTCCTGAGCGCTGTTGCATTGAAGTCCGGATAAAATGCAAATTCATTCTTTTTCTTATCAAGCGCCTCTATTACCTTAAGGGAACACCCGAAGCGGTTCTCGTTTCCGGCAAGCTTTATTACGCTGTTAATGTCGATTCCGTATTCCCTGCAAACCGACTCCTGAGTCCTCGCTGCCTTATATAGTTTTAATGCCTCAACTGATTTTTTCTCTCGTACTCCCAAGGCTGTTCTCCTTTCATGATCTGTTTTTTATTATCCGACTGTTTGTTTTATCCGCCTGCTGTTCTGCCTGATCACGGTGGTTTTATCTATCTGTTATTTGCTTATGCTGTGAGTTTCTTGTTCAGTGCTCCGGCCTTATCGAATGCCTCAACTATCTCTTCGGCACTGTGTCCCTGTGCTACGCAGCCCTTCTGCTCATCAAGTATCCTCTTTGCTATCACCAGCTTGTCCTCGTATTCTGTAAGACCGATATCTTCCAGAGTGTGGAGTGAATCAAGCTTTCCAAGGATGTCTGTCAGGCCGTCCAGCTCATCGTCTCTCTTTTCAAATATCAGCTGTGCTACCATTCCGAAGGCTACCAGTTCACCGTGAAGTGTCTTTCTTGTAGAAGGTATCCTGCGCGAAGAATGGTAAAACGGATGTGCAAAGCCTCCGAAGGCTCTCTCTCCGATAAAGCTTCCTACGAAGCCTGCGAGATAGATGATGGCATCGATGATCTTGATCGTATCTTCATCAACAACTCCCTTGTCGATGTTCTCAAGAACCTTAACTGACTTCTCAACTATCACGTCATATGCCAGCTTTGCGCCGTGCTGTGATATTTTCGTTGTGTAGCTTTCCTTTGATCCGTAAACCGGCTCATACCACTTTGCAAGTGTATCTGCGATACCGGCCTTGATGTATCTTGAAGGAGCCGCTGCAATGATATCTGTATCTGCGATGATTCCCTTCGGCGATACCGGATTCGGAAGCGGCTTGTCGAAATCACCTTCATCTGTGTAAAGGATTGAAACCGCCGCCCAGGCTGCACAGGTTGCTGCTATCGTAGGAACCGTTACTACCGGAAGTCCTGCAAAGGTTCCTGCTGCCTTCGTAACATCCATCGTTCTGCCGCCGCCCACTGCTATAAGTACTTCTGCGTCGTATTCTCCGGCTTCTGCAGCGTATTCTCTTGCCTGTCTCTCTGAAGGATAGCCCTTAAACTCAGCTCTCTTATTTTCTATCCCTTCGCCCTGAAGCTGGGATAATACGCTTTCTCCTGCCTTCTCCCAGGCTGTTGGAGAAGCAACGATAAATACCTTTTTAACTCTGTCTGCCGGAAGCTCTTTTCTTCCGACTCTGTTAAACTCGATTATCTCTTTTGTAACTCGTCCGAGGCTGTTGATCGCTCCCGGCTCACTAATGTAATATTTTGGTGTGCTTATATTTAACATGGTGCTTTAATTCCTTTCTTAATCATTTGTTTATCATCCATCGTTATTATTCTGCCGGTTTGCTGCTTTTACGCTTTTCGTAAACCGCTATACTCTTTAAGGCTTCATCTATTGGAAGATCAACTGAGAAGCAGCTGATCTGTTTTGTTCTGAATATCCTTTCCATGACCCTGCCGACCTTAAGTGCAAGTATGTATTTACAGTCTGCAAAGGTTTCGATCATCTTATCTACATCTGTGTCTTTGAAATTCTCACCACAGCTGTGACCGTTTCCACATCCGGCTCCGCTCTTCTCAAGGAACTCTTTTATGCTGCCCTGCTGTTCCTTATCATTCGCAGTCCCCCGGTCGTCTGATATTTTCTTCGAAACATCATTTGTTGTCTCTTCTGACTGATTGGTTTCTTTGCTCTCAGCAGGTGCCTCACATCGTTTCAGCTCCGGAACCTCTCTTTCATCCACCAGCTCGTAGCTGCCGTCCTCTTCAACCTTGTAGATCAGCAGCTCGTGTGCCCATCCGAAATGCATATTTACATTTTGTCCATCGTCGCTTGCAACTGCTACAAGTACTGACATTAGTTATCACCTCTTTTGTCTGATGCTTAAGTTGTCATCGCATCAATTTCTCTTGCTTGCGTTAATATATCATTCCAGTAGGTAAATGTGTTAATTCTAAAAAACTTGAAGCCGATATAGTTTCAGGCTATACCGGCTCCATTCATTAAAATTATTCATTTATAGCGTCGCGCAGTCTTGTCAGCGCCTCAGTAAGCGTGCTGCGGGGACACGCGATATTTATTCTTTCAAAACCCTCTCCTAATGGTCCAAATATGTCTCCGCTGTCCAGCCAGAGCCCTGCCTTTTTGATTATAAGCTCTTTTCTTTCCTCAGCAGACAGTCCCAGTTCCCTAAGATCAAGAAATACCAGATAAGTCGCCTGCGGGATTATAAGGCTTACCTTCGGTATCTCTCTCTTCAGAAAATCTATAAGGTATTCGAGATTCGCTTCAATATATTTCTTCATCGCCTCATACCACTCATCTCCCTTTGTGTACGCGGCGCGGCAGGCTGCGATACCTGGTGCATTTGCCTGACTGTAACCCATGATGCCGTTGACCGAATCCTTGAAGCGCTTCGCAAGCTCCCTGTTCTTTATTATGATATTTCCGATCTGGAGTCCGGAGATGTTGAAGGTCTTGCCCGGCGAGGTGGCTGTTACAGTGATCTCAGCCGCCTCCTTGGAAATATCCGCAAATACATTATGCTTATAACGGCTGTAAACGATATCCTGATGGATCTCATCGCTGAATACGACAACGTTATGCTTCTTACATATTTCAGCTATCTTCTTAAGCTCTTCCTTATCCCAGATACGTCCGCCCGGATTGTGAGGATTGCAGAGCAGGAAGAGTTTTATCTTCTCCTCCACTATCTTTTTCTCAAAGTCCTCGAAGTCGATGTAGTAACGAGGAAAACTGTCACTGTACCCCAGCACCAGATCATTCGATACAACTCTTCTGCCCGAAAGCTCGATAACCTCATTGAAGCAGTAATAAACCGGCTGCTGGATAAGTACCGCATCACCCTTCTCAGTAAAAGCATCCAGAGCTGCACCGATAGCCGGAACCACTCCCGGAGTCTTGATTATCTTATAGCCTGTGATATCCCAGTCGTGATGACGCTTCATCCATCCGATGACTGCCTCGTAATAATCTCTCTTGGTCTCGGTATAACCGTAAATACCATGCTCCGCCTGAGCCACGATCGCATCCTGAATATAGCTTGAGGTCTGAAAATCCATATCTGCGACCCAGAGCGGAAGAACATCCTTCGGAAGCCCTCTCTCCGCTGCAAAATCGTATTTCAGCGAATCCGTCCCTCTCCTGTTATGAACTTTATCAAAATCAAGATTTCTTTCTGCCATAGTATCTGTCTCCCTGCTTAACCGAAGGCTTTCTCAAGATCAGCGATCAGATCCTTTGCACTCTCAACACCGACTGACAGTCTGAGTATTCTGTCTGTGATTCCGTTCTTCAGTCTCTGCTCCTCCGGAACATCAGCATGCGTCTGAGTTACCGGATAGGTTATAAGTGTCTCAACACCGCCGAGACTCTCGGCAAAATGTATCAGCTTAACATTTTCAAGTATGCTGTAAGCGGTCTCCTTCGTATCAACCTCGAAGGTGATCATGCTTCCGAAACCTCTGGCCTGAGACTTTATCACCTCATGTCCCGGACTATCTGTGAAGCCCGGATAGTAAACCTTACTAACCTTTGGATTATTTCTAAGCCACTCTGCAAGCTTTCCTGCATTTTCCTGCTGTCTCTCCATCCTGAGAGGCAGAGTCTTGATGCCTCTTAAAACCAGCCAGCTGTCGAAAGGTGCAAGGCCTGAACCGATGGTCTTGGTTATAAAGGCCAGCTTCTCATCTATTTCCGGTTTTGAGGTGACAACAAAGCCCGAAAGCGTATCATTGTGTCCTGCCAGAAACTTCGTCCCGCTGTGGACTACTACGTCCGCTCCAAGTGTCAGTGGATTCTGGAAATACGGTGAAAGAAATGTATTATCCACGATCAGAAGCAGCTTATGCCTCTTCGCAATCTCGGCGTATTTCCTGATATCTATAACATTCATCATCGGATTGGTAGGTGTTTCGAAGAAGATAGCCTTCGTATCAGCCGTTATATCCTTCTCGATATCCTCGTGAAGGAAATCCTTCCTGGTGATGTTGATCCCGTTTTTCTTACTGATATTATCGAAAAGTCTGATGCTTCCTCCGTAAAGATCGGAGTCTGCGATGATATGGTCCCCCGGCTCAAATATTTCAAAGAGCGCTGTGATGGCAGCCATGCCTGAAGAAAATGCATAGGCAGCTATGCCCTGCTCAAGTGATGCAACAACCTCTTCAAGATGCTCTCTTGTAGGATTCTGAAGTCTCGAATAATCATAGCCTGTACTTCTCCCCACTCCCTTATGAGCAAAGGTTGCTGTCTGATAGATTGGAAAGCTTATCGCTCCCGTAAGATCTTTGTCAAATATTTTTCCGTCCCCGTACAAACATCGGGTCTCGATATCGTAACTCATAAAAAAACCTCCGTCATTTAAATTCTTACTTTACTGTAAATCATTTTCGTGACGAAGGTGTATTACATATAAACTGTTGCCGGCTATAGCTTTTACTTGTTACCGCTTTCTCTGTTATAAGCGAACTTCTCGTACTCGGCAAGCTTCTCAACGTAAAGCTTGGCAAGCTTGGAGAGGGATGCGCCCTTACGCTTGATATAGCCTATTGTCATCTTATCAGACTCCTTCAGCGGGATAGCCTTGTAAGCGTCACCGTTAAGGTCCTCACTGATGATACCTGAGCAGAGTGTAAAGCCGTTAAGACCGATCATAAGATTGAGCATGGTTGCACGGTCATTTGCACGGATGAGCTTATTATGCTCATAGGAACTGAACTGCTCCTCAGCCAGGAAGAGCGAACCATGCATACCCTGATCAAAAGCAAGGCAAGGATAATCCTCAAGCTCCTCAAGTGATATTTCCTCCTGATCTGCCAGCGGATGGCCGCCCCAGAGATATACGAAGGTATCGCAGTCAAAAAGCGGTATGAACTCAAGGCTGTTCTCGTGGAACATCTTCTCAAGCACCTTACGGTTGAAGTCATTCTCATACAGAACACCAATCTCACTCTTGAAATACCTTACATTCTCGATAACCTCTTCTGTACGTGTCTCATGGATGGCAAACTCGTAGTTATCCATACCATATTCATTTACGACCTCCACAAAGGACTTAACCGCAAAGGAATAATGCTGGGTAGAAACGCCGAACTTCTTCCTCATGGTCTTATTTATGAATCTGTCCTGAAGAAGGTTGTACTGATCAAGGACCTGACGAGCGTAGCTCATGAACTCCTCGCCTTCCGGAGTTATGACTATACCTCTGTTGGATCTGATATATATTTCAAATCCTATCTCATCCTCAAGCTCCTTAATGGAACCTGACAGACTCGGCTGTGATATGAAAAGCCTCTTGGCCGCTTCATTTATCGAACCACAATCTGCAATTGTAACTGCATACTTTAACTGCTGAAGTGTCATTACTTACCTCACTCTATTTAAACAACTAAAAACTATTTGTATCATTCTGCGATCCACAGCCAGTCCGCATTATGTAAACTAACATATTGACCAATACTAATATTTATTCATTAAATAATGCTGTAGAATAATATCTGTCTCCTGAATCAGGAAGCAGTGCAACTATAGTCTTGCCCTTATTTTCCGGTCTCTTTGCGAGAACCTCTGCTGCGTAAAGAGCAGCTCCTGAGGAAATACCAACAAGTATACCCTCGTATTTTGCTATCTTTCTGCCGGTTTCAAATGCATCAAAGTTAGATACAGGGATAACCTCATCATAAACCTTAGTATCAAGAACCTCTGGAACGAAGCCTGCACCGATACCCTGGATCTTATGAGCGCCTGACTTACCCTCTGAAAGAACAGGGCTGTCAGCAGGCTCAACTGCGATTATCTTAACATTAGGATTCTTCTCCTTCAGATACTGGCCCACACCGGTGATGGTTCCGCCTGTACCAACACCTGCTACGAAGTAATCAACCTTGCCGTCTGTATCCTCCCAGATCTCAGGACCGGTTGTAGCCTTATGTGTTGCAGGGTTTGCAGGATTTACGAACTGACCAACGATGAGCGAGCCTTCAATCTCCTTATGAAGCTCCTCAGCCCTCTCGATAGCGCCCTTCATACCCTTTGCGCCTTCTGTAAGTACAAGCTCAGCGCCGTATATCTTCATAAGTGCTCTTCTCTCAACGCTCATGGTCTCAGGAAGCGTGATTATAACTCTGTAGCCCTTTGCAGCTGCGATGGCAGCGATACCGATACCTGTATTTCCTGATGTAGGCTCGATAAGTGTTGCCCCCGGCTTGATAAGTCCCTTCTGCTCAGCATCCTCGATCATTCCCAGTGCGATACGATCCTTTACGCTTCCTGCAGGATTGAAAAGCTCAAGCTTTGCAAGGATCCTTGCGTCCTCTGCTCCCTCGCCCTTCTGAAATTTCTTAACCTCAAGAAGAGGTGTCTTTCCTATAAGATCTGATGCGCTTCCATATATTTTTGCCATTTTCTTCTCCTCCTTGCCATATGTATAAAATATAGTAATCTCAACTTTTTTATTTCGGAAAACCGTCTCGTTTTCTGCTTTATAAATATGATTATAACCAATTATCCTGAAACAAGGTAAATGTTTAACGCTTTATCTCGTTATAGCTTTATCCTATATCAAAATATTAACCTCAAACCATAATCATTATACTGAAAAACTAATGAAAAATCTATAATTATATGCTAATATAACTGTGTATGCGTGTCTTTCCAAATAATAACAAGGAACATTAATATAAAACCATGAATAAACACACTTTAAGAATACTTGAATATGATAAAATACTTTCGATGCTGAAGGAGCACGCCGCTTCTCCAATGGCAAAAAAACGTTGTGAGAGGCTGACTCCCTACAGAGAACTTGTGAAAATACAGACTCTTCAGGAGGAAACCCGTGACGCCTGCCTTCGTCTTTCAAAATACGGCAGCGTTTCCTTTGCGGGACTTACCGATGTCGGAGCCTCCTTCAAGCTGCTCCAGATAGGTTCACCACTCTCCGCTTCAGAGCTTCTCAGTATCGCTTCACTTCTTGAAACAACTGCAAATGTGAAATCCTACGGGGACTCAAAGCTCGACGAGGAGGATGTTACAAGAGATTCCCTTGTGAGACTCTTCGAGGAACTGATTCCTATCCCGGATCTTGCATCTGAAATAAGAAAATGTATCATTTCCGCTGACGAGATAGCTGATGACGCTTCCCGAAAGCTTAAGGAAATAAGAAAAAATATAGAGATATCCTACAATCGTATCAGACAGAAGCTCGACAAGATCATCCATTCCGAAGCCAACAGAGATATGCTCCAGGAAGCCATAATCACAACGAGAAGCGGCCGCTACTGTATTCCTGTCAAGGCTGCTTACCGTTCGAAGTTCCCGGGAATGCTGCACGATCAGTCCCAGACAGGCTCGACTGTATTTATCGAGCCGCTGGAAATAGTAAATCTGAATAACGATATCAGAGAGCTGGAAAATGAAGAGCATCTCGAGATTGAAAGGATACTGATGGAGCTTTCGGAGCGCTGCGGACAGCGTGTCGAGGAGCTCACAGAGGATATGAAGCTTCTGACCGATCTGGATTTTATATTTGCAAGAGCCAGATTTGCAGGAACCTATAACGGTTCGGAGCCTATCCTTAACGAAGAAGGACGTATCGACCTTAAGGGCGCTATCCATCCTCTTCTGGAAAGAAAGACTGCTGTTCCTATCGACCTGAGACTGGGCGGAGACTTCTCTCTTCTGATCATCACAGGTCCAAATACAGGTGGTAAGACCGTATCGCTGAAGACTCTCGGCCTGCTTACTTTGATGGCTCAGTCCGGACTTCACATTCCGGCGAGATACGGAACAGTGATCTCTATCTACAATGATATTTTCGCAGACATCGGCGATGAACAGAGTATTGAGCAGAACCTTTCAACCTTTTCATCGCACATGAGTAATATAGTTTATATAGTTAAGCATGCGGACAACCGCTCCCTCTGTCTCTTCGATGAGCCGGGTGGAGGAACCGATCCGGTGGAGGGTGCTGCACTTGCAACAGCTATACTCTCCCACCTTAAGGATATGGGTGCGACAGTCATGGCAACAACGCATTACAGCGAGCTTAAGAGCTTTGCCATAGCTTCTCCGGGAGTTGAGAATGCCTCCTGCGAGTTCGATGTCGCGACCCTCAGACCAACCTTCAAGCTTCTTATGGGCGTGCCGGGTAAGTCAAATGCCTTCGCCATCTCGAAGAAGCTGGGACTTCCGGATGAGATCATCGATACTGCAAAGAATGGCATCGACAGCGATGCAGTAAATGTCGAAGAGCTTATCGCAGATCTGGACAAAGCAAAACGCGAGGCTGAGGCCGACAAGGAAGAAATAGCCCAGAGCCGCCGCGAGATTGAAGAATTAAAGAAACGTATCAGTGAAAAGGAAAAGGCTTCCGGTGATGAAAGGGCTAGAATACTTGCGAAGGCCCGTGCCGAAGCCAAAGAGATATTAGAAAATGCCAAGAAAGAGGCCGACGAAGCCATACGTGATTACAACAAATGGCTGAAGAATCCTACCTCAGCGGATCCTAGAGCTATGGAGGAACGCAGAAGGAATCTTCGCAAGAAGGCCGAATCCCTTGAAAACAGGAAGAATGACAAGAAGGCTCCTCAGACCTCCGGCCATAAGGCAAAGGACTTCCATATTGGTGATACCGTAAAGGTTCTGAGCCTCGATACCGAAGGACATATCTTAGAGCTTCCGGACAACAGCGGTACAGCCCTTGTTGGTATGGGAATACTCAGTTCAAGACTTCCTATCAGCGACCTTCTGATAATCAAGGAGGACAAGAAGAGCTCCTCCGGACCGGGCAGGAAGGCCTTCACCAGTGGTATCAGCAAATCCTACAGCTTTAAACCTGAGATCAATCTTCTCGGCAAGACTGTGGATGAAGCGATAGCCGAACTGGACAAATTCCTTGATGACGCAATGCTCTCCCATGCCGAAACAGTAAGAGTCGTTCACGGCAAGGGAACCGGAGCCCTCAGAAAAGGAATCCACGACCACCTTAGACACCTCTCCTATGTTAAGAAGTTCCGCCTCGGCGAATTCGGAGAGGGCGACGCAGGAGTAACTATTGTAAGTTTGTAAAACCAGGAGAGAACTATGAAAAAGCAAAGAATACTTATAGTTGACGACGACGAAAATATTGCAGAGCTCATCTCCCTCTATCTTATGAAGGAGTGCTTCGAGACAGAGATCGCAAATGACGGCGAATCAGCACTTATCAAGGTTAAGACCTTTATGCCTAACCTCATCCTGCTCGATCTTATGCTTCCGGGCATAGACGGCTACGAGGTTTGCCAGAGGATCAGAAAGACACAGAATACACCTATCATCATGCTCTCGGCTAAAGGCGAGGTATTTGATAAGGTTCTCGGCCTCAAGATGGGTGCCGACGATTATATCATGAAGCCATTTGATTCAAATGAGCTTGTTGCAAGAGTAAATGCGGTTCTCAGACGTTCTGCGACTGAAGTACCGTCAGACGATGATGACGATGAGAACAAGCCTATCGGCAAGGTCAACTACGACCGCGACGGTGAATTTGTTGAATACGACAACCTCATCGTTAATATCTCTCATTACACAGTTACCCTTGAAGGTCAGCACGTGGAGATGCCTCCTAAGGAGCTCGAGCTGCTTTACTTCATGGCCAGCCGCCCTAATCAGGTATTTACCCGTGAGCAGCTTCTTAATCAGCTCTGGGGCTATGAATTCATGGGCGACACAAGAACCGTCGACGTTCACGTAAAGCGTCTCCGTGAGAAGCTTTCGGACAAATACAATTGGACAATAGCAACTGTTTGGCGTATCGGATACAAATTCGAGGTGAGATAAATGCAGCATTCCATATTTGACAGGATCTACCTGGCCTTCCTCATCACGCTGATAGCGTCCTTCGGTATTATCATAGCCTACACGACCTTCGCGTCGAGAAGCGCACTCACGAAGGAGAAGGAAGATACACTTACAAATGAAGCACAGCTCATTGCTTCCCAGACGCTGGATTCCTACGTCGAGGGAACCTTTAATGCAGAAGAGCTTTCAACACTCTTTACTTATTATGCAGAAGTCCTGAATGCCGACATCTGGTATGTCAGCAATTCCGGAATGATCGTTTCAAGTTCAAAAAGTAACCTCAGGTCAGAGCTTCCTTCAAATATATTTGGCATCGACGGCGCATACGTAATAAACAAGAAGCACACTGACACAGGAAACTTCTTCGGCGTCTTCGAGGATGAAATGATCTCGATAAACATCCCCCTCAGCGTTACAAAATATGCTGCTGACGGAACTACCATCGAGGAATCATCTTTTATCGGTGCACTCATCATGCACTCGCCGGCAACGCATATCAATTCGATCCTGAAAAACACCTTCGGTATCGTTTACCTGCCTTGCCTGGTGATCATCATCATCGCCTTTATCTTTATTCAGATCATCTCCAAGAAGGTCCTTTCCCCTGTTAAGCAGCTTTCCGCAGTTGCTCAGGAGTATTCAAAGGGTAACTTCAATGTTAAGACCGAGATCAAGTCTGAAGACGAGATCGGCCAGCTGGCACTTTCGATGGAATACATGGCTGACGAGCTGTCAAAGCTCGAGCAGTACAGACGTGATTTCATCTCAAATATTTCCCACGACTTCCGCTCTCCTCTTACCTCTATCAAGGGTTACGTGGAAGCCATCAAGGACGGCACCATTCCTGTCGAGAAGCAGGACCGCTATCTGGACATCATCCTGAACGAGACTCAGCGACTTACTAGGCTTACTACCGGCCTTCTGGATCTCAATAAGCTGGAGGAATACGGTCCGTACCTGAAGCTCAAGGATTTCGACCTTATCGAGATCATCAAGCCGACACTCAATACCTTCGAGATGAAATGTATCGAGAAGAATATTGCTATTTACTTATACAATCATGTTGAAAATACACTTGTTACCGCTGATAAGACCAAGATCCAGCAGGTTATCTACAATCTTATCGATAATGCGATCAAGTTTACGCCTTCCGGCAAGAAGATAACCGTTACCCTCACGGATAAGAAAGACAAGATATTTGTTTCCGTTAAGGATGAGGGTATCGGAATGGATGAAGAGACTCAGAAGAGGATCTTCGACCGATTCTACAAGGGCGACCAGTCGAGAGGCAAGGATAAGCAGGGTACCGGTCTCGGACTTGCGATCACCAAGGAGATCATCAAGGCTCACCACGAAAACATCGACGTAATAAGCACAGAGGGCGAAGGCTCAACTTTCACCTTCACCCTTACCAAGATGCATATCAAGGGAGTCACCGAGATGCTTACGGAGGATATCAACTTTCTTCCATAAGCCTACTACTCAGACAGATCCTTTTTCATATATTTTATATAACCAATGACAATACCGATTGTCATGAAGATCATTCCGGGGATCAGATATTTCAGCTCAATACTATGAGTGCTGATAATATCTGATCCCTCTGTATATCCAAAAGGAGTGATATACTTCAGTGCCTTCGCATCGGAGGTCATATTTGCGACTATATTCAGGAAATACAGGAATGCCGCGATACCGATCCCTATTCCTATACCGGCCCTCTTGATATAAGCCGAGATACCGAAGCAGATTCCTGCTATCTCCAGCTGAAGCAGCATCTGTGCAACATGGATAAGCCCGATATCCTTCAGTGCTCCGATCTCACCGATAGCTGCCAGAGAGCCGACTGCAAAAACGAAGATAACTGCATTAAGTAATACTATTATCACCGCGGTACTGACCAGCTTTTCAGAGATGATCCTCTTTCGTGAAGCCGGATGCATGAAGAGAAAGCTTGCCGTTCTCTCCTTCTCTTCCTTCATAAGGGCTGAGATTCCGACAATCGCCGCAAAGAAGGCTCCGCCGATTCCCAGTATATTTCCGCTTTCAACTGCATAGAAGCCTGATATCGTACCGATGTCCAGCTTGTCCATTCCGAAGGCCGCCGAGAAGCTGCCCATGGAAGAAAACATTTCCGAAGCCTTATCAGCCTCTTTTCCAAGGTTAGGGAAGAGAAATACACATATTGCAACAAAAGCTCCGATGGCACCGCTCCAGATAAGTAATGCCAGCTTCTGGGATCTTATTTCCTGCTTAAATATCGTCATCTCACTTCACCTCCCCTGCTGATTTCTTATTCACGCCGCCGCTCATATTCATATCATTAACATCTGCACCGGCCTGCTTTGTATCATAGTAATTCATGAATATCTCCTCGAGGCTCGGCTCGGTGATATTTACGTTTGTGATGTCCTGGTCCATCAGGAATCCCAGCAGCTCCCTGATGTTACCGTGATAGAGGAAGCTTGTATGCCTGCCGCTTGCAGTACGCTCAATATTATCAACCGATGACTCAGCCTTGCAGAGCTTCTTCAGTTCATCATCTGTCACCGTACCGGAAACTGTAACCTTCTTCGCTCCGGTCTTCTTCAGATTTCCGACCTTATCTGCAATGATTATCCTTCCGTCTCTGATAAAGGCCGCCTTCTTGCAATGCTCCTGCACCTCCGACAAAACATGTGAAGAGAAAAATATGGTAGCGCCTCTCTTATTTTCTTCTGTTAAGATATTGAAAAACTCCCTCTGCATAAGAGGATCCAGTCCCGATGTCGGCTCATCAAGTATCAGAAGCTCAGGATGATGTTGAACCGCACAGATGATGCCAACCTTTTTTCTGTTTCCAAGAGAAAGCTCTTCAACTTTCTTCTCAGTATCCAGATCAAGTCGCTCACAAAGCTTCGCTGCATCACTGTCACAGTTAAGTCTTCTCAACTTTGCCGAATAGCTGATGACATCTTTAACCCTCATTCCCTTATAAAAGTTTATCTCCGAAGGAAGATAGCCCGTCCTTCTATGTATCTCATTGATACCCTCTGTGATATCGATATCAAGTATTTTCGCACTGCCGCTTGTGGGCCTGATATAGCCGAGTATCGTTCTTATAGTCGTGGATTTACCGGCTCCGTTCGGTCCGATAAAGCCGTAGAAATCCCCTGCCTCAACCGACATGCAGAGTTCAGTTATACCACGGCTAGTGCCGTAGCTTTTAGTCAGTCTGTCTATTTCGATTGCTTTCATATTTTTTCCTTTCAACTTTTCCCATAGACAGATATATCTGATCACCGATGGTACAGCTTCCTCCAGAAATCCACCATCTTCTCGAATTCCGCTGCCATCTTGTCGACATCAAAGTCCTCCTTCTGCATTTCATGATAGAGGAAGCCCTCCGACGCAAGGTACATATCTTTATACATCATCTCCAGATCCAGCCCCTCCTTAAACTGAGCAGGGTCCAGCTCCGGGATCATCTGATTTGTTGACAGCTGCTGGAAAGGCTCAACTATCGCCCTAAGCTCATCCTTGATCTCATCATCCTCATCATAGTAAGCCTTGAGAGCGAACCTTCCCATATCCGGAAACTTATGCATCATTTCCAGCTTGATCTGCAGTCCCTTGATGATCATTTCAAATATATCCGTTTCTTTGTAAACATCCGATCTTGTCAGATATTCTATAGTTATATTTTTTACATTTTCCCACAAAAACAGGAAAAACTCCTTTTTATTCCTAAAATAGAAAAACAGAAGTGATTTACTGATCCCTGCCTCTGCAGCAATCTCGTTCATCGGGCTTTTCCTGTAGGAATTCCTTGAAAATACACGAAAGCCCGCATTTATTATCTTATTTCTCTTCTCTTCCGGAAGCGCATAGAATTTGTCGTTCATATTTCCTCCTTAAAATATATGTCACTGACCAAAACGGTCATTGACCAAACCGGTTAATAATAATTATATGCCATTGACCGTTTTTGAGAAGACCCCTCCTGACATATTTTTTAAAAATTTAAATAGCGCGTGAAAATATATATAAATAAGTAAAATGCCGCTTGATTTTTACACGCAAATACACTATTCTATTTACGTCAATTGAGGAAAATAAATCATTATGGAGGATTTAATGATGTCAAATGAGATGAAGCCTTTCAAGGAAGGCAAGGTTCGTGAGATCTACGATAACGGCGACAGCCTTATTATGGTTGCAACTGACAGGATCAGCTGCTATGACGTTATCCTTAAGAATAAAATCGTAAAGAAGGGTACTGTCCTTACTCAGATGTCTAAGTTCTGGTTTGAGAT
Organism: Eubacterium sp.; assembly: GCA_017430325.1. Classification (GTDB taxonomy): domain Bacteria; phylum Bacillota; class Clostridia; order Lachnospirales; family Lachnospiraceae; genus Eubacterium_Q. The sequence continues at coordinate 99,182 of JAFRNE010000010.1, forward strand.
GACAGAGGACATCCTTCCAAATCATATGATCACAACTGATGTGAATGAGATGCCTGAGTTCTTCAGAAAGCCTGAGTTCGACGGCAACAGCATGATGGTTAAGAAGCTCACAATGCTCCCTATCGAGTGTATCGTTCGTGGTTACATCACAGGAAGCGGCTGGGCAAGCTACAAGGAGAACGGTACTGTCTGCGGTATCAAGCTTCCGGAAGGACTTATCGAGTCTGACAAGCTTCCTGAGCCAATCTACACACCATCTACAAAGGCTGAGATCGGTGATCATGATGAAAATATCTCTTTCGAGAGAAGTGTTGAAGTTCTTGAGAAAGAATTCCCTGGCAAGGGTCAGGAGTACGCTGAGAAGCTTCGTGACTGCACTATCGCTCTTTACAAGAAGTGTGCTGATTACGCTCTTACAAAGGGTATCATCATTGCAGATACAAAGTTTGAGTTCGGTCTTGATGAGAACGGAAATATAGTTATCGGTGACGAGATGCTCACACCTGACAGCTCACGTTTCTGGCCGGCAGATACATATGAACCGGGTCATGGACAGCCATCTTTCGATAAGCAGTTCGCTCGTGACTGGCTCAAGTCTGACGAGAACAAGGAAGAGCCTGAGAACTGGTTCCTCCCACAGGAGATCGTTGATAAGACTATCGAGAAGTACCTTCAGGCTTACAAGATGCTTACAGGTACAGATCTGTAATATATACAGCAGGTCGTGCATTATAAATGTATGACCTGCTTATTATTTATCAGCCTTCCTGTATCAGGTTGTAAGCCGAAACTTTCTTCATCTTTCCTGACATGAAATAAGTCAGTCCAAACATCACAAGATTAACCGCCACTATCGTGATAAACATCAACGGTGCATATACAAGCAGATCAACCTTCTCTACTCCGTAGCCGGAGAATATCAGTGTAAGTACCGGATTGAAGAAGAAATATCCAAGCAGTGCTCCGGTGATGGTTGCGATAATACTTGCCGGAAGAAGTGAAAGAGTGATCTGGAAACGAAGCTGCCTGTTGGTGAAGCCTACAGCCTTCTTGATTCCAAACTCTCTCTCCTTCTTGATAAATACAGTCTTCAGAAGCAGTCTGATTACCAGATATATTATCAGGAGATTCAGTATGATTAGCAGGAGGACGATCATCTTAACCGCATAAACCGGCATATTTTTGTCGCTTCTCTGGTATTCGTAATAATTCTCAGTACTAAGGCATCTGTCACCAAGTATCTGCTCTGCCTGCTCAAGTACTTCATCTACCTTCTCAGTCGACGGATCCTCGAGTCTGAGTCTGAGATCAGTCTGAGTCACATTTATATCAAGCTTCTTAGCGCCGCCATAGGTAACATACACTCTTTCACCCAGACCGTAAACCGCCTGCTGGTAGCCTGTAATGACAAAGGCCGCCTTATTCCTTCCTCTTGTTACAACTATCTCATCACCGATCTTAACTCCAAGCTTGTCTGCAAGGATCTTACCTATAACAGCCTCATTATCCTCCTTGGCCATCTTTCCCTCATAAACGCCGCATTCAACGTATTCAGGATGAGTCACATAGAAGAAGATGATATCGTATTCGCCAATATTTGTATTATCATACTGAAGAACATAGGCCTGTGATACACCCGGAATATCATTTATCCGCTGCGTGATCCTCTCGAGATCCTCATCATCCTCAGCCTTGATGGTAACATAGGCATCCGGAACATCGCCTTGAAGCACACGCTGGAATGCACTGATGTCTACTCTCGTATTGTAAAGCAGCACAGAGGAGAACATCGTAACAAAGGAAACTGCGATCACTATTCCGGCGATGATAAGGTTCTGGCTCATGTTCTGCAGAGTGCTCTTAGCTGCCAGAAGTGTATTCAGACGTCCCTTGGTCTTCGCCAGCGGAAGGTGATTCTTCTTGAAGCTGTTTGACTCAAGTCCGAATCTGAGAGCTGTTGCCGGATGCAGAGCCTTAAGCTTTGTGGTTGCAATAAAGGTTGCAATTATAATGACTGCCAGCACGCTTCCCAGCACTACCATGAAATGTCCGACGCAGAAGCTTCTGACCCAGACCATTCCGGAAAGCTGACGGATAAGCGCATATTCAAGCACCGGATAAAGCGCATATGAAAGTGCGATTCCTGCAAGGGTACCGGCCGTTCCAACCACCAGATATTCCAGCATCACAGAAAGCCTGATCTGCTTCGCTGTATGTCCCACAGCCCTGAGAGCGCCTATATTTCTTATATCGCGCTTAATATTATTGTTGATCGTAAATATGATCATGACCAGGCAGATAATTATTATCAGTACCGAAAACACAGTCATGAACGCCGATAATATCTTCACCAAACCTGTGTAGGAGGTCCTGAAAAGCGCCTTCAAATAGCCTGTTACAAGATGACCGTCATCAATAAGCCCATCCGTAACCTTCTTCATTCCTGACTCCGGATTTATACCTTCCTTGAAACGTACCATTACCAGCCTGTTACTGCTTATCTGCGAGCCGTTATTTGTGAGCTCATCAGACTTCGCCTTAAGGGTACTAAAAAAGTCCTCCTCAACCATAAATGAATAGAAGGTGAAATTGTATCCGCTGATAAGGTCTTCATAGAGTCCGGCGATGGTAAACTCGTAGGTTCCCAGCTCCTTCAGGTCAAAATACACCTTATCACCAACGCAGATACTGTTTGAATATGCAGAATACATATTCATATAGATCTTATTACCCTCTACATTGTCGTCTCTCTCCACAAAATTATATCCGCTGGTGATTCCGTAATCACCAAGCTTCTGAAAGTACGATCTGCCCTCCAGCTCCTGAACCTTATCATTCTTGTTGTTTGTGAAGAAGCCATCCGATGGCTGGATTATATCCTTTATGGAATAAGCCTCGATATCGGTATTTCCTTCAAAACCGTCCTTAACATCCACATCCGGTTCGCCACTGATAAATATATAAGAATCAACCTTTCCCAGCTTGTCGATCTTCTCGTCATACATTTTCGGATAATCTCCTACGAAGAAGCCCGCATGGAGAAGCAGCGTTGAAAGAGTGATGATCAGGAAAAATACAACAAGCAGATGCTTATCTTTATGCAGATGTGATCTTACTAACTTTACCATCCCATTTCCTCCAGAAATCTTCTGAGTTTCTCGTGTCTCTCTTTATCTCCGCTTACGTATTTTCCAAGTCTGCACTCTCCCATGATGCCGCCATCCTGCAGGTAAATGATCCTGTTTGCGCGTCTTGCGGACTTAATGTCGTGGGTTACCATTACCACCGACTGGCCACTGTTATTTATATCTGTAAGTACGTCCAGTACTGCCTTTACACCTGCGGAGTTCAATGCTCCGGTAGGCTCATCCGCAAATACAACGTCCGGATCATTTATGACTGCCCTCACCATCGCCGCTCTCTGAGCCTCGCCTCCGGAAAGCTGCGAAGGAAACTTCTCTGTAAGCTCCTCGCCTATTCCAACTCTTTCAAACAGCTTGCCGGCCTTCTTCTTCAGGTCCTTCTGCTTCTGTCCTGTGAGCATTCCCGTGGAGATCGCATTGTCCATGATGCTCATGCTGTCAACCAGATGGATCTGCTGAAATACAAAGCCGCAATGTTTTCTTCTGAATACAGCCAGCTGATCATCATTCATCTTCGTAATATCCTCGCCGCAGTAATCAATCTTACCCAGGCTCGGCTTATCCATTCCCGAAAGAGCATAGAGAAGAGTTGATTTACCGGCTCCAGATGAGCCCATAATGACTGTGAAATCACCTTCATATATCTCCATGTCCAGATTCTTTATTATATGCTGCTGCTTTCCTCCTACCGAGAAGCTCTTGGAGAGCTTGTCAGTTTTGATAATTACTCTCTTATCTTCCATATGCTTCGTCCTTTCGAATTTGCTGTATTTATGTATTAAAAAAGGTCATACATCGTTTTTCTGTATGACCTTACTATAATCCTTATTGAATTTTAAATCTTTGTCTAATCTTTAACTGTTTTTTAAATCAGCCTACAAAAGTTTAAGGCGGATCGTAACCGTGAAGCCCTTAGGATTGTTGGAGCAGCTGAGTCCACCCTCCATCTTCTCCATAAGATACTTCGAGATGTAAAGTCCGATTCCGGAGCCCGATTTTCCCGCCGAGTTTGAACCTCTGCGGAACTTTTCCATGATCACTTCAAGCTCTTCCTCCGGCACACCGCCGCCCTCATCACTGAAATCAATGACAAGATATTTCCGGGTTTTACTGATCTTTACACCGTCCTCCCAGTCTTCATCATCCGGCAGAAGCTCCTGCTCCTCGAATCTGCTTGCGACCGAGATTGCAGTGCCGGCGTATTTATAGGAGTTTGAAAATATATTATTGATGACCTGCTCAAGTCTGAGGCTGTCTCCGAGAACAGCTGCATCCTTGATATCGCAGTTCGTAACAAGCTTTCTGAAATCCGCCTCAGCGATCATCTGCCCGATATCAGAAGTAGACAGCTCTTCCGGCTTAACCTCAAGCTGTTCAAGCTCTTCAAGAGTTGCATGGAAGAGGTTTGAGATCAGCTTATCGATCTGGTCGGCCTTGGCATTTATCGACTGAAGAGTCTCCTTCTCAGCCTCGCCATCTGTCGTAAGCATCATAACATCGACCATAGCTTTAATAGAAGAAACCGGAGTTTTTATATCGTGAGACAGCTCCGCCACAAGCTCCTTACGGCTCTTGACCGCCGCCTCTTCGCGCAGTCTCGAAGCCTTCAGCTCCTCTCTCATTATATCAAAGCCTTCAGTAAAGGAGCCAAATACATGATTTCTGTCCATCTCCAGCGGATTATCCAGATCACCTGCCGCAACCTCCTCTGCAAAGCCCTTCAGTCTTCCAAAAGGCTTTATTATCCTCTTCTGAAGATACAGATAAAATATCGTCGAGATGACAAGCATTATGAAAAAGCCGATCGCTACTATGATCGCGATCCTTCTGTTTCTGCTGCGCATTTCCGCTGAAGAAGCATTATGCACGATGAGCTTTCCTACAACAAGGCCGTCTCTTTCAATATCTCTTATTACATCAAAATCTCTCGAAGCGGCAGAAACACTTGTTGCGATACCCTGCATGGTATAGACAAGAAGCTCTCCTTCCGCATCGATTATCGCATAATCAAACTTTTCTTTGCTATCGATCTTCCTGCTGTCATAAAGACTCAGCTCGTCCCAGTTTCTCGAAGATTCCATGATCAGTCTGTTGATCTCCGTCGAATAATTCTTCGTCAGATTGTCCGTATCACTTCCTGCCACCTGCAGGCAGATAGTGGTTCCCACAGCAATATATATAATTATAAATATGATCAGATACCTAACCTTCAAGCTTATCCTCCAGGATAAAACCTACGCCCCAGACAGTCTTGATGTATTTCGGACTGCCTGCATCGTCCTCCAGTTTTTCTCTCAGATGCCTGATATGCACATTCAATGTAACGTCGCCGACATATTCAGTCTCCCAGACCTTCTCAAAAAACTCATCCTTCTTGATGATACGATTGCGGTTGTTCAGCATAAAGGTCAGAAGCTTAAACTCCATCGCCTTAAGAAATACTTCTTTACCGTCTCTCGTGATCGAAGCCTTCTTCAGATTTATCAGAGCATTTCCAAGCTTTATGATATGACTGTCATTACCGTCTGAACCATCACCTGCGCTGCCCGGTTTTTCATCGGCCGATCCGCTGCCACTCTTCCCAGCAGCCACATCTGCTGACGATTCATACCTTTTCAGCGCAGCCTTCACCTTTGCCAGAAGAACCCCGAGAGAATATGGCTTACAGATATAATCATCACCGCCTATACTGAGAGCAAGGAGCATATCGTCCTCCTTCTGTCTCGCGCTGATGAAAAATATCGGAACATTCATCTCTGTTCTGATCCACTGGCACAGCTCAAAACCCGAATCCTCCCCGAGGTTAATGTCGAGGAGGATCAGGGAACATGTATTTTCTTTAAAGAAGTCCTTCGCAGAAGAGGCATCCAGTACATAATGCGCCGTTATTCCGGACATATTAAAATACTTTGCCGTATATTGCGAAAGCTCGAGTTCGTCATCAATTATCAAAACACTGTAGTGCATGGTTATTTTTTCTTCTTTGCCTTCCTGAACATGTATTTTCTGGCAATTGCGATACCGATCTTGTAATGAAGCGGACGCAGCTTCTTGTCTGCCTCCTTGATCTTCTCTCTGATCGGAATGCCCTGAGGACAGTGCTGCTCGCACTTGCCGCATTTAACACACTGACTTGCAAATACAGGATCCTTCGTCAGCCCCACAGCCTGCGCATACTGGAAGCGGCCGTCCTTCTTATTCTCTATATACATCGCGTTGTAGCAGCTGAAGATTCCCGGTATATCCACGCCCTTAGGGCATGGCATACAGTATCTGCAGCCGGTACAGCCGACCTTTTCTCTTTCCTTGATGATGGCCTTGATCTTGCCGATCAGCTCCATATCATCCTCGTTCAGATGACCCGGAAGCGCCGCGTCAGCTATGTGGCAGTTCTCGTCAACCATCTCAACCGTATTCATTCCCGAAAGAACGCAGGTTACCTCAGGCTGATTCCAGAGCCATCTGAAGGCCCACTCAGCCGCCGTATAACCTCTCTTATCCTCGGAAATAAGCTTCTTAGCCTTGTCCGGAAGCATATTTACAAGCTTGCCGCCGCGAAGAGGCTCCATGATGATAACCGGAATACCCTTCTCAGCCGCAGCCTTAAGTCCCTTGACGCCGGCCTGGGAAACCTCATCCATATAATTATACTGGATCTGGCAGAAATCCCAGTCATAGTCATTCAGTATCTTCAGGAAATTCTCTGTATTTCCATGGTAAGAAAAGCCCAGATTCCTTATGGCACCCGACTTCTTCTTTTCCTTGATCCAGTCAAGGATGCCAACCTGCTTCAGCTTCTCCCACATACCGATATCTGTCAGCATATGCATCAGATAATAGTCGATATAGTCGGTCTTCAGCCTTGAAAGCTGCTCGTTGAAATATTTTTCCACAGCCTTGTCGGTCTTGATCATATACTGCGGAAGCTTGGTTGCGATATTTATCTTGCTTCTAATATTGTTTCTGGCAACTATCTCACCAAGGGCAACCTCGCTGCCCGGATATATGTAGGCGGTGTCGTAGTAGTTAACGCCTGCGTTAAATGCAGCCATTATTTCCTTCTCCGCCTTATCCAGATCTATGGAGTTTCCCTTCTTGGTGAAACGCATACAGCCATAGCCGAGAACCGATATGTCATTGCCGTATTTGTCTTTTCTGTACTGCATTTTTACTCCTTATTTCGGTTACTGTGTTTTCTCGCTCTTGCGTTGTATGCCGCACCTGTGATGCCGCCTACTGAACACCCTGTCCGTAGTACGCATTCGGGCCGTGCTTTCTCATGAAGTGCTTATCCTGCATATACTGAGGTGTTTCGCCTGCTTCAGGATTGATGCGCTCTGTAAGAACTGCCATCTTCGCAACCTCTTCGATAACAACTGCGTTATGAACAGCCTCGAAAGCATTTCTTCCCCAGGTGAATGGTCCGTGATTCTTGCATACACAGCCCGGTACATAAGCCGGATTGATATTATCGTTTCTGAATCTCTCAACGATAGAAACGCCTGTATTTACCTCGTAGGCAGCCTCGATCTCTTCCGGAGTGAGGTTTCTGATGCAAGGAATCCTGCCATAGAAATAATCAGCATGTGTGGTTCCGTAGCAAGGGATATCGCGTCCTGCCTGAGCCCAGGAGGTTGCATAGGTTGAATGTGTATGTACTACGCCTCCAAGCTCCGGAAATGCCCTGTAAAGCTCGATGTGAGTCGGTGTATCTGTCGAAGGATTCCACCTTCCCTCAAGTCTGCGGCCGTCAAGATCCAGGATAACTATATCCTCCGGCTTCATCTTGTCATAATCAACTCCGCTCGGCTTGATCGCTATGACTCCGTTCGCTCTGTCGATCTCGCTGACATTTCCCCAGGTAAATGTGATAAGTCCATATCTTGGAAGAAGCATATTTGCTTCATAAACTCTTCTCTTTAATTCGTCAATAACCCAATTTGCCATCTTTCCACCATCCTATTTCATAAAATATTTCTGCAGATCAGCTTCTGTTGTATCGTCTCCGATCGTAATAAACTCTGTTCCTGTAAGTCTTGCAAACATTGCGATATCAGCTCTTGTAAGGGCCGTAGAAACAACCGAATGATGAGCTCCTCCTGCGTAGCACCATGCCGCAGTACCGATCGAGAAGTCCGGCTTGTGGCGGTACATGATCCTTGCAACAGGAAGAAGAGGCATCTCCTCAGGCTGCTTAACAAGCTCTATATCTGCACAGATGATTCTGAAATGATCTCCCATATCCACCATTGTAACCTGTATTCCATCGCCTGTAACACCGTCAAATACAAGTCTGGCAGGATCCTCCTTACCGCCTATTCCAAGCGGATGAACCTGGATCTTCGGCTTGGTAGCTGCAAAGGAAACAGGAACCTCAAGCATGTGAGATGCAAGCTCAAGCTCTGCACCTGCAGGAAGGTCGTAGGTATAATCCTCGATAAAGCCTGTCGCACCGTCTCTTCCCTCTGCCATCTTCATAAGAACCGCAGAAAATGCACTTATCTTATAGTCACCCTCAGGTCCGAAGCCGATTCCCTTATCCATAAGGTTCTGAGCTGCGATACCAGGAAGCTGCTTCATATTGTGAAGATCCTGGAAAGTATCTGTGAAAGCACCAATCCTGTTCTTTGCGATAAACTTCTCAAGAGCAACTTCGTATTTTGCCTGCTCTCTTACAGCTTCGATGTTGTCAGTGTCCATATCGTATTTTGAAGTATATTCATCCATCTTAGTGTCGATCTCAGCATCTGTAACAGCATTTATAAGCTTTACAAGATCGCCGACAGCATAATAATTGGTCTCCCAGCCGTACTGGATCTGAGTCTCAACACGGTCACCGTCAGTAACGGCAACATCACGCATATTGTTTCCGAAGGTTGCAACCCTCAGCTTCTTTGAATAACTGATAGCCTTTGCAACATCGCAGAAATCAGATATCTTCTTGATAACCTTCTCGTCTTTATAGTAGCCTGCAGCAACCTCATGAGCGATATTCATACGAGCAAGGATGAAACCATACTCTCTGTCGCCGTGAGCAGACTGATTGAGGTTCATGAAATCCATATCGATAGAAGCATATGGCAGTCTCTCATTGAACTGTGTGTGAAGGTGAAGAAGCGGCTTACGAAGCTCCTGAAGTCCCTTGATCCACATCTTCGCAGGTGAGAAGGTATGCATCCAGGTGATAACACCTACGCAATCATCATCGTTGCTTGCCTTACGCATATTTGCTATACAGATATCGCTTGTCTCAACTGTAGGAAGCAGAACCACCTCTGCCTTTCCTGCAAGCTTCTCTCCGATATATTCAGCCATCTGTCTGCTGTCCTCAGCAACCTGTCTGAGGCACTCATCGCCGTAAAGATCCTGGCTTCCAACTATAAAATACAACTTATCCATTTTCTGTTTCTTCCTCCAAAAATATCTATATTATATACTTACTGTTCTTCCTTCTTAGTAAGTTTTCTGATGAAGAGATATGCTCCCCAGTAAACAACTGCACCGATGAGAACTACACCGCCCAGCAGCATATTGTCTGCTGTAAACTCATAGAATGCCTCGCCTTCGCGAACTGAATTGATGCAGTCAACAAACCACATAAGGTCTGCGCCGAGTATTGCCATGAAAAACACTGAAAGATGAAGCTTGCCAGGTTTCTTAAAGATAAAGCCTGTGCCCTTCTTCTCCATAAAGTGAGCTGCTATAAGCATTACGATCCATACAGAAGTTACAAGCAGAGCCATCGCAACACCGATGGTACCCATCTCCGTCAGCATCTCCTTCGTATCCTCTTTATTCTTCATCGCCGTCAAAAATGGCGGCCACGGTACAACCTCTCCGTGCCATACATGCTCGATCATGAGAAGGAACGCGCCTCCCCAAAGCATCTTAAGCAGCCAGCCGAGCTTTCTTGAGAAAGGAATATGTCCTTCTCTTTCCACAACCACGCCGCTCTCAGCCGCTTTCTTCTCTTTCCTATCCTCTACCTTTTTTGCAACTGTTACACCTACTGCTTCTGCTGCTGAAACTAAAAAACATGCCATAAATACTACCTCCTTGCATGAATTTATAATTAATCACATATACTCTGTGAAAAACTTACACTCGTCATCATTACACTTCGTCGCATCCTCCGACCTCATATCACAGTGAAATACGTGATAAAGCGGGTGATCCGCAGCGCCATAGCACTTGAAGGTGAATGGTACCTTCAGCTCCACAAGCTTTCCTGCCAGAAGCACTGACTGATCCTTCAGGAAATCATCGGAAGCCGTCATGATAAATACAGGCGGGAAGTCCTTATTCACAAAATCTATAACATTCATGACTTCCATCTCTTTATCTGTTCCGTGCTCAGGAAGAAGCTCATACAATATAGCTGCATCGCCTTCCTCAAATATCTTGTTATCCACCAGAAAGCTGTATTTTCCGCAGTTAAGTGCGATTGCCTTGAAGCTGAAGCCCTCCGGAAGAGTTACACCTATCTTCGCAAGATATTCAGGGTCTGTGGACATTGCTGTGTATATAGTAAGCAGATGTGCTCCCGCAGAGTCGCCTACCGCAAATATCCTGCTCGTGTCAAAGCCATACTCCTCAGCATGGTCAAATATGTATTTCATCACCAGATTCGTGTCCTCTGCAGATGCAGGGAACTTAAATTCAGGAGCAAGTCTGTAGGTGAAATTGACCACCGCAAAGCCCCTCTGTGCGAGATTCATACAGTAAAACTGATAGGTCTCCTTGGTACCGTAAACCCAGGCACCGCCGTGAACGCTCACGATGACCGGCAGTTTCCTTCCGTCCGCAAAGTTCTTCGGAAGATATATATCCATGATCTGCCAGGTTTCATCGGTTCCGTAGCATATATTATCGTATCTGATGATATCCTCAGGGGTTGTAAGCCCCTCATCTCTCTTATCATCATTCGTCTTAAAATCATTTCTTATCTTGTCACATACTGAAGACATACTGCCCTCCAATCATTTGTACCGCTTAAAAACTATTTTCTTAGTTTGAAAAACCGGTTCGCAAAATATTTTAACGAACCGGTTTTTAATAATATTTCAAATCTCTATTCTATTTGAAATCTTCTGTAGTAATGACCTTCTTTCCTGTCTCGCCGTTTGAAGACTCTCTGTCGTCACACTTCTTCATAACTGTATCGATGTAGTCAAGGAATCTGTCGATATTTCCGACTTCCATACCACCGAGTGCAGCCTTGAATCTGTCGAGGATAGTCTTGTCAGCCTTGTAGCCCTTCTCCTTAACGTATCCTCTTGCGATGATCGACATACCTCTTTCCTTAATCTTATGGATATCGATGAGGTATACAAACTCATCAACGATCTCCTGATTCTGCTCGAAGAATCTTGCGAGAGAATCGATCTCACCGGTAAGAACAACTATGTAATCATTAACATCCTCTGCAGAGTTCTTGATAACCTCAACCAGCTTCTGTGGTGAAACAAGACCTGAGTTCTCGATGATGAGACATCCACCCTTCAGATCCTTTAACTTATCAAGACCGATCTTGTTAAGCTGCTTAGCCTTGATCTTAGCGATCTTGTCTGACTTAACGATACCAAGATCGAAATAACTTCTTGCGAGATCCTCACCGACTCTGACGGTACCGAAACCGTTATGTCCGAGGATAACGAGGTTCTTAGAGGTTTCAGGATGTGCCTGAATAGAACTGATCGCAACTCTTATATCATCGCCTGTCTTAGCAAGCTTTAAATACTTATCCAGATAAACCGGAAGCTTTGGACCATCATCAGTAGCGATCTTCTCGCCTGTTACTGGATCGATAGAAGCTTCTTCTTCCTGCTCTTCCTCAGCATCCTGAGCCGCTCTCTTCTTAGCCTGCTCAGCTCTTCTCTTAACTTCTTCCTGGTACTGTCTGTCCTTCTCCTGGTCAGCCTTTGTACCAACTTCTCCGCTGGCAACCTTTCTTGCAGCCTCTGCCTTCTTAGCAGCAGCCTTCTTCTTAGCTTCCTTATCCTTAGCGGCCTGAAGTCTTGCAGCTTCCTCTGCTTCCTTCTTAGCCTTTGCTTCAGCTTCTCTTCTTACCTTAGCTTCCTTTGCGGCCTCGGCCTCAGCCATAAGCCTTGCAACCTCTGCCTGTTCTTCAGCACGTTTCTTGGCCTGTTCTTCGACGAGCTTTTTCTGCTCTTCCTCAGCAGCGAGCTTTGCGGCTTCTTCTGCTTTTCTCTGCTCTTCTTCAGCAGCAAGCTTTGCAGCTTCGTCCTCCGCACGCTTCTTCTTGGACATCCTCCTCAGAATATTTTTCAGCTTCTGAAAAACATTTGTAAAAGGTTTCTTCTTTTCTTCTTCCATACAACAGACCCTCCTGAATTATGTAATCTATAAATGTGGCTGCAGGCCCCATTTTCCTGCATAGCCCGTAGTATTCCGGGAAGCATTTTCCCACTTTAGAGGCGGTATTCTAAACACAAATATCACCAGTTACTATTTTAATCCAAAATGAGAAAAATATCAAATATAATCTGATATTTTTTCGTCTTTTTCTGTGCTTGTCTGACTCTTGTTTACACTTAATTAATAAAAGCGATTTTTGACGTTCTGCAACCGGTTGCATAAACCCTTGTAATTAAAGGATTTTCGCGGCTTACAGCCTTTGGTTTTGAGCTATTTCCGTCTAATGTCAGACAGCAATTGTGTAAGCAGTTTCAAATACCTCATCCGGCGCAAGCCTGTTTCCGTATTCACGCTCAGTGAGCTGCATGTTGAAACCAACTCTGTCAGTCCTTCCGTACCATGGTTCTATACATACGAAAGGTGCATTTTTGCCGGCCGGCGACCAGATGCCAAGCACAGGTGCATCGAAGGTAACAGTAAGATAATCGTTACCATCTGCATCAGAAAGTCCAACCGAATCATATCTGCAATCTTCCAGGATAAGTGCATCCTCTGCAAACAGTTCAATTGTAGGCTGAAGGAGACCTTTCTCTGAAAGTTCTATCTGCTTTGTTCTGTCAGAAAGAAGGCCTGCATCAAGGATTCCTGCCGTAAGTGTTGCTGCTCCTGAAACAGCTTTACCGTCTGTTGCTACTCCCGCGACATCTTTATCAACACTATTCGAAAAATGTATCTTCGTCTCAGCACCTCTCAGATTGAAAGCCGGGTGACCTCCGATAGAGAAATACATCTCACGGCTGTCCAGATTCTTAACTGTCCACTTAACTGCAAGCTTATCCTTCAGTTCATATGTGATGATAAGCTCAAAATCAAAAGGATAAACCTCCTTTGACTTCTCATCAGAAGAAAGTTTGAAGCTGATCATATCATCCTTCTGCTCAACCACTTTAAACTCGCTGTCACGAGCAAAGCCGTGCTGTGAAAGATGATACTCCTTACCATCATATATACTTGTCTTATTATTGTAGTTGCCAACAACAGGGAAAAGCACCGGTGAAACCCTGCCCCAGAAGGCCGGATCGCCGCACCACATATATTCCTCACCGGTTTCCTTATTAACAAGGCTTCTGAGCTCCGCACCGTGCGCCTCAAATCCCGCTTTGATCCTGCTGTTTTCTATAAAATACATCTTCCACTCCTCCTCTATTCTTCGTCATACATAAAACTGATTCTTTTAAAAATCTCCGCAAAATCAACCTTGCACTTTCCACCCCAGATGCTTACAGGCACTTTCTCATCAAATGAATAAATACTAAGCTTTCCGCCTTCGTCAAAGTAATAAACCAATACTGCTTTATCCTTCGGATTGACTATCCAGTATTCTCTGACACCGGCTTTTTGATATTTGCAAAGCTTTATCTGATAATCCATATAGAAATTGCTCATCGACACGATCTCTACTACAAGATCCGGAGCACCCTTCAGCATCCTATTCGTCAGCTTATTCCGGTCACACACTATCATTACATCAGGCTGAACCATAGTTTTATCATCGCAGTCAAGCTGGACATCAAAAGGTGCAACTATCGTTATACAGTCCCCACCATTTTTATCGATAAATCTGTCAAATGACGCCGATATCACCGACCCAATTTTCTGATGGATAAATGACGGTCCGGCCATATCATAAAATACGCCATCAATCATCTCTATCCTCACTCCTTCAGGAATATCCAGATAATCAGCAATCCTTTTATCACCAGATCTCGACGACGTTGCGATTTCTTCAACAGGCACTGAATCAATATTTCGCCTCAATTCTTCTTTATTCAGATTGTATGCTGCCTGTGCCTCTGCCACTTGCCCTCCGCTTAAAGCATCATTCTGCATAAAATCGTTTTTGGTTTTCACCTCAGCATCATTTGATTTGGAAACATTCATAAAGAACGCATTAAGCGCCAGCATGGTCTGATATCTCGGAGACTTTGTATTTCCTCCGAATATCTTCTGAACGGTGCCCAGCGGCACCCCGGCGCCCTCCGCGATCATCTCATTCGAATAGCCCAGTTCTTTCTTTTTTTTAATCATTTGCTGCAACGTCATGTTATCAACTCCCTTCGAACCAAATACACCCAATCAGCTACGGAAGATGTTATCCGCTATCACTTTAAACATAACTATGCACAAATATATTATATCATTGACAGCAGGTTTAGTAAACCGTATTTCCTCCAAATATACTCATATTTTAACCAAAAAAGCACCCACGTGACAAGCACGTGGGCACCCTTCATTATGTGTAACAGCATCTCAAAATTAGAGGGGAAATGAGAAAGCATGACACATTACATATTTAGTTTTTCGACCGTTTGCCCCGGTCGCCTTCGTGGTGTTAAAAACGCCATTTAGTCAATTATGATCTCTTTCTCTTCAGGCCGAGGATGTATGAAAGTCCTGCTGCTGAGATAAGGAGGATCAGCATAGTCGCCTCAATAGGTGTCTCATCAGCCGTCTTCGGAGCTGCATCTTTCGAAGCTGAATCTTCAGCCGGCTCAACATCAGCGTCAGCCGCCTTATCATCAGATGGTTCAACGTCAGAATCTGATTCTTTTTCATCGGCCGTTTCATCTTCAGCGTCCGAATCTTTAGCATTGATCGTGAGCGGTGTATCAACTGTTCCGTCATCAAATACAACACGAAGTACATACTCGCCCGGCTCAAGAGTTTCGAGATAAGATGAAAGGATCGTAAGCTTAAGGCTTCCTGATTCTGCTCTTATCGAACCACCGCCAATTTTAGCAAATGACTCTACTCCATCTGCGCCAGCTGCTGCGATCTCAACGCCTACAAAATGGTTGATCGTATCAGCATCATCAACTGTACTGTGGTATGTAGCCTTAAGATCCGAATCGCCCTCCGTCCAGGTAAGAGCATCCTCTGAACCTTCTAAGTAGTAGCTCTTTGTCTCTTCCTCGTCGTCCTGCTCTTCCTCTGAAATATCCTTCCAGCCGGCATAGAGAGTAACGTCCTCATAAATAGGCTTCTCAATCTCGAATTTCTGTGTACAGTCCTTATCAGTATACCATCCGGTAAACTCAACCTCGTCTTCCTCGTCAACTTCAGGCGCCTCAAACTCATTGAGTATTTCATCACCTTCAAGAATAAGTAAATCATCAGGTGCAACACCATGTCCGTTACTATCAAAGCTTATAGTAACAATATCACCCATTCTGTACAGAGTGAAGTCATCACAGGTTCCCCAGGCTCCTGCGGAATATGAACATGTGAAGCCAACAGTAACTTCTGTTTCCTCGGTGATAAATATTCTGTCAACTTCAGGATTCTGCCAGTCTACCCAACCATTAAGAACATACAGGGCTGCATACTCATCGTCTCCAACCTGTACGAATATCTCACCTTCAACTCCTGCAAGTCCCTGGAAATATCCGTTAAACGCATACGCTCCCGGCTCAAGAGTTACCTTCTGAGTTACAGTGAAGCTCTGATCCGTTGTGCTGTAGAAGTGGAATGTATATTTACCGTCATGAGAGTCTTCCTCCTTCACTCCATCAGCCTTTTCATTCGTACCGGCTGTTGTGTGAGTAAGATCGAAATCCCATCCTTCTCCCTTGCCATCTTCAAAGCTTCCATTTACCAGAAGATTCACAGGCTTGATCGTAAGCTTACATATAACATCATACTCTTCTTCATTATATGTCACGATACCATCTATCTCATAAGATCCGTACCCACTAGCTGCCGCAGCCTCGATCTGATCCTGATCCCACGTAACGCCAACCTTGTAGGTCTCACCACTTGCATATAGTGCGTCAACCTCGGTTGGGAAGCTGTACTCCTGTCCTTCGACAAATGAATACTCAGTATCTATAACATCTATAAGGTAGTCCTCGGAATTTGTTCCAAATCGTACCATATTGTAAACCTTAAGTGATTCAAGGGCTTTGCCGTCAAAGTCGAACCACGACTCATTATCTACTGCGGAACCACCGTACCACTGTCCAACATTCTTGTCATAATCAGATGCCGCACTGGTTGCCCAGCCTGAACCGTATTCCTCCCAAAGGGCCTTATTCTCTGCAAGAACCTTATCCTGATCCTCTGCATCTGCCCAGTTCTGTACAGGAATCCAGGCAGGCTCCCACCAGAACACACCGATTCCCTTATTATCAGGAATACTTGTGAGCGTATTAATGACATTTCTGATATGGAGAACCTGTCCCTGCTCACTTATATCATACGGGAATACATCTCCATTATCCTTCTTGCTCTGGGTTTCTGTATTTTCCCAACCGTCACCATCCTCAAGAGTTCTGACATAAGAGGTCTCGGCTACCATGACGTATTTGTCATATTCATCCGCAACAGCTGCAAGCTTCGTATAAAGATTATCAAGCGTTCCATGCCAGTATGGATAGAAGCTGGTTGCAAATACATCGTAAACAACATTATTCTCTTTAAGCTTTGCTGCAAAATCACTAAAGTCAATCTTATCAGGATTTGTCAGATGGATGGCCATCATGATGGTTGGCTTTCCATCGTATTTTGCTTCCTCTACAGCCCTTACGCCTTCACTTCCTGCAGCAAAAAGCTTACACATATTTGTCATGTTGGTTTCGCCGCAGAAACCGGTTGTAGTCTCATTACCGATCTGAACCATTCCGACATTAACATCGGCATTAATTATCTCTGTAAGGCTCTTTGTAGTCCACTCTTTAAGCGTTTGAGCCTTTTCATCAAGAGTAAGTCCCTGCCATGCCTTTGGTGTAGTCTGCTTGCCCGGATCTGTCCAGAAGTCAGAATAATGGAAATCAATAAGGACCTTCATTCCTGCATCTGTAGCGAGCTTACCAAGTTTTTTTGCTGTTGCAAGATCACAGTTACCACCACCGTAACCATTACCATTTCCGTCAGTAGGATCAACCCAAACTCTGATTCTTACGTAATTAACGCCTGACTCAGCAAGAAGTTCGAAGAATTCCGCATCACTGAGTGGTTCACCTTTAGCATTTTTATATGTAGCGCCACTGGCTACAATCGATGCGTAAGAAGAAATATCAGCACCTGTGATGAATCCTTTCGCCAAATCAAGTTTTTCAACATAAAGGTCTGTATCAACCTTATCGCCGGTTGCGATAGTCTTGTCAATATCAAATACTCTAGCGTTTTCATCCACCTCATAAGGAATGATCTTGATATCATCAAGCTTCATATATGCACTTGAACTTGCTGCTTTTCCCTTTATAGCAAAGGTTACAACAGCGTCCTTCTTAAGCTCAAAGACTGTTTTAGTAGTTTTTTCTGTCCAAACACCGTCTCCTGTCCAGCCTTTACCCGAAAGTGTCTCAACCTTTGTATCATTAACGTAAATATCAAAACCACAAGCACCTTCAGAACCAAGGTAATTATAGTTAATCACATACTGTCCTGATTCTTCAGCCTTAAAGGTTTGTGATATTGAATATTCTTTTGTTGTATCTTCTGTCCAAATATTCAGATAAGTCGTCTCATTCGTTCCACCTTTATCATCCTTGATGATTTTGAAAGGTTCTGCTGTCTTTCCCTCTTCCGTTCTATTGTTCTTCTCCCAGTATTTGCTTGCTTCAAAATCACCATTTTGAAGACCAACCGGAATCTCTGCTTCATCTGAATGTTCAACAATTGTTATATCATCAATTGCTGCCCAAGTACCGCTGTATATACCCTTTATCTCAATCTTTACAACTTCACCTTGTGTCAGTTTAAAAGGCTTTGTTGTTGTAACTTCCGGCCAGCTATAGCTGTCACCTACGATACTACCTATTGAAGTACCATTTACATAAATATCAATGCCGGAATCACCATCTCCAATAACTATATATGAAATATCAAATGTTCCTGTCTTTTCAGCTATGAATGTTTGAGAAAGAATAGTTTCACTTGTTTTATTATCCGTCCATAAATTCAGATAAGTTCCACTATTATTATTTTGCTTTGATTGTGTTCCAAATCCTCCATTCCAAATATAATCAGCACCTGTAGATTCAAAATCACCATTCTGAAGCCCTACAGGAAGCACAGAAATAGTGAATTCACCCGTTTTACTTTCTGCATCATCGTTAAACACAATCGTTGCTGTGTATTCTCCCGTAGAAAGATTTGATAAATATGTTTTATTAAATCCTATTGTTGTCGATTTACCATCCGCCGCTTCAGTTATTGTATAGTCAGTATTCTTGGTGAGAGAATTATCACCAACCGATACAGATGCTATCTTCGATGCAGAACAATCAACAGTCATCGAAATAGCGTCAGAATTCGCATCATTTTTAGCAAATCTATTCACACCTACAGTTACTGTATGAACAGGTGCAGCGACTGTAAACGCCCCTTCAACATCGTCTGCACCATCTTCAAATGAAATAACCGCAGAGTAATTACCAGCATTAAGACTATTCAAATAATCCTTATCAAATGTTACAACCGTATCTTCGCCAGATGCTTCTTTAGTGAAAGTTGCCTCACTTTCGCCCACAACAATTGTCTCTATATTGTCAGCAGCACAACTAACTGTCATACTAATCGCATCAGAGCTGTCATCATTCTTGGTATAACTACTTGTTGTTACATCTACTGTATAAACAGGTTTGCTCGTTAGCGTAATATCACAACTAATTGCTTTAGCATCATCATTAAAAGAAATACTAACAGTTTTTGTAACGGTAGTATTATCTCCCAATAGATCAGCCATATAATCCTCATTTAAAACTATAGCCGTTGAAGTGTGCTCCGTATTTTCATTTAAAACACATTTATCATTATTAACGAGATCATAATCTTCAATCTTAACAGATTTAATATTAGATTTTGCGCAGTCTACCGTAATTGTTGCAGCACCAGATCCAATCTGATAAGAATCTTTGTCAGTTTCCACTGTATAAGCATGACCCAACTTCAATAGCTTAACATTATCAATACCACCACTCCACCAAGCAGTTGCTCCACCTGTTTGTGATTTCAGATAAAAAGTAACACTTGTATTTTCAGTAATCGTAAACGAATCAAGCTGGAAGGTTTTCCATTTATCCCATCCATCACCATTGTGTCCATCAATATACATCCAATGGTTTGTATTATCCTTATCACCATAAACCTTAACATTAGCCGAACCCCAGTCATCTACCATTTCATCAAATTGAAATCTGTACGTACCTGGTGATAACTGTATTGTCTGTTTGAGTTCAATATCAACGCTATCGTCGGTTTGATTCCACCACTCAAAAAAGTGTGTAGTATTAGTCTCACCGGTGTCTATCTTATAGTTTTGATTATCATTTCTAGGGTCCATAGTAACTGTCCAATCAGGAATTCCTTCTCCTTCGGACTCAAAATCACCATTAACAACTAATCCGGTATCTTCCCAGACTTCAGCAGCCTCGGCGACTCTTCTTGCCGGAATGCCACTAAAAAGAGAAACTACCAGCGCAAATACCGCTGCCAGCGCGTAGAGGCGTCTCTTTGTTTTTCCTTTCTTGCTTACTTTTTCCATATTTTTTCTGTTTCTCTCCTTCCTTTGCCCTCTCGGTGATTCGACTGCTTCTCCTTCTGAGCATCGCGTCACTCCAGGAAAAAACGCGGATCTATGGTCTTCCGTCCACCGTAACCAAACGATCCAAATCTACAACTACGATGTCTTCGGATATCTGCAGTTTATCCGAAGATTATACGCTTTCCGGTATTTATTACCCCTTCGGGATAGCGTATGATCCCAGCCTGTGTGCGCAACCGATTGCGCGCATATTCCCAAACCTATTGTAATTATACTCTAAATCCCATATTTTTATCAATTGACATTAATTTCATAAATAATTAATAAACCATGGCAAAACTGCACAAAAAAACACGTGAAATCCGCGCAACCATGCGCAACATTTCACGTATTTTTACAATAACACAACTGCCAAACTCCCGAAAATATGCATAATTCATATTTTCACCTACTTTTTTTATGCATCCATGCATATTTTCGGGAGTTTTTTATCGAATAGTTTTTAATCAATCAGATCAAGCACCGGTAACATGACATTATCCTCCATGAACGCGCACATATAGACCGGCATGTATGTCTTACGCCCTTCTACGTTGATATCACAATCCGCAAATATAAAAGCCTTTGTAATCTCATATTCAGGATTATTCAGAGCCTTATCAAGAGCAGAATGGACGTAATAATCTTTTCCACTTTTAACCTCTATCGGAACAATATTATTTTCGTATTCTATGACGAAATCCAACTCTCCATTCTTGTGGCTATTGTAAAAATATGTATTGAAACCATGAGCGTTCAGCTCCTGTGCAACAGCATTTTCAAATACTCCCCCAAGATTTATCTTATTATTCTGAACAAGTATCTGAGTACGAAAAGCATTTCCATATTGGTATGTCAGCAGTCCAACGTCAGAACTGTACAATTTAACCAGACTACTCTTCTTATTTTGATATAATGACACTCTCGGTTCAGTAGTATTATAGGTCGGTATAACAACCCCTGCCGAAGTTAACCATATAAAACTGTTTTCTGTTTTTTCATAGTAAAGCCTCTTTTTTATGTCAGAATAATTAAATCTTCTGTTTTGTTTCATCAAGGTCGAAGGAACCAGATTGTAAATATCCTCTAACATCAGCTTCCTATCTTTACTGTCATATTTTGTGAAGTCTCTCTTATATTGTTGTATGATATTGCCTTGTATTTCCGAAACAGTGTTCATATCGGCTGTTTCAATATATTCTCTTACCGCATCCGGCATACCTCCTACAACCAAATATCTGCAAAAGTGTTTCATCATTTTTTTGTTAACAAGGTCTCCAACAGGTTTTCTTTCAGCAAAACAGTTTCTTAAATACTTTATCGTATCATCAGTAACTCCTGAAGCCATGATGAATTCCTCAAAATCCAGCGGATACATATTGATCTCTTCCATATATCCAACTGGTACAGAGCGTATATCCCTTAATTCAACACCCAGAAGAGAACCGCTGAGAATATATCTGAACCTTCCGTCGTCCACCCAAAACTTGATCCTTGTAACAATATCCTTCAATTCCTGAACTTCATCAATAAATACTATCGTCTTGCCGGAAACAAACTTATAATCAAGTGCTGTGGAAATATTTATTATCATATCATTCACGGTCATCGCATCCGATAGTACCGGTATAAGTTCAGGGTTCTCAATAAGATTTATTTCAAGATAATTACAGTCATGTGATTTTAGAGCTTCACGAATACTATACGTTTTCCCGACCTGTCGGGCTCCCGTAACCATCAGTGCTTTCTTTGAATTTTCAATCCATTTACTTATTTTTTGATCAACTTTTCTTTTTATCATAATAAAACACCCCCGTTTGTAACCATATTACAACGGGAGTGTGATTTTTTCAATGATTTTCGCATCATTCTCGAGATTTTTTCAATAGTTTTTTACCAATATTTATGATTTTTTCAATGATTATTTGCATATTTTTGCGATTTTTTTCAAAAACCGCCTGTACAACTACGCCACAATATTCTTCTTCTCAAACTCATCCAACGGGATCGGCCTTGCGAAGTAATAACCCTGGAACATCTCGCAGCCCATCTCGGTCAGGAAGCCAACCTGCTCCTCTGTCTCAACACCCTCGGTGATCACCGGAATGATAAGCTTCTGAGCCATATTGATGATCTCCTGAAGGATGATATGTGCTCGAGCCGTATCTCTCGTCTTCCTGAGAAATACCATATCGATCTTCAGCACGTCGACCGGCATATCCTTAAGCAGGTTGAGTGATGAATAACCGCTGCCGAAATCGTCCATTTCCACGATGAAGCCGTCCTTGCGAAGCTTCTCGATCAGCTGCAGCTTCATATCGATATCTGTCATCATGATGGACTCGGTGATCTCCAGACGGAGCATCTTTGAGTCGATGCCGTATTTATCAACAAGTCCCGAAAATACTTCATAAATATCAAGATAGTAGAAATCCTTAGGCGAGATATTTACCGACAGATAGAGGTCGTCCCTTCCAAGATCCTTCCACTTCTTCAGGATCTTGCAGGCCTCCTCCCACATAAAGCGGTCGAGGTTCACTATCCTTCCGTTTCGCTCAAGGATATCGATGAATCTGCCCGGAGCCATAAGACCTTCCTCCGAATGCTGCCACCTTACAAGCACCTCAGCGCCTTCAACCTTACCGTTTGAATTAACCTGGGCCTGCAGGAACGGAACGATCTGCCCGCTCTTCATGGCATCCTCTAGACTTCCGGTGATCTTCTGCTCCCAAAGGATGTCATCACGCATGGACTCCTCGTAATAAGCGAAGCAGTTCACAGTGCTGTTCTTGATTGAATTGATAGCCATGAAAGCCCTGTCGATCATAGCTGTGACCGGCAGCGACCTGTCTGTGATCTCGTAGATACCTATATGATTGATTATCGGATAATCCGGATTCTCTTCGATGAAAAGATACTCCTTCATTCTCTTCGATACTCTCTCCTCGATGAATTCATCCTTCGGAAGGAGCAGCAGGAACTTATCGGCGAACAGTCTTGCGAAAAGCCTGTCGTCTCCGGCAAGATCGGATATAAGATCCGCCACCTTATTCAGCAGCTTATCACCCTCCTGCCTGCCAAATACATCATTTATCAGCTTGAATTCCTTGATATCGGAAACCATCATCAAATACTGTATATCTGTATTTTCAGCGAGCTTCTCAGCAGCGTTCTCATAAAACGCAGACATATTTAGGATGCCTGTCAGTGAGTCATGAGTTGCAAGATATCTGTCCACAGCAGCCTTCTTAACCTCTTCAGTTCTGTCCTGAAGAAGAACGTATGCACCCATAAACCTGTTAATGCTGTCATAAACCGGCTTATACTCTGCCTGGAAGGTGTGGATGCCGTCCTCTCTCTTAAGCTCGCTCGCCTGGATGAAAGGCTCCATTCCGTCCTTACCCTCCTGCTTCAGAAACTCAAGGAGGTATTTCTTAGCCTTATCAAAGTCGCCCTTCTCGATAGCAAACAACTTAAGGCTGGTCGGATTCATATAAACACAGTTGAAATTGTTATCATAGAAAAATGCAGCATTCGAGAAGTTCGCGAAAACCTTATTGAACATCTGATGCGTGAGCAGGAACTGATTGTACCTGACAGAGAAGAAATAGATCAGGATGCCGCAGGCCATAAAGCCAAGCATCGAGTTATTGTAAGGAGTCTTGGTAAATACATTTATGAACTCCCAGATAACGTCCATCACAAATACAAGCCCTATCACGAAATATCTCTCCATATAGAGCCTTGAGGTTCTGTGCATCTTCGTAACAAATATGGCTATCAGGCCGATAATGATGATGAATGATATGCCCAGGTGCACAAAATGATACCACTGCGAGTCAAGCAAGAAGTAGATGTTCTTGTCTTTGAGCGTGGTCTGCTGAAGCTTATAAACATGTGAAAATACCGGATTAAGTCCCACGGAAATGCTGTCAGCGATAAGCACCAGATAGCAGATCTTCTCTACTCTCGGGTAAGAGAAGCTGCAGTATTCAAGCGAATATCTGATGAGCGCCATGAGAATAAGATTTGTACCGATCAGGTACCAGATATATGCGATATCATTGACAAGCCTGTCTTCGGAGATTGCGATCACCGCATTTGCGGCAACAGGAACGAGGCACACCACAAGAACACGCCTTACGGTGCGTGCGATCTCTTTGTTAATCTTATAGGACCTGTTAATGCAGAACAGGACCAATAACGATAAAATAGTTAACGCAATAATATATCCTGTCATAACCCCTCCGATGTACCCCATTATTAAGATTATCTTAACATTTTTTCGGAAGAAAATAAAGTAAAAATATGTTTTAAAACCTTCTCAGACCTTCTTCACCAGCAGCTCCACCACAAAGCCGTTATCATTATAATATTCAACACCGCCGCCCTGCTTCTCCATATAGGATTTCACAAGGTGCATTCCGATACCGTAACCGCTCTGATCCTTCGCAAGCTTACCGCGGTAATATTTCTCGGTTATAAGCGGCAGGTCGTCCTCATCAACGCCCGGTCCGTTGTCGCTGATACGCACGCGGATAAAGCTGTTTCCCGGATTCTTTATCTCGTCAAATGCAACGTGGATATCGGTTCCGGCGTATTTGTGCGAGTTGCCGATGATATTGTCGATAACCTGCTCCATCCTGAACTTGTCCATATAAACAAGGCACTTCGGGATGCTGTTATCGAGAATGATCCTTCCGTAATTCTTCAGGCTGTGGAAGTAGTTTTCGATCAGCTCGGTGCTCTCCTCAACCGGATTCACTTCTATCCTTTCAAGCTCGTTCATGCTGGCCTGAAATACATTTCCCATAATGTGATTGATGGTCTCCGCCTTCGCAGATATGCTGCCAACCTTCTGGAGCATATCCTCTATCTCTTTTCGGGATATTGTTATCTCGCCTGCCGTCTGAGACGCGTCCTCCTGCCCCATATTTGATGCAGCCTGTGTTCCGGCAGCCTCTTCGAGCCTCCTGCCGTATTTCACCTCAAGCACCTCGCAGGTAGCCTGGATAGTTGCCACCGGCGTCTTGATATCGTGGCTGAGGTCCGCAACCATTTCCTTCTTCGCCTTCTGCATCGCAGCCTCCCTCTCGCGGGATGCCTTCAGCTCCTCACGCATCAGGTCAAAGCTCTCCGTGAAGCCCTCAGATATCGAGCTCTTTCTGATCGGAAGCGGTACGTCAAGGTTGCCTCTTGCGATCTCCGTTGAGAATCTGCTGAGCTCCTTAACCGGCTTTATCATGCGGAAATACAGTATCACCACAAGCAGTATTCCACACAAAAGAACAACGCCCCATATTATAAGCGCTGTCTTAAAAAATACATCCGTATCGCTGTCATGGTCCTCGGCATAGTCATTCCAGACCGCCTTACCGATAAGCTCTCCACCCGGCGCAAAGTCCACGATCATCGCATAGTCGCCGTAGTATTTTGAAAGCTCGGCATCAACCAGTGAGCTCGAAAAAACTATATCGCAGCCGTAGCGCGATTCCAGCTCTTCTATCGACGTGCCCGCAAGATAATCCTTCTCCATGGATATCAGCTTATCGTTGTAAAAAGAGATATCTCTTTTCTTCCGGTCAAACCTGCCCCTTGCAGAAAATATTACTATGAGAGCCGCTGCCATCAGACCTATGAATAATATTAACGCACCCTTTAATTCCTTCACAGCTTTCTCACTAATCCTCCAGAATATATCCGGTTCCCCAGATGGTCTTGATGATATCAGGATTGTTCGGATCCACCTCCAGCTTTTCGCGGAGCTTCCTGATATGAACATTCAGAGTACCGTCACTGTAGAAGGTATCTCCCCAGACCTCGTCGAAGAGAGTCTCCTTCGTAACTATCGTATTTTTATGGTCGTAGAGGCATTTCAGAAGCGCAAATTCCTTAGCTTTAAGAGAGATGCGCTCGCCATCCTTGATAACTGACATGGTAGGCGCATCAAGTGCAAGCCTTCCGGCCGTATCAGCTTCGTCACTGCCATTACCGGAGCCACTTCCGGCACCGCCATTACCGGTTCCACTATTTCCGGCACTACCATTTCCGCTCTGCACTGCGTCCTGCTTCAGCTTCTCCATCTGCTCTATCCTCTTCAGGTTCACGCGCACCTTCGCAAGCAGCACTGACAGGCTATAAGGCTTCTTCACATAGTCGTCACCGCCTATGCTGAGCGCCACAAGAACATCATCGTCGCTCTGCCTTGCACTGATAAAGAGTATCGGAATACTCATCTCCTCGCGCACCTTCCTGCACACCTCGAAGCCAGAACCGTCCCCGAGATTTATATCCAACAGGAGCAGATCGACTGTATTTTCCTCCAGAAAGGCATAGCAGTCCGCAGCACTGCTTACGTATGCCGTGCTGACATCAAACATCATAAAATACTCTGCCGTCATCTTCGCCAGTTCTGTTTCATCATCTACTATGAGGCAATTGTAGTGCATCGCCGCCACCTTTCTTTCACTTATTTCCTATCAATGATTTTATACTATTTATCCCTTATGTCAATCACAACTCAATAAACATCCTCATAACGCCCGCCGAAATATGTAACACTATTATGGCTGTTTCTATACAACAGAAACCGGGCGACTCACGCCACCCGGTATCCATATATCCTAAAACCTTTCACGCTATTATTACTCCTCCGTGATCATCTCAACCGGCTGGAGCTTTCTGACCTTGCGTCCGAAAAGTCCCGAGGTAAGAACAGCTACAAGGAGAATGCTGATGCCTGTTATAAGCATAGCAGCGATGGAGATATCGAAATCAAGTTCCTTGATACCAAAGGCCATGAAGATCAGTTTCACTATTCCCATGCCCGCTGCAGGAGCGATGATGGATCCGATGAGGATACCACCGAGGATCGCAGGGATATTTGAGATCATGATCTGTGAGATAAGTCCTTTTGAGGTCATACCCAGCGCCTTGCTGATACCCATTCCGCGCCACTCTCTTACGATCTTTGCGCGGATGACAAGCGACTCAACAAAGAATACTATAAGCAGTGTGATACCTGAAAACACGATACATATTGCTTTCATGGAGCTCATTATCGCACCCATGCTCTCATCCACCAGCTTCTCGAAATCCTGATAAGAAAGCTTCTCACCATGAGCCTTGCCGATCTTTTCAATCTCAGCCTTCAGATAATCATAAGTCAGTTCATCCTTCGCATCTATTTCATAAGTGTAGCGTGCAGATCCCGGAAGAAGCTTCTCAGCGCCTTCAACAGTCATGGCCATAGTCCTGCCCATTTCCTGCATTCTCTGGTTGATACCTGTGATCAGATATTCTTCAGTTGTTCCTGCAAAGGTCAGCTTAACTACATCGCCGCATTCAATTCCCAGCTCATCGGCAACAGCTGCGGTTACCATCAATTCATTTGCCTGCTTTGGCATCCTTCCTTCAAGGATAGTTGCTTTGTAATTCTTCTCAGGTTCTATCATCGCAAATGTGTGAGCTGACATTGACTTGCCATTCTTTGATATCTCCGGCTCAAGATTCTGATAAGTAAGGATCGCTGTAACGCCTTCGATCTCCCAGATCTCGTCTGTAAGGTTATTTCTGCTGTTCTGAACCATGATCTTACCGGTTGTTGTTCCGGTGATCTTGATCATCTGATCCGGATCCTTTCCGAAGTTTTCAAGCATTCCGAAACCACAGAGCATTGCGATGGAAAGTATTGCGATCATAATGACCATTGCTATATTTCTGCCCAGATTTCCGAAGGTGTCCTTAAGTGAAAGAACTGCCGGAACAGGGAGCTTTGTCTTCTCAAAAGAGAAATGATTCTTCTTAAAATTGTGTGCTCCGAGACCGCCGCGAAGTGCGCTCAGAACTGTGATCTTCTTATATGCTCTGCTGATAAGCTTTGAGATGAGCCATACAAGAAATACAAGTCCGGCTGCTGTACATACTGCGTAAAATACATTTACAGGCTGATTCCACTTATGTCCGAGGATCGAGCTTACTATATTTCCGAAGAAGCCGAAGGTCAGTGCTCCCACTGCAGTGCCGCATGCTGCGCCCAGGCCTGATACGATGATCATCTCAAGTGAGATTGCTCTTCTAAGTTCCTTAACTGTGTAGCCTGAAGCCTCCAGGATACCTGTATTTTTCATATTTCTCTGAATAAAGTTCCTGATACTGAAGGAAATGATGAGTAAGGCAACGATCAGGATGATCGCCGAGAAAAGCAGGAGGACTCCCATAATGATGATCGGAAGGATCTCTGCACCCGTTCTCATTGTATCCCAATTGAGAAGCAGATAGTTGGTAACGTCTGCGTCCGGATTCTCCTTTGCGTAAGGTGCAACATTTTCCTTATATTTGTCGCCGATCTCCTTCTCGAGATCAGCTGTTGTGAAATCATCGCTCATTGTTGACGGGTCAGTCTTGCCCTTGTACATCATGAATCTTCCAACAGAATTGCCTTCCTGCTCGTCAGCGATCCTGTCCATCATCTTCTGTGAAGTGTAAACGTGGAATATGCTGATATTTAGTGCTGAAGACATGTAAGGATTCTCAGAGAAACCTGCAACTCTCAGATCGTAGGTTGTTCCGTTAAACTCAAACTGGAAGGTGTCGCCAACCTTGAATCTTCCGCTTGTGTAGTAAGGAAGGATGATGTCATTCTCGCCGAAGCTGTCTGCATCAACCTTGAGGTCGAGATATGTACGTTCTGCCTCGTAAGCCTCGATGAAGAACTGGTATTCTTCAAAGTTCTTGTTCTTTGTGTTGCGGTATTTTGCAACTGCATTTACTATCGGAGATGCCTCATATCCCTGAAGATGGCTGTTCTCGCTGAAGGTCTTGTCTGCCGCATCCTTAAGTCCGTCTCTGTCGGCTACGCAAAGGATGACCTCAGGTCCGTTGATCTCTTCGAAGCACTTGTCCTGCACCTTGCCCATTCCAAGTATTGCGGAAATACAGTCGAAGATCAGAAGTGCTGCAACAAAGGTCAGGATGAAGAAGGTTATCATATCACCCTTCTGCTTTTTCATGTTGTTTTTTGCTATGAAATATGTTTTGTACATGTTTTTTCCCTTTCTGGTTTCTGTCTTAACGCCTTTACCATCCCATTGCCCCTAAGAAGTCCTTAAGCTTTCTGTGTCTCTGCACGGCTTCTTCTTTGTTCGGATTCGTTTCATCCTTGTAATCTCCGACATAAGGTCCGAGGTCAACTTCATCTGTTATAACTCCATCGGCGAGGTAGATGACTCTGTTCGCTCTCTCTGCCGCTTTAACTGTATGTGTAACCATTACGATGCTCTGTCCTTCATTATTCAGGTCTGTCAGGATATCCAGCACGTTTATGGTATTCTGTGAATTAAGAGCTCCTGTAGGCTCGTCTGCGAAGAGCACTTCCGGGCTGTTTATAACGCCTCTGACAACCGCTACTCTCTGCTGCTGTCCACCGGAAAGCTGTGCCGGGAATTTCTTCCAGTCCTGCTCGCTTATCTCAACTCTTCCGAGAAGCTTCTTTGCCTTCTCAGCAAGTGCCTTTCTGTCCTTTGTTCTAAGAAGTCCGCTGACCATTACATTGTCCAGAGCACTCATGCTGTCGTTCAGGTAGTTCTGCTGAAATACGAATCCGCAATGATCTCTTCTGAAGAGTGCCAGCTGGTCGTTGCTGAACTTTGATATTTCTATGCCGCCCTTCGCTGAGCTGCTTTTCTTATTGACCTTTCCGGTGTCTTCCGTATTGTAGGTTATGGTTCCGAGACTCGGACGATCCATTCCTGAAAGTGCGTAAAGCAGTGTACTCTTGCCCGATCCGGAGTTACCCATGATAACTGTGAAATCTCCCTTGTATATTGAAAGCTCCAGATTCTTCAGTACATGCTGCTGTACCGATTCATTCGAAAATGTCTTCGACAGATCCTTTGCTGTAAGTATTACTTCCTTCTTTATATTCTCGTTCATTATTTATCTCCTTTCGTCTAAAAAAGACTTTCCGTTCCGTTTGCTGATCTTAATATACAGCACCCCGGAGGGAAAGTCTTAATCTCATTCTTGTGTAATTCTTAACTGATCCTTAAATCGTGTATTAATAAATACCACAACTTCTTAAATCGGCCTGTTTTCTTTATTTTTCACGGATGATCTTTGCAGCAGCCACAAGATTTATCAGGCTGGCCTTGGTCTCTGTCTCACCTCTTGTCTTGAGACCGCAGTCCGGATTGACCCAGAGTTTTCTATCATCGATCTTCTCACGCATCTTGGTAAGGGCTGCAACGATCTCACTTACAGAAGGTACACGTGGGCTGTGGATATCATACACGCCCGGTCCAACCTCTGTCTTGAAGTTATTTTCCTTCAGAGAATCAAGTATCAGAAGATCTGAACGTGAAGCCTCGAAGGTGATAACGTCAGCATCCATCGCATCGATAGCCGGAATGATATCTGTGAACTCACTGTAGCACATATGTGTATGGATCTGAGTCTCAGGCTTAACACCGCTGTGTACGAGACGAAAGGCCGGAATAGCCCAGTCAAGGTACTCGCTGTACCAGTCAGAGCGTCTGAGCGGAAGCTTCTCTCTGAGAGCCGCCTCGTCGATCTGAATGATATTTATTCCATTTGCCTCAAGGTCAAGCACCTCATCGCGGATAGCAAGGGCGATCTGAAGAGTACTCTCTTTGATAGTGATATCCTCTCTTGGGAATGACCAGTTAAGGATGGTCACAGGGCCTGTAAGCATACCCTTCACCGGCTTATCTGTGCAGCTCTTCGCATAAACTGACCACTCAACCGTAATAGGATGCTTTCTTGATACGTCGCCCCAGATGATCGGCGGCTTAACGCATCTTGTACCATAGGACTGAACCCAGGCCTTCTCTGTAAATACATAGCCTTCCAGATTCTCTCCAAAATACTCAACCATGTCGTTACGTTCAAACTCACCGTGAACGATAACATCAAGACCTATCTCCTCCTGAAGCTCTATGCACTCTTTGATCTTATTTTTATTGAATTCAGTATACTGCTCCCTGCTGATCTCGCCTTTTCTGAAAGCCTGTCTGTTCTTTCTTACGTCAGCAGTCTGAGGGAATGAACCGATAGTTGTTGTAGGGAACTTAGGCAGATTAAGACGCTCCTTCTGCGCCTTCTCTCTCTCATAGAAGCCCGGAAGTCTGATATAGTCAGCCTCCTTAATGCCTGCAACTCTTGCAGCAACCGCTTCATCGAAGCTGTTTACTCTTCCTGTGAAGAGCTCCTGATTCTTTATAAGAAGGCTGTCAGCCGTTCCATCAAATATATCTGATATTTCCTTAAGCTCGACAAGCTTTTCCTCGGCAAAGGCAAAATGCTTTGTATAATCCTCTCCAAGCTTTGTCTCGCTTTCAAGAGTGTAAGGAACATGGAGAAGTGAGCAGGAGGTACCAAGGACTATCTCGGAACTGATATTTAAACCATTGATGATCTCGAGAGTCTTGTCATAATTGTTTTTCCAGATATTCTTACCGTTAACGAGACCGGCGAAGAGGATAACGTCCTCAGGGAAGCCCTTAGTCTTCACAAGCTCAAGGGTCTGTCTTCCTTCAACAAAGTCGAGGCCCACACCGTCAAAGCCCAGCGAAATGATTATCTCATAGATATCTCTGATATCGCCGAAATAGGTCTGAAGGAGCAGCTTTGTATCACCCTTAACGGAAATGATCCTGTTATAGATCTCTCTCACGAGTCTGATATCAGCTTCATCAAGGTCTCTTACAAGATAAGGCTCATCGAACTCGATCCACTGAACACCTTCCTTCTTAAGCTCCTCAACCAGCTTCACATATTCATTTATGAAAACTTCCTTTACGTCCTCTATCTTCTTCTCACCTGTAAATCTTGCAAGCTTGAGGAAGGTGAATGGACCAACGACAGCTGTCTTGGTCTCGATACCGAGAGCCTTTGCTTCCCTGTATTCACGAACCGGCTTCTCACCAACAAGCCTGATCTCTGTATTATCATCGATCTCCGGTACGAGATAATGATAATTGGTATTGAACCACTTCTTCATGGCAAGCGCTTTAACATTTCCCTTTTCACCCTGATAGCCTCTTGCCATCGCGAAGTAAGTTCCGAGAGTTGAAAGGCCGAGCTCCCTGTATCTGTCCGGAATGACATTGAAGAGAAAGGCTGTATCAAGCACATTGTCGTAAAAGGAGAAGTCATTCGAAGATATGAAATCAATCCCCGCATCCTTCTGCTTACGAAGGCCGTACGCTCTTATCTGCTTCGCTGTGTCCTCCAGCTCTGCCTCACTTATCTCGCCTCTGAAGAACTTCTCAGATGCAAACTTTAACTCTCTGTCTTTTCCTATTCTTGGAAAACCTATTACTGATCTTTTCATAAATACTTTCCACCTTTTCTTTATTTCACGAATATTTTTCGTTTCGATAACGTGAGTATATGCTTTACAAATGAATAGGTAAAATATATAATTTTATCAGCTTATAATAGATAATATCTATGGTTAGCATGTTGTTATAGCAGACATCTATCACGTATTATAGGGAGGGACTATAGCCATGACCTTAAAACAATTACGCTACGTTACAGTAGTTGCCGATACAGGAAATATCACCGAGGCCGCAAAACGCCTCTATATCGCACAGCCGAGCCTGACCTCAGCGATCCAGGAGCTGGAGAAGGAATACGGCATAGTTATATTTAAAAGGAC
The DNA here is from genome assembly GCA_017430325.1 of Eubacterium sp. GTDB lineage: Bacteria > Bacillota > Clostridia > Lachnospirales > Lachnospiraceae > Eubacterium_Q. The sequence goes on from JAFRNE010000010.1 coordinate 131,970, forward strand.
CAAGAAGGGTATCGAGGTTACGCCAGAGGGCGAAGAATTTCTGGGCTACTCCAGACAGATTCTCGAGCAGACCGATCTTATCGAAGAGCGCTACGCCGGAAACAGCCGCGGAAAGCTGCGCTTCTGCGTTTCCACCCAGCACTACTCCTTTGTTGTCGAGGCCTTCGTCGAGCTTCTGAAACGCTTCGGCGGTGACAAATATGAATTCCACATGAGAGAGACTCAGACCTACGATATCATCGACGACGTGGCACATATGAGGAGCGAGATAGGTGTGATCTATCTCAACAGCTTCAACGAAACCGTAATAAAAAAGACTCTGCGCGATAACAGTCTCGTTTTCGAGCCGCTGTTCCGCGCAAAGCCTCATGTATTTGTTGGCAAAAACTCTCCTCTGGCGAAGAAGAAACGTATAACTCTTGATGACCTGAAGCCCTTCCCACGCCTCTCCTACGAGCAGGGCAGCCACAATTCTTTTTACTTCTCTGAGGAAATACTCAGCACCATGGATTCCGATAAAGAGCTTCTTGTCAGGGACAGAGCGACCCTTTTCAACCTTCTTATCGGTATGGATGGCTACACCATCTGCAGCGGTGTCATCAGTGAGGAGCTGAACGGTCCGAATATCGTTGCAAGACCGCTGAAAGTTGACGACTATATGGAGATCGGCTATATCCTGCCATCCACCATCCACCCTTCAAATCTGACGAAGGAATATATCGATATCCTGAAAAGGCTGACCAGGTAGGGCTTACTTCTTATGTCTTCTACTGTAGTCATCTCTGATATCATCGAGGCCCTCGTCCAGTACCCCGCACGCCTCAGCCTTGCCCGTTGCTTTTCTGAACTTTGTCATAACTTCAGATACAACACTGAAGTTGAGAGCTGTTCCGACGCTGTCGCATTCGTAATTAACTGCTCTTTCTGCAGCTATACCGAACTTCCTTGCTTCGCTGATAGCGTCGATATTTACGCCCAGGGAGATGAACTCCCAGCCGTATTTGTTGGTCTCCTTCTCGACCATCTGCTTAACCTTCGCGATCGGAACTCTGTCGTAGAGCACCTCGCCCTCATCGACCGCTCCGATATGCTCCTTCCTGTATTTCAGAAGTTCCTCGCGGCCGGCCGCCTCGTAAACAGCCGTGTCGCAGCCCGCGCCAACGATTGGCAGCTGATTAGCCGTATTTACGATAGCATCAGTATTCATTTTTGTTATATCATTACGAACTATCTTAAACGACATATCGTCCCTCTATATGTTTTTTGATGCCGGAAAACCGTACGCGCTCTCAGCACTTGTGACAGCTCTGATGATTGCCTCGCTCATAACATCTGCCGCAAGCGTGCCCACAAGATCCTGGTCGACCTTAACATCCCCAACAGACACCGCAAATATGCTGTCACCGTCAGCCGACGTATGTACCGGTCTGATCGATCTTGCATAACCGTCATGCGCCATCCCCGCTATCTTGCAGAGCTGCGTCTTGTTGAACTCAGCATTTGTGATTACGATGCCAAGCGTCGTATTTCCCGTGAACTTATTTTCAACAACCTTGAGACTGGACTTCATCACCTCGACCGTGTCACGGAAGCCCTTCTTGTCCTCACTGAGCAGTCCGGCAATCTTCTTACAATTCTTGTAGTCGAAAATATCACCCAGCGCATTGACCGCAACAACCGCACCAATCTTAAAATCACCGATCTGCACCGCATAGCTTCCTATACCGGTCTTCATGCAAAAGTCCATTCCAAGCACCTTGCCGACCGTTGCGCCGCAGCCCGCGCCAAAATTGCCATCCTTATAATTCTGCTCGGTATCCGCCAGAGCAGCCGCCTTGTAGCCCATCTCCACATCCGGCCTGACAAATGTATCACCCACAGTCAGATCGAAAAGGTCAGCCTGAACAACCAGTGGCACCTTCGTAACGCCCACGTCGAAGCCGATGCCCTTCTCCTCCAGGTATTTCTGCACGCCGTTTGCCGCACCAAGTCCAAATGCACTGCCGCCCGACAGCACCACGCTATGGATCTCCTGCGCCGCCATCAGCGGATTCAGCAGCTGACTGTCCCTCGAAGCAGGTCCGCCGCCTCTCACATCCAATCCGGCTCTCATTCCCTTCTCGCAGATAAATACAGTGCAGCCCGTTCCGGCCGCTGCATCCTCAACCTGCCCGATCTTAATGTTTTCAATGTCTTTAATCGATATTTCCTGCATAATTACTCCCCCCAGTACAGAGTCAATTTTGATTCAGCATCTCCTGCACGACCTCGAGGTCCGCCGGCAGCCAGTCGACCGCATAAGGAAGCTTTTCATCAAGTGCCAGCCACTTCGCCGCTTCGTGCTCCAAAAGCTTCAGCTCTCCACTCACTATACTGCACCAGAAAACATGCATCGTAATGTGAAAATTCGGATAGTCCGTGTCAACAGTTTTGATCAGCTCGCCAACCTGAATATCCGTATCCAGCTCTTCCTTAATCTCTCTAACAAGCGCGGATTCAGGCGCTTCACCCGGCTCCATCTTTCCGCCCGGAAACTCCCACATATCCTTAAACTCACCGTAGCCACGCTGCGTTGCAAATATCCTGCTGCCGTGCTTTATCACCGCAGCCACAACCTCGATGGCCTTGCTAACCTTACCATCGTCGCTGATCCAGACAAGTTTTCCTTCTTCGATTCCCTTTTCAGCTATCCAGCTTTCCGTAACCTCCACACTGCTTCCATCTTCGAATCTAAGCAATGCGTGAGGTCCGTCAAGTCGCTCCTCACATCCGTAATCTGCTTCTGTTATGTCTTTAATTCTGTAAAGTGCCATTATTTTGCTCCAATATATTTTTTAATTAGTGTTATTTTTGAAATACTCGTCCAAGAGTATATTTATAAGCTTTCTTTTGTTTTCTTTAATGTTACTTTGAGATATTTTAGATTTAATTCTCTAATAATTTTCCTTGCCTGATAATAATGAAATCCTTCTTTTATCATACATGTTCCTTTGGTTGCTTTATCTTTTAAGTCAAGCATAGAGACTGGACTGTGAAACGCCTTCTTTACCTCCATCATTTCTTTCATAGCTTCCCGACAATAGCCTGAAACATACACTTTGCACATAGTAGCTAATTCACTATCCATATATTCATCAGAGAGAAAGAGAAGAAATTCTTCAATACTCCCGAAAGCAGGATCATCGATTTCCTCCTCCATTTCGTGATCCCATGCAGTAAATGACATCCCCTCAGAATCTGGAGTGATTTTACATAACCAAAATGAAAAGTAATCATCCTGACCAAAACAAAACCAGCCTTCAGACTTAAAAGGTTCATCCTGAGACATTTCAATTCCCTCATCAATTGGATATATTCTTCCAAAGGGCATCTTTATAGAATGAAACGAAGAATAGAAATCTCTCAATTTTTCAGGAACCTGAAAACGCTTGGATTCTTCCTCACATCCTTCTTTTATCCTAATATCCTTCTCGTACAATTCTTCCAATATCATAATACATTCCGATAAAGTCATCTCAACTCCTCCATGGGTATGTTTTCAATAGATTCAATAAGTTCAGCAACATATGGTTATCTTGCCGATATTTCCTACAAGAGCATTGAACTTCTCATAGGTATCTTTTGAATTAGCTGAATAAGTTCCGTTAGGATCTTCGCTCATCATTATAAATAGCACTTCATTGCCGGAATGCGTATAGAAGTCTATCCTGTCGCAGTACCAGTTATAGATGTGGTAAGGAAGCTTTTTAAGGAGAGACTCGATTTGCTTAATGTTTTCGAATGTATAACAGATGATGTCTTCCCTGATGTATGGAATGGCGCCCATTCCAGCTTCGTATATGAGCATTCCCATAATAAACTCAGTAACAGAAGAAGCAGCCTGTCCTACTTCGCGCAGATTGCCTTCTGGTAAAGGTTCAACCACATAAACGGGAGGATCGTCTATAGACATATCTTCCAACCTTATGCCACATCTGTATACACACTGATTCTCATCAAGCAGGAAGTAATATCCGCAAGAAGTATCTTGCATATACTTGTATTGGCGGCACCAAGGAAGGTTTACCCAAGGGTCGTTACTTGTAGTGAAGAGCTTATCCGTTCCCCCGCATTTTTTCCAGAAGGACATAAGCGCTGCAGGTATCTCAGAAAAACCCGCGGTCAGTTCGGTTATTTCCTCGTCAGAGCAGCCTGTTAACGCTGCAATATCGTAAAGCTTGCTTATAAGATTGTAGTCCATATCAATGATCCTTCTTGTGCAATGTTTAGCATTTTTAATATATAAAACTGGAATAAACTTTTACAAGCCATTCCGAAAAACAAACACATCAGTTTCGGAAAACAAATTAATTATAACATAGATTATCATGGTTTATATTCTGCGAATAATTCGCTTTGTTTTATCTTGGAGTAAAGGATGTCGTAAATGGTAAAAATATCTTACCCATTAACTATATACTGATATATATCCTCTCTCACCGGTGTGTCCAACTTCCACTCTATCTCTACAGCTGGTTTATCCGTATTGGCCATAATGATTTCATTTGCATTTCCAGTAGCAGTCATTCTACCGAGGTAATAGAATTCCTTGGATATTTTATCGTCTTTGTTCTTTCTCACGAAAAGTTCAACATCTATGCCGCGTTCCTTTGCATGAAGGAAGTTCTGTACATCCGGTGATTTTAGATATCTTGGCTGTTTTGAAATGGCTATCAAAGAATCTCGCGATAAAAAACGGTCTTCGTATTTTATTGCATCATCGATATCTTCTGATTTATCATAATTAATAAACACAGGATACGTCTTTGTTTTTTCATCAAATTTATAACCACCTATATTTTGTGAAACCACATTCATTTCCCAGTTAAGAAGACGACATGCATCTTCGTAGGTATACTTCTGATACAGCACTAGCTCTGTATCTTGGTAGGTCTTTGAATAATCACGCTCGTATCTGTATCTTCCGAATTCGAGAAGTTCCTTAACAATATCGTAGAACTCTTTGTTATGAATCATTTTCTGTAGAGGCTTGCTTATCTCAAAGTCACCATCCAGGCTCTTCTCGATAAATACACAATCCTCATAAGTCTTCTTTCCGGAACCGGATGGGAATTCATTTATAAGTACATTTACAACACTCTTCACAACCTTGTCCGGGCAGTCCTTATTGTAATTCTCCTTTAGAGAAGTCTTCATTCCCTGAACCAGCGAATCCCTATAAATCAGCATACGAGATAAAATTTCCAATTCATGAATACGTTTGCCACTTGCCAGTTTCTTGGAAATGAATTCGACTATTTTCTCTTCATTTGCAGAAAGTCTTACCTTATAATCCTTCTCGTACTTCACAAGGAACTTGTAGTAAGAACCAAGAGAATTATTATCAAAGATTCGAAGTACATCCATTTCACCGTATCTGTCGAAGTCCATCAGGTTGGGAATGCGTCCCAGCTTGTATTTTAGATTCTTGTAGTTTTCTCTGATAAGCTTGATATCGCTGAAATTTGCCGTATCGATTGCAGCGTATATCTTCTTCTTGGATATCTCATCAAAATGAATTGTCGAGATCCCCGGAATAACCTTTTCACCCTCAGTAACATAACGGCGGATGTTGTCCTTGTTGTAGGTCCTGTCGCCCGAAAGAGCAATCGGAATCATAAAGTTATTCTTATAGTTAGCAATGAAATCCAGAATAACTACGAAGTCCTTATCATCAGCCTTTCTGAGACCACGGCCAAGCTGCTGAACAAATACAATAGGCGACTCTGTTGGACGGAGCATAACAACCTGATTCACCTCAGGGATATCAACACCCGACGAATTTCCGTATACTATGGAAGTATGTGGGCTTTTGTACCTTATATTAGTTATACCCCAACTTTTGCGCGTATCTTGCAGCCTCATTTCTCACAATTTTAGCGTTTCCAGTACCTAAGCGCGAAACACTACTTCTTGCTATTTCAAAACCTCTTTTGCAAAAGTGTTTCTGCCCAACATGAAATTATCTTCCGATTCAACGCGCTGTTAACAATTTAGGCACAAGAACCACGCTATCACATTATATTCCGAGATAACGCTCTATCGTTCATCCCGACAAACCTGAATTTGCCTTATATGTTTCCTACTGCTTTTGCCATTGCTGCTCCGGCGGCAAATGCGTTTTGCAAATCTATCGGGAATTGCTCGTCATGCCGTTTTTTCTTTTCGTTTACCATTGAACGAAAGCCGTCCGTGTAGATTTCTTTATCGTTATATTGGAAAGTATTATATGAACAAATACGCTGCGGTTCTGCATTAAAGTTCGCTTTCAAGAACTGCTCTGCCGCACCAAGTGTGATATCAAAATGCAACTGCTCGGCTATTTCCTCCGGCGCATTCATGGTATAAATAAAGGCGCTATGTATCGTCTTTTCAGACTTACCGGGATAAAGCAGTCTTTCGAGAAACGCCTTTAACTGTGCCGTCTGATCAAAGAAGTAAACCGGACTGCCGAAAACAAGTCCGTCGCACCGACGTGCCTCCTCTAACAGTTCAAATATGCCGTCTTTAATTTTACAGCCCTTATGCTCTGCATTCGCTTTCATCTGGCACGCAAAGCAGCTGCGGCAACCCGTAAAATTATAATCGTAAACATTGATTTCCTTTATTTCAGCATTTTTATCTACGGATTTTATGCCGTCAGCAAACGAGGCAAGCATTTGCGCCGTGTTACACTTCTTTCTCGGGCTGCCGTTAATTATCATATATTTCATTATTGATTCTCCCTTGCCATATTTACAAGTTTTACGCCGAGGTTATAGGCGTTCTCTAAATCAATCGGGAATTGTTCTTCCAAGGTCTTACGCTTTGCTTCCTCGGGGAACATATTCACGTCATACCTTGCATAATCGGTAAACTGATAGGTATCACAGGAATACAGCACCTCGTTATAGCCGCACAGCCTACCGATTTCTTCTCCCGTGAAGCCGAGCAGTTTCGGATAATCCACCTTTTCCATCAGCCATTCGGGGCAGTTCATTGTATATATCAACCCTGTCGGCACAACCTTATTCCGTACCTTAACACGATTACCGTTTTCGTCCACAAGATAAGTATCAAGCGGGAACAGAAGCCTCTCTACAAAGTTACGAAGCTGTCCCGTCGGATAGCCGTAATAGACCGGACTGCCGAACACAATAACGTCCGCGTTCTTTGCTTTTTCCAAGACCGGTCTGATGCTGTCTCTAATGGCGCATAGACCATTCGTCTTACTGTTTTTTATTTTGCAGGCAAAACAGCTTCGACAACCGGTAAACTCATAATCATACAGATTGATCCACTCAGTTTCAGCTCCTGCGTCTGCAGCGCCCTTCATGGCACTCTCCAGCATCTGCGCAGTATTGAACTTTTTTCGTGGACTCCCGTTTATAAATAATGCTTTCAATGCGTGTTACCTCCTTATATATCTGACACCTCTCTTTTTAGAAGAGGTGTTTTTAAGTTCTTCGACTTCGATTTCGTTGTCTGATAACTCTCGTCAAGCCATCTGCAAATATCCTCATACGGAACTGTTCCGTCAAGCAACATAGATACCCAGTTCCATTTGCTGCTGGGATAACCCCTTAGGTAGCCGGACTGCTGCGTCAGAAAATCGGCAAAGAAACGATCCTTGGGTTTGACGCATAGAATCTCTGCCGTCCCTTCACCGTCCAGACCGAAAGCACCGCGCTCTTTAACGATGAACACTGCAAACCACTTGCCGGTATCCTCATGCCGATATATTTCATAATCCTCATGAGAAAACGGAAGAATCTCCGGATCGATACCGTATCTTTCTTTTACGTAAGCATCTATACGCTCACGGATTGTTTTGTTTCCCATGATTTATCCCCTCATATTATACGCTCCCCGCCGCCGATGACGGCAGTGTAGAGGCCTTGGTGTGTTCATACAAACATGAATTTTTATAATCTATTCATCATATATATAACATCATCCATAGGATTATTATAATAAGGCTCGCATTCCCTAAAACCATTTTTCTTATACAATCCTATTGCCGCCTTCAAAGGTGTAATCGTATCAAGAACCATTTCCTTATACCCAGCCAGTCTTGCGTGTTCTATCACTTCATTAACAAGCAAATCTCCTAAGTGCATTCCCCTTGTTTCCGGTTTTACATACAATCTTTTCATTTCACATCGTTCAGCATTATGTCTGTGATATGCTACCATTCCAACAACATTATCTGCTTCATCTACTGCCACAAGTAGTTCACCCTCTGGTGCAGTATACTTTATAGCAGGATTTTCTAATTCTTCATTAATATTCTGAAAGGATAAGTCTCTATTCAAACGCTTTGTATATTCTATAATCAGATCTCTGACCTGAGAAATATAATCTTTTCCATCTTTAATAGTTATCATTTTCCTGTCTCCACAAATTCTGATTTGCCCAAGTCAATTATCCTGGAATAAACATTTACAAACTACCCACGTATTTAATAAAGCCCCTATGATAGAAGCAGACGCACGCATTGGGATTATTCATAGCGGATAAATGCAAAGACGTTTATGGTTGCGAGATACCCTATGATCAATGGAATCATGATAGAAATCTCTTTGCAAAATCAAAAAGCTCTGCTTTTGTCTTGAAGCCGTTCAGTACCTCGCCTTCTGTGATCTGTGCTCCGGGTGTCGCTGTCGCCGCCAAGGGAGATGGCGTTTCGGATAGCGTCCTCAAAGACCTTGCTTTCCAGAAATGCGATAATGGCTTGCGGTACGGTATCCTGGCAGGTCTCGTTAAAGCGGTATGTAGGACGAATTTCATCCAGCGTCTTTGAAAGGTCGTAACCATACTCATTCTCGATGTGTTCCTTGATGCGCCGCTTGCACTCTGCCGGATCATTGTTGATGGGCTGTTCATAATCGCCGTAATAACCGCCGAAGTAATATCGGCACAAAAAAATTGCATCAGCTGTTGCCATTGCGCCTTTGATGCCTTCCGGGTGGTTATGAGTAACCTCGGCAGACGTTTTTTCCCGCTTTCTGCCGTTGGACGGCCACATTCCCATTCTTGCGCAGAAGCTGCAATCCATCATCCAGGCGCATACTCAATGCCGATCACATCGCAGGCGGGAAACAGCGGCTTGTAATGTTCCACCACTGCTGCACTGCCACCCTTGCCATGAATATATACAATAACATTCATTCTTCTCAACTTCTTTTCCGCTCCCCGCCGCCGCTGATGGCAGTGTGGGAGCCTTAGTGCGTACATATTGTTTGTGCCCTATTCCACTGATAGTTTTACAGTAACATCTCCATGACTGAGCAGCTCTGGCATCTCAGACGAAGACAATTCTATGTGACCGAGCCTCGTGTATGCCCATGAATTCGAACCATAA
>JAFRNE010000011.1 GCA_017430325.1 Eubacterium sp.
TTATGATGGAAATTGAGGATTTATTCCATTCTAAAATAATAAAATTAGATACCCCGATTTGGAATGAGCGTACAAACCGGTTTTATAAAAAGTGCGGTTATACCGAAATCGGAAGAGATGACGAAAGCGTTTATTATGAAAAAAGAGCCTCGCAGAGCTCTGCGTGTACGCAGAGAGCTCTATGAGGCGAAAAATACACGGAGACGAAGGCGATGTGAGAACAGAAAAATGTCAGGGACGGCTGACGGTATACTTTGAGGATCCGTTTTGGGTAGGAGTATTTGAGAGAATTGAAAATGGGAAGCTATCGGCAGCGAAGGTGACATTCGGTGCTGAACCAAAGGATTATGAGGTGCGGGAGTTCGTGAGCAGGCATTATTATCACCTGCAATTTAGTCCGGCGATTAAAACCGATGTAAAGGAAGTAAAGAAAAATCCGAAAAGGGCACAGCGTTATAGAAACAGAAAGACTTTTACTTAGAAAATACACAATGGACGATCTTGAAGCACTTTATGAAATAATGTCCGATGCCGAGACCATGCAGCATTATCCCGCACCGTTTGATAAGGATAGGACTAAACGCTGGATTCAGTGGAATCTGGACAATTATGAGCAGTACGTTTTTGGCCTGTGGGCGGTTGTTCTGAAGGAAACGGGTGAGTTTATCGGTGATTGCGGCATAACTATTCAGAATATTGACGGGGAGATGCTGCCGGAGATTGGATATCATATTCATAAGAAATACTGGAGACGTGGATATGCCAAGGAAGCTGCGCAGACTGTCAGAGATTGGGTGTTCCGGAACACGGATTACGATGCTATATATTCCTACATGAAATATACCAACGTGGGTTCTTATTCAACAGCGATCGCAAATGGCATGAAGAAGGTGAAAGAATATCCGGATCCGAAAAATACTATTTCCTACGCTTATGCGATCACAAGGGAAGAATGGAAGATGATCATGGATAAATACTATGAGATCAAAAACAGAATACTGGAAAGTGCAAACAGCGACGATGACATCAAAGCTATTGTGACGATTGGTTCTTCCACAAGAAGTGAAGTTAAAGCCGATGAGTATTCTGATCTGGATCTTTTTATTGTCACCACGAATGTAAACCCATGGTTTTCAGGCGAATATCCGCATAAGTTTGGAAATGTGAGTATTTCCTTCATAGAGGAAACCTTAGGCGGCGGAAAAGAAAGAAGATGTATTTACGATGAAGATAAAGATGTGGATATGATCATACTCACGCCTGAGCAGTTTGAAGCTGCCATCAGCGAGGGTGTGGCTCAGTGGGTTATGAACAGAGGGTACGAGGTGCTCTATGATTCGATGAACTGTACGGAAAGCCTGCAAAAAAATATAAAGCTCAGTGTTTCGGCGCCTTCTATGAGTGAAGAAGAATTCTCAAATATGGTAAATGACTTTTATTTCCATAATATCTGGGCATATAAGAAGTTGAAGAGAGGTGAACTCTGGTCTGCAAAAAACTGCGTTGATGCGTATTTAAAAAGGTATCTGCTCAGGATGATAGAGTTGTATAGTTATAAGACAAGCGGAGCGGATGTCTGGCATGAGGGCCGGTTCATTGAAAAATGGGCAGATAAAGGGACGCTGTCAGAGCTGAAGGAATGCTTTGCACATTACGATAAGGACGACATATTTAATGCTCTGTTAAAAACACATCATTTGTTTGCGCGTATTTCAAGGAAAGCAGCGGAGCTCGAAGGGTATGAATATCCGGCTGAGGCAGAGGCATGCGCGAAGGCGTATCTTGGTATGGATCAGGCGGAAGAGGCGTGCGCGAAGGCTTATCTTGGTATGGATCAGGTGGAAGAGGCATCGCAAAGAAAATGGTAACTTTGCTGATAGATGAGGCGAGGAACCGGGGAGTAACGGAAATCAGTCTGGATGCTACAGCAGAAGGCCGACCGCTGTATTATGATCTTGGATTTACGGATTCTGATGAATGTATGGTGCTGGTATTATCATAAAAAGATAGCTTCTGAGAGACAGGGGATTCTATGTTTTCAGTCCGAGAGAGCATGAGGTGCGTGAAGGGAATGTTGGTGATCCGGCATGGAGTCTTGCAACATTTACAAATGATATACGAGGCATAGATGCCTGCGATTATGTTGTTGCATTATACTATGGCAATTATAGCGATAGCGGCACGTCCTGGGAGATTGGATATGCTTTTGCGTCCCATAAGCCGGTTATCGTAGTGCATTTTGGGGATAGTTCCAACCTGATGATCCATGAAGGCTGCCACAGCAATCTTATGAGTCTGGAAGAGCTTGGTGAGTATGATTTTGAAGAACTTGAGCGTAACAGATATTCAGGAAAAATGTTTTAAGATTTTACTTGAAAATAATTTTTAATTCGTTTAGCCTTTTCTTAGGACGTCCAAATCTTTCCTAAGAGGATGCTAAATTTATGAACAGAGAACAACTTCACAGATTCATTTCCGAGAGTAAGGGGAATGAGAGCAACATATGTCAGATCGTAGTTGTGAAAGGCGAGGAAACGGTATATGAGGACAGCTGGCGAGGCTTTAGTCAGGAGGATGCTGTCAATGTCAACTCAGTGACTAAAGGTGTCATGGCTATCCTGGCGGGGATTGCTTTTGATATGGGAGCGATCAGGAATATCGATGAAAAGGTTATGACCTATTTTCCTGATTATCAGGTTAAAAGAGGTGAAAAGACGATATATGATGTTACCATACGTCATCTGCTTACCATGACCGCACCTTACAAGGGAAAGTCAGAGCCTTGGAAGAAGGTCTGCACTTCGGAGGACTGGACCAAAGCTATGCTGGATCATCTGGGAGGCCACAGCGGAATAACAGGAGAATTCAGATATGCAACTCTTGGGATTCAGATACTTGCGGGAATAATTGAGAGAGCGACCGGTGAGAAATGTATTGATATTGCGAACAGAAAGCTTTTCATTCCTCTGGGGATTCCGGAGCATACTATTCATGGCGACAGCAGTAAAGAGGACCAGTTTGATTTCTTTATGAATAAGGGACCGAGAAAGAATGAGTGGTATTCAGATCCGCAGGATGCAGTTACTGCCGGCTGGGGACTTTGTGCTTCTGCGAGAGACCTTGCAAAGATCGGTGCTATGGTCCTTAACGATGGAAAATACAACGGAAAGCAGATAGTTTCAGCAGGGTGGATAAAGCAGATGATCACACCATATCAGAAGCTGGGCGAAAGATTTGGCTTTATGGAGTACGGATATCTGTGGTATAAACCATACGCTGATAGAGAGGTCTATGCAGCGATAGGTGACAGCGGGAATATCATCTACGTAAATAAAGAGATGGATATTGCTGTTGGAGTGACCGGTACATTCAAGCCAAGGATATTTGACAGGGTTGAATTTATAGAGAAGAAGGTTATACCGGCGGTAATATAAAATATTCAGGGCGGGAAATATTCATTGCTGCAGAATAAGAGAGCTGTTGATGCGTAAAAGCATCGACGGCTCATCTTTTTTGTGTTGACAACAATAAGGTAATATGTTACCTTTAATAAAAAGTAATATATTACCCATTCGGGGAGCGAAGTGAACGGAGGGAATAAATGAACATAGAAGAAGTTATACAGAGTGATAAAGTTGATTTTTCGGGAATACCATCAAATTATTATCTGCTGGGTCTGATAAGTGCTTTTGAGAACCGCTTTCAGGCGATGGCTGATAACACCATGCAGGAAATCAGCTGGAAGCAGTTCTTTGCGATAATATGCATCAATATGTGTAAGGAACCGCCAACATTAAAGGAACTTTCGGATGTTCTTGGAAGCTCTCATCAGAATGTGAAACAGATCCTGCTAAAGCTGGAAAAGAAGGATTTTATCAGGTTTCAGACAGATGAGACAGATAAGAGAAAGCAGCGTATCCTGCTGACAGAGCATTGTATGGAATTCTGTGAGAAGAATAATGATATGAGCAGAGGCATAATGGAAAAGATGTTTGGCGGGATAGCCGAAAGCGATATAGAGACCACCATACAGACGATCATAAGGATCGAGAAGAATCTGAGGAGCTTTGCGGATAATGAATAATATCCGGGCGGTGTTATGGAAGATAGAACGGTTTACACATGGATAGAAAGGAGATAAACTATGAGCGGGATCATTTTATATAAATCAAAATATGGCGCAACTAAGAAATACGCTGACTGGATTGCAGAGAGAACAGGTTTCTCATGCGTCGAGACAGATGATGCGGACATTAAGAAAATCGTGGATTACGATGTTATCATCCTGGGTGGTGGTATCTATGCATCAGGAATTTCAGGGCTTTCATTCCTGAAGAAAAATATAGGTAAGCTGAAGGGTAAGAAGATAATTCTTTTTTGCTGTGGTGCATCACCTTATGAGCAGAAGGCATTTGAAACAGTGGTACAGCATAATCTAAAGGATGAACTTGCCGGACTACCATGTTTTTATTGCAGAGGAACCTTCGATATGAGTGCAATGAGCTTTAAGGACAGAACGCTCTGCAAGATGCTTCGTAAGATGCTTTCAAAGAAGAATCCGGAGGATTATGAGGTTTGGGAAAAGGGTCTCATGGAAGTAGGAGAAGACGAGAGGGGCGACTGGACCGATAAGTCCTACATCGAGCCTATCATCGAGGCGATATAAAAAAATGATCTGACCATTCGATAGAATATTTCTGTAATTTCAATCGGGTTTTGCGGTATAATATTTCCGGATAAAGTTTCCGGATAATGATCCGGATTCGAAGGAGCAGTGTATGCATTGTGAGACGGAACTGAGGCTCACCAGAAGGTGCCTTGAACTCATTCTGGAATACGGCTTTGGATAAGCATTTTCCGGGTCTGAAGAAGAAATATATTGAAACTTACGGCTATTCTTATGAACTGCCGAGCTCGAATGATAGGGAGCTCATGGTACTTTTTAAGAGTGTCTAATCCTATCCTGAAGCCATAATAAAAAATAAATATGTTGGAAAGAGCGAAGGTTTGTAATATGATAATATGGAATGTTTTTTATGATCGAAAATACGAATAGAATTAATGAAGTGGAGGAGTATTTAATATGGCAGAATCAATGAAGGATTTCGAGGAGATGCTGGAGAAATCATACAGCTTTATGGGAGACGGAGTTCACGATACCGATGAGCTTCTGGCGTGGAAGAAAGCTGAAGAGTTAAAGGAGTCACAGGAAAATATATTTGTTACGGTTAATGAAGTCGTTAAGGGCGGAGTTGTTGCCGAGTTTGAAGGGATCAGAGCATTTATTCCAATCTCAAAGCTTTCGCTCGACAGGATCGAGGGCTGTGATCAGTTCCTTGGTAAAGAGATTGAGGTCAGAGTTTTCGAGGCAAATATGGATGACGACAAGCTGATCCTGTCCGCAAAGGAAATACTGAAGGAGAGACAGGAGCTCAGCAGAAAGAAGAAAATATCCGATGTTCAGGTGGGACAGGTATTTCATGGAACGGTTGCTACCATCAAGGATTACGGTGCATTTATCGATCTTGGCGACGGAATGTCAGGACTGGTACATATTTCACAGATATCACACCAGAGGATAAAGCATCCGAAAGTTGTCCTTACAGAAGGACAGGAGGTTGATGTTAAGGTCATCGACATCAAGGATGGCAAGCTTTCCCTTTCTATTAAGGCGCTTCTTGATAATTCTGAAGAGGAGGAAGTTCCTGAGGAGGTTGTGATCCCTGAATCTGAAGAGTTCGGAACATCTCTGGGTGACCTGTTAAAGGATCTGAAGCTGGACCTTGATTAATAGGACAAAGGCTGTCAGGATTATGAACGCTGGATCTGGATTAATAGGAGGTATGGATATGACACTTACTGAAAGAGCCGAGAAGGCGGTAGAGCTAAAAAAATCGGGTTTATATAATTGTTCACAGGCAGTTACGGCTGCGCTGGCTGACCAGACAAGTCTTACAGAGGAGCAGCTGAAGCAGGTTTCGGCAGGCTTCTGTGCAGGCATGGGAAATATGGAAGCAACCTGCGGCGCACTTATAGGTGCCGGAATGATCGCAGGTCTTAAGACAGAAGGACAGGGAACTCTGAGAATGACAAGGCAGCTGATCGAAGGCTTCGAGGAAAGATGCGGAGCTACGAAGTGTAAGGATCTCAAGACGATCACAGACGGAAAGCCGCTTTGTCCGTGCGAGGAGTGTGTCCGTAATGCCGTAATGGTCTACGGAGAGATATTTGGGTTATAAAATATCAAATAAGGACGAGCAGAATAAATGAACAGAAAAGAGATAAATGAGATAAAAGCACTTTATGATACTATTCAGGACTGCAGCATACTCAGACTTGCAGGCTGCTATGTAAATGGAGAGAGGAACAAGGTTAAGACCTTTAACGAATCCTTCTACAATCTTCCTGAAGAAGAAATGTACAAATATCTTGAGATATTCAGGAAGACCCTGTCGGGTACTCCGGGAAAGAATCTTCTGGATATGAGCTTTACAGACCAGAGCATGTCGGATGAAACTTACGGAAGAGCTATGCTGGATAAACTCAGAAGGTCGGAGCTTAAGGATGATGAAGTGCTTCAGAGCTTTTATGATAAGGTGATCGGAAATTATGATTGTGTGGGAAACTATCTGATCCTCCTTATATATCAGTCCTACGATGTTCCGGGTATGACCACTGACGGAATAGAAGTTGATGATGCTTCGGAAGAGGTTTATAATTATATACTGTGCAGTATTTGTCCGATGAAGCTCACAAAGCCGGGACTTGGCTTTGATGAGGCTGTGGGTGAGATACACACCCTCAGACAGATATTTGCGGTAGAGCTTCCTAAGACCGGATTTATCTTTCCGGCATTTAATGATAGGAGCTCGGACGATTCGATGCTTCTTTATTCGACAAGGAAGACGGATCATATACAGGATATGTTTTTGGAAAAACTGTTGGGAGTATCTACAACACTTCCGGCAAAGCAGCAGAAGGAAGGCTTCACTGAATTTGTTTCGGATATACTCGGAAACGATTCGAGCTTTGAGACGGTCCTTGCGGTTCAGGAGAACCTGAGCGAGGCAGTCAGAAATAAAAAATCAGAGTTCAGCGGCGAAACGGTATTTCTTGATAAGGACGCTGTGAGAAATGTATTTGAAAACAGTGGCGTTCCTGAGGAGAAGCTGAAGGATTTCAGTCAGAAGTTTGACGACCAGTTCGATATGAAGAAGGTTTATAAAAAGAATATCGAATCGGTGAGCGACAGCGATGAGGCGGATGCGCCTATACGTGAGCAGCATGTGCCAAGTATTAAGGTTGAAGAGAAGCTGTTTGCGGATAATGTTGTTCCGGTCAGAAACTTTGAGGTTAAGACCAAGGATATGGTGCTCAGGATCAACAGTAAGCATACGGACATAATCGATACAAGAGTCATCGATGGCAAGAAATGTCTGGTCATAGAGCTTACGGACGACCTGACGGTCAACGGTATCCCGGTTGGAGGAGATTCATAAATGACGCGAAGAGAAATGGCGATGGACAATTTCAAGAAGGGCTACAACTGCTCTCAGTCGATAGTGCTGGCATTTGAAGATATGCTCCCTGTTGACGGGGCTGAGATGCTTAAGCTGGCTTCATCCTTCGGGGGAGGAATGGGCAGGCTTCGTGAGGTGTGCGGCTCGGTTAGTGGAATATTCATGATAGCAGGCCTGCTTTATGGCTATGACGGTCCGGAAACCGGACAGGTCAAGGCTGATCATTATGCGAGAATACAGGAGCTGGCGCATAGATTTGAGGAGAAGCATGGAACAATAATCTGCAGGGAGATGCTCGGGCTGAATGTCCGCCATGACATTCCGGTGCCTGAAGCACGTACAAATGAGTATTATAAAAAGCGTCCTTGTACAGAAATAATAGGGGATGCGGCAGAAATACTTGAGCAGTATATTTCCGAAAATCCTGTGAAGTAGGAATCCGGAGGTTGCAATAAAAAGCGAACAGGAGGTTACAAAGTATGGATGTGATTGGTTTATGGGAGGTTGTTTCTGCACAGACCTTCGATGTGAAAAACATGGAGATGGTGTGGAAAACAAAGGAAGAGGCAATGTCATCTGACATGGATGACGACTTAAAGAGGATGTATTCAAACCTTTTTGAGTTCAAGGAAGACGGAACTCTCTCAATGCTGATGAAGGGACCGGCAGTTGAGGCTGTTCCAAAGGATGAGCTCGATGCAGCAGTTGAAGCAGGACAGGCGATCGTGGAGGATGGAGTTATTTACATTCCACAGATCCTTGAATGGAAGATTGAGGGGGATGACCTTCTTATTAACAGCAAGGAGCAGGGAGAGGTGTTTGGTGAAGCAATAAATCCTTGGAGAAAGGCTGTTCAGGAGGGAAATACCCTTGTGATCCTCGAGAGCTATCAGGTATGCCGCGTTGGAACTAAGCCTGACAGTTTTCGCAGGAAGGAAGAGAAGACTCTGACACCTGAGATGATCGCTGCGGTTGGTATTTACAAGGGCTTATATACCAAGCTTGTGGGTGATGAGAAGCAGAACGAAGAGACCTTCCAGCTTGAACTGAAGGATGACGGAACAGGGCGTCAGCAGCGTGATAATCTGGATATCAAGATCCCTGACTGGAACGTTGAGAACGGTAAGGTTACACTGACTGAAAAGTTCCTTGGCAAGATCGATTATACCGGAACACTTGAAGGCGCTAAGCTGTCACTGTTCAATGGTGATCCGACAAATCCTTTTACAATGGAATATGTTTACGAGAAGCAGTAAAGCTTACGGAACGATAAATAAAACCCGGTATCTAAGATACCGGGTTTTTAGCTGTGAAGTCTAGAAGTTCTCTCAGGAAGACTTCCGGCTGGTCGAAGAAACAGGCATGGGTCGCTCTTGGCATAAGGATATTTTGTTTATCCGGAGCCTTGATATCATTAAAGCAGTCCTGTATAAGCTGGTTCGGACTAGTGAAGTCTTCGTCACCGCCGATAAACATTACAGGAACCTCGAAATGAAGGTCATTTCGAAGATCATAGGTCATAAGAGTCTGGAAGGAACCTGTATATCTCTTATAGGTCGAGGCTGTCATGGCCCATTTTTCCTTGAAGCTGAGGAACGGTGTTTTCCTGAATTCCTTTACAGGAAACTGTTTGCCGTCCTTTGAGATGTATTTTATTCCAAGCTTGTTGAAGGTTTTCAGCTGATTTGTCAGCCTTTGGTTCATTTCGCGAATTTCCGGAAGGACTGCGAGGATCTTGTCGATCTGGGCGCTGTCCTGGGCATTGTCCTTAGCGAGGCTCTTTATCCAGTTGCAGGAGTATTTCAGACCTTCCCTGTAATTAACTACCTGGCTTATCCCTACGTAGCAGGCAACCTTCTCGGGGCGCATCCTCGCGTATGAAGCACCGATAACCGTACCCCATGAAAAGCCCACGAGAATGATCTTGCTGAAGTTGTAAACCGTGTGGAGATAAGAGATAACTGCATCAATATCTGTCACATAATCGGAGATGCTTCCGCTTTCGGCAATGAGAGCGGCTTTACTTTTGTTAGCGACAAATGTCTTACAGGCATTTCGCTGATCCCAGTTTACAACTGTAAAGTGCTTCTCCCATTCAGGCTGCATGATATGGCAGAGGCCGGCTACCGAACCACCCGGTCCTCCGTGCAGGAACAGAAGGAGAGGATTGTTACGGTCGGAGCCCCTCACCTGAATATATTGTTTGATTCCATTGATCTCGGGATATTCATAAAGACAGATTCCGCTGCCGGAATAGCAATTGATAAGTGGATCGTTTTTCTTCATAAGTCTAACCTCCCTATATCTATTAAAAATACCTTCTGTGAATAGTATATACATATAATGATTTTTTGCCAAGAATAATATCTTGATAGAACGTGTGTTCTATGATATAGTGAGTGTTGGAGGTATTGGGTATGAGTAATATTATTGATGAAATAAGGGAAGAATTTTTTAAATATCAGGATGTAGAATACAGGAATTTTCAGGCGGGACTGGTTCCGACAGCGGATGTTTCTGCGTCAATCGGTGTGAGGACTCCGGGGCTTAGAAGGATGGCGAAGGAGTTTATGAAGAGGGAAGACATTGGTGTATTCCTTGATTCACTGCCGCACGAATATTTTGAAGAGAATCAGCTGCAGGCCTTTATCATTTCTGAAATGAAGGATTATGAGGCGTGCATGGAGAGGCTTACGGCTTTCCTGCCATATGTGGACAACTGGGCGACCTGCGATCAGATGTCTCCGAAGATATTTAAGAAGCATAGAGCAGAGCTGCTGGAGGAGATAAAGATATGGATCAAGTCTGAGCATACATATACGGTACGTTTTGCCATAGGTATGCTGATGGAGCATTTCCTGAACGAGGACTTTGATATTTCCTATCCTGAGATGGTCTCAAAGGTGCGCTCGGAGGAGTATTACATCAATATGATGACTGCCTGGTATTTTGCGACGGCACTTGCCAAGCAGTATGATGCGGTACTGCATTTTATCGAAGAGAAAAAGCTTGATGTGTGGACACATAACAAGGCGATACAGAAGTCCATCGAGAGCAGGCGGATAACACCGGAACAAAAGGAATATCTTAGGGGTTTAAAGATAAAAGCAAGTTGGAAAAACGACTGATTTCTGATATAATCGTGTCGTATGAGACAGGTCTTTGCTGGACCTGATTATCGTGAGATAAAAACAGCCGGAATTGCACAAAATATGAGTGATCCTGCGGAAGGCAAAAAATTATGGGAGGTTTTTTGAGATGAGTATTTTTGAGAAAATGTTTGACAAGATTGGTGACAACGATGAGGCTGTAGAAGCTGCGGCAGAAGCTGTGGAAGCAGCGGCACCAAAGGCGGAGGCATCAGTTTCTTCGGAGCAGCTTGTAAGGATATCTGAACGCTGTCTTGCAGCGGCAGCACTTTCTATGTATTGTGCAGCCTGTGACGGCAATGTAAGTATCGAAGAGTATATGGAGATGGATATTCACATCGGAAAGATCAAGGGCAAGGTTAAGCTTCCTGAGACAGTTGAGAAGGAGCTTACTGCCATTGGTAATAATCATAATATCAGCTGGGAAGAGGTTACAGCTTATCTTGATAAGCTCAGCCCGGATGTTCTCATCGAGATGAGTGACGATGTTGCAGATATCGTTGTGGCATCCGATGGTGTTAATGAAGATGAGCAGAAAGTAGTTGAGCGGTTCGCTAATTACGTAAAGAGCCGCGTGTAATTACTCAATGGTAAAAAAAGACAGTTAGGAAGGACATAAGATTCAGTCAGATGGAAGAGATAAAATATATCACTATACAGGGAGCCAGAGAACATAACCTGAAGAATGTAGACCTCAGGCTGCCAAGAAATAAATTCATAGTATTTACAGGACTTTCGGGCTCCGGTAAATCCAGCCTCGCATTTGATACTATTTATGCAGAGGGACAGAGGAGGTATGTTGAATCACTTTCGTCCTACGCGAGAATGTTTCTCGGTCAGGCTGATAAGCCTGATGTTGACAAGATAGAAGGACTTTCTCCTGCAATCTCCATCGATCAGAAATCGACCAACCGTAATCCGCGTTCTACAGTCGGAACGGTTACGGAAATATATGACTACCTGCGACTTCTTTATGCGAGGATTGGTATCCCGCATTGTCCGAAATGCGGCAAGGTGATAGAGAGGCAGACTGTCGATCAGATGGTTGACAGTATCATGACTCTTCCTGAGAGAACGAAGTTCAGCATCCTTGCACCGGTTGTCAGAGGACGTAAAGGTGAGCATGAGAAGGTCATCCAGCAGGCAAGAAAGAGCGGCTATGTCAGGATAGTCGTAGACGGCAATCTCTTCAATCTGGACGAAGAGATAAGCCTTGAGAAAAACAAAAAGCATAATATCGATATAGTTATAGACAGACTTGTGATCAAGGAAGGTATAGAGATGCGTCTTGCGGGTTCTCTTGAGACGGCTCTGCATCTGACGGATGGTATAGTTAAGTGTGAGATAGTGGATGGTGAGACCATGACCTTCTCGGACAGCTATTCCTGTCCTGACTGCGGCATAAGTATCGATGAGATAGAGCCGAGAAGCTTCTCATTCAACAATCCTTTCGGAGCCTGCCCTGTATGTACAGGTCTCGGCTTCAGACATGAGTTTGATGCGGATCTTGTGGTTCCGGATAAGAAGAGGACACTGAATGAGGGTGCATTTGCGGTGCCTGGCTGGCAGTCCAGCGGTGATACGAAGAGCTTTACCCATGCGATGCTCAAGGCACTTTCTGAGGAGTACAATTTCTCACTTGATACTCCGTGGAAGGAGCTTTCCGAGGAAGCGAAGAAGGTTATCCTTTACGGTATCAAGGGAAGGATCAAGGTTGAATATACCGGTCAGAGAGGCCGAAATACATATAGCGTGACCTATGAGGGACTTATCAAGAATGTCCAGCAGCGTTATATGGAGACCTCATCTGAGGCAATGAAGGCAGAGTATGAGGAGTTCATGACCTTTATCCCTTGTGAGGCCTGTCATGGTAAGAGACTTAAAGAAACCTCGCTTGCTGTTACTATTTCGGGCAAGAATATTTACGATGTAACAGAGCTTCCTGTTGAGGAGCTGAATGATTTTGTTTCCGGAGTTGAGCTTTCGGAGAGAGAGAAGCTGATAGGCGGACAGATACTCCGAGAGATCTCTGCGAGAACAAGCTTTATGGTGGATGTCGGACTTAATTATCTGACACTGAGCCGTCCGACTTCAACGCTTTCAGGCGGTGAGGCGCAGAGAATAAGGCTTGCAACACAGATCGGTTCTGGACTGGTGGGCGTTTCCTACATCCTTGATGAGCCAAGTATAGGCCTTCATCAGAGAGATAATGATAAGCTTATTTCTTCACTTAAGTCACTCCGTGATCTTGGAAATACGCTTATAGTCGTTGAACATGATGAGGATACCATGAAGGCGGCGGACTATATCGTGGATATCGGTCCGGGAGCCGGACGTGAAGGCGGTAAGATAGTTGCCACCGGAACAGCAAAAGAGATCATGAAGTGTCCTGATTCTGTGACCGGAAAATATCTCTCGCATGAGCTGGAGATAGGCGTTCCGCTGAAGAGGAGAAAGCCGAAGGGCTTTATATCCATCAAGGGGGCGAGAGAGAACAATCTGAAAGGTATAGATGTTGAGATACCGAAGGGTGTTTTCACCTGCGTTACAGGTGTTTCCGGTTCCGGAAAGAGCTCGCTCATCAATGAGATACTAAAGAAAAAGCTTCTCAGATCACTTAACAGAGCAAGGATCAAGCCGGGAAAATATGATTCCATTACAGGCTACGAGGATCTGGACAAGGTTATCGATATAGACCAGTCACCTATCGGACGTACACCGAGATCTAACCCGGCAACTTATACGGGCGTATTTGATCTTATCAGAGATCTTTTTGCGGGAACCAAGGACGCGAAGGCGCTTGGCTACAGTAAGGGACGTTTCTCCTTCAATGTGGCAGGTGGACGCTGCGAGGCCTGCAAGGGTGACGGAATCATAAAGATAGAGATGCATTTCCTGCCGGACATCTACGTTCCATGCGAGGTCTGCGGAGGAAAGAGATATAACAGAGAGACGCTGGAGGTTAAATACAAGGGCAAGAATATTTACGAGGTTCTCGACATGACTGTTGATGAAGCCTGCGATTTCTTCGAAAATGTACCTTCAGTCAGACGTAAGATAGTAACTCTCCGTGATGTCGGACTTGGATATATAAAGCTGGGACAACCATCGACTACTCTTTCGGGTGGCGAGGCGCAGCGTATCAAGCTTGCGACAGAGCTTTCAAGAAGAAGCACCGGAAATACTATTTACATACTGGATGAGCCGACCACGGGTCTGCATTTTGACGATGTCAGAAAGCTGCTTGAGATCCTTGAGAAGCTCACAGAGAACGGAAATACAGTTGTCGTGATCGAGCATAATATGGACGTCATAAAGGTTGCGGACTATATCATCGATCTCGGACCTGAGGGTGGAAACGGCGGTGGAACCATAGTTGCCACGGGAACACCCGAGCAGATAGCTAAAGTTAAGGCATCCTATACGGGACAGTACCTGAAGAAGTATCTTAGGAGTAAATAAAAATGTTTTGTATTATCTGCGGAGCAGAAATATCAGAAACTGAAAAGAATTGTCCGAAGTGCGGAGCGCACGTACCTGAGGTTCCGAATATTCCGGTTACTCCGGAGGAGGAATCTAGTGTGCAGACCGATGGGGAGATGAGTGATCCTTCGGCAGAGGAATCAGGTGGAGAATCGGCTGCGGAGAATCATGAAGAGACCTGTGGGGAGCTTGTGGTTGTCGGAAATAAGCTTCCTGCGGATCCGGAAGGAGATACGGCAGAGCTTGCGGTTGTTCCGGGAGGAAAGAATGAGCTTGCATTAACAGGTTCCGGGAATAACGAGCTGGTTCCTTATGAACCACCGAAGAAGAAGGGCTCGAAGAAGCTTCTCATGATAATTCTTGCTGCGGTTGTTCTTGTTGCGGGCATAATAACAGCGGTGGTTCTTTTGAAGAATAAGAAGGCTGATCCGAAGGATATCGTGTGGAGCGAGAATCCGAAGGGAAAGCATATTTCTGCTGATGAGCTTCCTTACACACCTCAGCTTTACAGTGTCCTTTCAAAGTTATATACCATGACGAGCAGCAATCAGGACGGAGACTCTGCGTATTACAATTCAAGGAAGGCAGCGGAAGACGGTTCCGACATCCTTTATAACATCTTGAAAACAGGCAGTGTTACTGACTTCTCGCTCTATTCGGTGGATGAGGCAAAGTATCAGGACACGAGAAACGGCGCTTCTATGGATCCGTGGGGCAAGGCGGCGTCTTTGGGCAGTTATAATGAATATTACAAGGAATCCGTTATATGGATAGCCAGGAATATATTTAATGTATCGGACGATGATATTGACACTCTGACCGAAAGAGCAAATGCCAGGACAGGCGATGCCATGGGGTATTATCTGGATAAGGGAAAATATTATTTTTACGGTGCAAGTACTCCCTCAAAGGTAAAGCAGTATTATGAGATATCCATCGGCGATGTGACCTATGACGGAAGGTATTATTACATCAATTACTTTGTTGATCTTGGTGCCATTGATGAGAATGGTCAGCGTGTAAAGTCTTCAAACGGAGTTGCTGAATATGCCGTGATGGAACTGAAGGATGTTGATGGTGATAAATACTGGTCAGTTTATTATCACAGCAGTAATATCCCGAAAAAGCTTGAGTCTACAGAGTACACAGAGTTTAAGGATATCATCGGAAGCTGCTGTGCAAAATATGCAATGAATACAGGATTGACAGAAAAGAATACCGGATATACGGTTTCTGAGGAGTGGAGTCCTGAAAACGGTACAAGCTGGATGGTTCAGGTATTTGAGGCTGAGGGCGACTACAGCCAGGGCAAGCAGATCGCATATTATATAGTCCATAAAGACTGTATGGTTTATGACTGGTGGGATATGTCGGATGATCCGAAGAATATACCGGTCTTTATAAAAGAAAAATAAGATGATCGTGGATATTTTGCATTTAAAATACATGATCAGAAGTATGATAAGGAGATCGTATGATCTATACGGTTACATTCAATCCGTCGCTTGATTATATAGTGACGGTAGACGGATACAAAAACGGAGCAACAAACAGAACATCCTCGGAGCTTATGCTTCCGGGTGGAAAAGGACTCAATGTTTCAACAGTCCTCTCAAATCTTGGACTGGAAAATACAGCAATATATTTCAGTGCGGGCTTTGTAGGCCGTGAGATAACGAGGCTTATTGAGGAGAGCGGAATAACAGCAGAACTGATCGATATTCCGGAGGGCTGCTCAAGGATCAATGTTAAGATGAAGTCACTTGAAACAGCTGTGGAAGGCTCGGTCGGAGCAGCAAAGATCATCGAATCGGAGATAAACGGTATGGGGCCGGATATTCCGAAGGATAAGGTTGAAGAGCTTTTCGACAGGCTGGATAAGCTTATGGAAGGAGATACTCTTGTTCTTGCAGGAAGTATCCCGATGAGTATGCCGAATACTATTTATAGTGACATCATGCAGAGACTCAGCGGCAGAGGGATAAGGATAGTAGTTGATGCTACAGGCGACCTGCTGATGAATGTTCTTCAGTATAAGCCGTTCCTTGTAAAGCCGAATAACCACGAATTGGGAGAGATATTCGGTGTTGAGCTTACGACTAAAGAAAGTGTTGTTCCATATGCTGAGAAGCTTCGTGAACTCGGTGCTGAAAATGTTATAGTTTCCATGGCCGGTGAAGGCGCTGTAATGGCAGCGGCAGACGGCTCGGTAATACTACGTGAGGCACCGGAGGGTAAACTCGTAAATGCTGTGGGAGCAGGTGATTCAATGGTAGCAGGCTTCATAGCAGGCATCATGGAGAAGCCGGAGGATTATGATCATGCCTTTAAGATGGGACTTTCGGCAGGCTCAGCCAGTGCATTTTCGGAGAAGCTGGCAACAAAAGAAGAAATATTGACTGTATTTAATACAATATAAACGGGATACTATGATGTGGCCGGTTTATCTTCTGTAGTTATTATGACCGGCAGGTTTATGGGGGGATAGTATGCTATCAGAAAAAAGACAGGAAGATATTCTAAAATATGTTGATGAGAAAAGAAGTGTTACCGTCCAGGAGCTGAAAGAGGTTTTTGATGCCTCTGAATCAACTATCAGAAGGGACATAACTTATCTCGATAAGGAAGGAAAGCTGGTCAAGGTTTTCGGAGGCGCGCTCTCACTTGACAGTGCATTTTCTTCAAATGATATCGCGAGAGGACAGAGAGAAGAGGTTAACCGCGAGGAAAAGGTCAGGATCGCGAAGATTGCGGCGCAGCTGATAGAGCCTGGGGATTACGTATTTATTGATACAGGAACCACCACGGGATTCATGATCGACTTCATACGTGAGAAGGATGCAACCTATGTCACGAATGCGGTATATCATGCCAGGAGACTTGTTGCAAAGGGCTTCCATGTCATACTGCTTGGTGGAGAGCTGAAGGAAGAAACCGATGCTGTTGTGGGAGCGGATACGGTGCTTCATATCCAGAAATACCATTTTAACAAGGGCTTTTTTGGAGCAAACGGAGTAAGTTTGAATGCGTATTTTACAACGGATGATATACGTGAGGCGCTGATCAAGCGTATTGCAGTCGAGAATACATTTCCCGGAAATCGTTACATACTGGCAGACCACGAAAAGTTCGGACTTATAAGCTCGGTAACCTTTACGGAGTTCCCGGGAACGGTGGTCCTTACGGACAAGCGGCCGGACCCTTCTTATATGAGTAAGATCGAAATTAGAGTGGTATAGTCAGCGGCTAAAAAAGTGGCTGTTTTGAATGATTTTCAAGTTTTGTGAATTAAAACTTGTTTAAATCATGACCTTGTTATATAATGTTTTCGGTTCGTTAACTCAAACTTCAGAAAATGTGAGGTTTTTGTTAGTATATACAGAGTTCCTTAAGAGGACTCAAAACCATATATATTTTTACGGAGGTAAATACAAATGTTAGTTTCAGCTGAGAAGATGCTTAAAGACGCAGTTGCAGGTGGATATGCAGTTGCACAGTTCAACATCAACAACCTTGAGTGGACAAAGGAGATCCTTCTTGAGTGTGAGGAGCTTAAGAGCCCTGTTATCCTTGGTGTTTCTATGGGTGCTGCAAAGTACATGACAGGTTACAAGACAGTTGTTGCTATGGTTAGCGCAATGGTTGAGTCACTTGGAATCACAGTTCCAGTTGCACTTCACCTTGATCATGGTAACTATGAAGGAGCTAAGGCTTGTATCGAGGCTGGTTTCTCTTCAATCATGTTTGATGGTTCATCACTTCCTCTTGAGGAGAACATAGAGAAGACTAAAGAGCTCATCGCTATCTGCCAGGAGAAGGGAATCTCTCTTGAGGCAGAAGTAGGTGGAATCGGCGGCGAGGAAGACGGCGTTGTTTCTACAGGTGAGTGTGCAGATCCTGCAGAGTGTAAGCAGATCAGTGACCTTGGTGTTACAATGCTTGCTTGCGGTATCGGAAATATTCATGGTAAGTATCCTGCAAACTGGGCTGGTCTTCAGTTCAACGTACTTGAGTCAATCAAGGCAGTTACAGGTGACAGACCACTCGTTCTTCACGGTGGTTCAGGAATCCCTGATGAGCAGATCCAGAAGGCAATCTCTATGGGCGTTGCTAAGGTAAACGTTAATACAGAGCTTCAGCTTGTATTCGCAGATGCTACAAGAAAGTACATCGAGGCTGGTAAGGATCTCGAGGGTAAGGGTTATGACCCACGTAAGCTTCTTGCTCCTGGTGCAGCTGCAATCAGAGAAGAAGTTAAGAACCGTGTTGCTGTATTTGGTTCAGCTAACAAGGCGTGAGTTATTTCGAATAACTGAAAAGTAATATAATGAGCACCTTATGGGAGACTATAGGGTGTTCTTTTTTTACCTGAAATAGAATTGGTGGAATTTTAAAAAATAAACTACAAGATTTTGTGTGTTTGTGGTATTATAAAATAGGTGTGGACTGTGGAAGGCTATGCGTTAAAAAGGCATAACATCAACTGTCACACATAAAGATATAACCGGAGCTTAAGGGGACAAAAGGAAGATGGCGGAGCAGCACGTTCTGATCAATGAAATAATAAATGACCATACGGAAAGAATGCTTAATCTGAAGAAGTATTATCCGTTCTTTGTGTTATGTGACAGTAGCTTTTCACAGTACAAGGAAGGCCGTTACAAAAGCCTGGATATGGGCTATATAACACTTGCGGTGCTTCGCTTTTTTATAGACGAAAACAGCTTCAATGAAAGACCGGTCGAATACAGCGACTATGAAGTATTTATGACCGAGCTTCTGAAGAGAGATTTTAAGATTGAAGAAGAGATAAGACCAACCGATGTGAACAGCCTTGATCCTGTGAAGGGACTTGATGTTGAGTCGGAGATAAAGGATCTGTGTTCATATATATTTTCGAAAATAACGAATGAGGGCAGAGCTTTCAGCTTTTCGTTCTTTGATCCGGCAGCCGGCAAGACAAGGTCGGCGAGGGTGAGACTGATAGACAGCAGTATTTCCGACGGAAAAGTTATTTATAATATCACAGCCGACGGAATAGAATTCTACCTTGATACCAAGGAGGTTCGTGATGAGAGCAGGATAAATACAGGTCAGCTACTTCTTGAAAAGCTTATCAAGACCGAGAACTTCCGTGGCGGTATCGATGTTGTTAAGAGGATAAATAACGAGGTTGAACGCCTTAAAAAGCGCCGTGAGGAGGTTATCAAGCTCATGGCGTCAGATATCAAGGCGGGCTCGAAGGCCTGTGATGAGTTCATGAACAGCACCATCAGGTGGTTCAAGGAGGAAAGAGAGTCCTTCGAGAAGAATAAGAATCTTGCGGACAAGGCAGTCATGAGACTGCGTTCCGAGGGTAAGGGCAACGAGAGCAGGCGCTTTACAGAGGTCAGCACTCTTATGACTGAGCTGAAGAAGGCTATCAGTAATCACAGCGAACTGATAGAGAAGACTGCCGAGCTGTCAAAGCTTTCTGAGGAAATGATAAGCCGTGCGAAGCTGAGAAAGCTCAGACCCGTATTTGATTATGAGGATGTTCTTGCGAGAATAGTACGTTCCGGCAGGGCGGAGGATATGGGCTATATCATCAAGCCTTTCCTTATGCCGAAGCAGCATAAGAGTTTTTCGCCGGATCTCGTGGATAATATGCTGAAGGCGTCAAATGATGATGCACTGAAGGGCGAGAAGGTTGACCAGACCGCGGCAGAGCTTTCTTTCAAATATGACGATGAGAAGCTTGATATCATGATCGCTCACAATTTCGGCATGCTTTTTACAGAGCTGCTTGATCGCCTGATGAAGTGGGACAGGCTGACTCTGAAGGAGTTTATGGCGATACTTGTCATTAAATTCGGTGACAAGATCTATGACAACAGAGACCTTTTCGCATTCCTTGTTCATCTTGCGGAGAAGGAAAACTATGTGATGAAGGATATATTTGAGAAGCAGCATACGGTGCTGGAGAAGATGGTTGTGGGAAGCTTCACTGAGGAGCAGATAGAGAAATATAAGGACGTTGCATTTGATATAGAATACGACAGCGAGATGATCCTGATCGGAGAGGAAAACAGCCACGCCGATACTGACAGTGCTAAATACATGGATTCCGACGAGGGCAGAGTCGTTACCAATATGACTTTTATACGCAGATCATAAAAAACATAAAAGTAAGATACGATCTGAAAAATAATAGATTTATACATAAAACACAATCAACAAAATAGATTTATACGTAAGACACGATCGGTCAGAAAACATAGGTGAAAGAGTGATCTGGATAGACATAAACCGGAGATAAGAAAATGGACGAAAGAAACTTAGACAAGGCGCTGGAAATATACAGTGCGATGATAACAGGTAAAGAGGTATCTCTTCATAACAAGGAGACGAAGGATCTCTATGAGCTTTTCTACGGAAACTCGGAGGTCTATGACATAGTGACAAGAATGCTGAAGAAGCTTGGACTTGTGCTTAGCGAATACAATGATTCGATATTTATCACGGCGGGGGAGGGTAACAGGATATTCGGTTATACAAATGATGAGCTGAAGAAGATGCTCGGACTCAGGCTGAACAAGGAGCTGTATCTGATGTATTTTCTGATCTATACCGCGCTGCTGTATTTCTATAAAGATTCGGCTTCGTATCAGACGAAGGATTATATCAGACTTGAAGATATGATAAATGAGGTTTCCGAGAGGTTGACGATCCTCGGAGGCGATGATGTATTTGATATAGATGATGAAAATGCAGAGAGCTTCAAGGCAGTGAGGCTGCTTTGGGACGGGCTTCCGCTCATTCTGACCACCGACAGTGAGAGAAACAAGGCGAGCCGTGGTTCGAGGACAGGCTACGTGAAGCTCTGCTTCAACTTCCTGGCGGAGGAGAAGCTTTTCGTAGAGAATAATGACAGATTTTATCCGACAGACCGCTTCAGAGCGCTGGCGGAGAACTATTTTGAGGAATACAAGGGTAAGGTATATACGCTTACAGGAGGGGCAGAAAATGCCGGTAATTAACAGGATCAGAGTTAACAATGTAAAATACAATTTCGGTACGCAGTATTACGATGATTTCACCATGAGAATGTATGGCAGAAATACCATCTACGATCTTGCTAATGGCGGCGGTAAATCAGTACTTATGCTTCTTCTTATGCAGAATCTTATACCGAACAGTACTCTTGACGAGAAGCAGCCGATCGAGAAGCTTTTCAGAGAGGGCTGTAACAATACCACCATACATTCCCTTATAGAGTGGAAGCTGGACAATATCGAGGGTGCGGATGAGTACAGATATATGACTACCGGTTTCTGTGCGAGAAAGGCCAGAGACAGATCTGCAGAGGGTGCAGTGCAGGACGGCGAGAAGAGCAGTGAAGGTGCATCCGGCACAGCATCGATCGAGTATTTTAACTATGTCATCTTCTACAATTCATATAACAAGAATGACATCATAAATCTTCCGCTTGTGAAGGATAAGGAACATATTTCTTACCAGGCACTCAGGAACTATCTGCTGGATCTCTCACATAAAAATATAGAGCTGAAGGTGCAGATATTTGACAAAAAGGGCGAATACCAGCGTTTTATCAGCGGTTACGGACTTCACGAGAGCCAGTGGGAGATCGTAAGAGGTATCAACAAGACCGAGGGTCATGTAAGAACCTATTTTGAGACGAACTACAAGACGACAAGGAAGGTCATTGAGGACCTCCTTATCGAAGAGATTATAGATAAAGCCTTTTTGGTCCGTACAAATAAAGACGAAGAGAGCAAGAACGGTATGGCAAGACTGCTGATCAGCATCAGGGATCAGCTGAAGAGTCTTGCGGAGAAGAAGAGAGATATTGCATCCTACGATCATCAGTCGGAGCTTATCAGACTGCTTTATGACAGAGTAAGATCCTTCGAGGGTATTTTCAGGGATAAGGACAGTATCGAGCAGAAGCTTGCGGATATTTATATCACCGTCAAGCAGGAGAATGAGGCGGCTGAGAAGGAGAGAGAGTCTCTTGAGGAAGCTATCGAGGAAGCGTCACAGGGTAAGCAGAAGGCTACAGAGCAGCTTGAACAGCTGAAGATATCTCTGGATATGAACCTTCTTGATGCACTTACTGAGAGGATCGCTGAGTGCAGTACCAAGGCGGAGAAGAGCAGAGCTGTATTTGAAGAAGACGAGAGAAAGCTTACTCTTGCCGAGGCCGGTAACGAATATCTTGAATACCTTGATGAGAAGAAACGCCGCGATACGATAGAGGAGAAGATCAGGCTTCTTGATCAGGCTTCCGACAGCGAAGGAGATACAGCACTCCTGGCAGCAAATATCAAAAGACATATTGATAAAGAGCTTGCGGAATATGACAGTGTTATAAAGGCCGACGAAGAAAAACTCACTAAGCTTCAGGAGGAGACTGCCCTTCATGAGAAGGAGCTTCTCGAAGCAAGGACAAATATAGCTGTAGCTGAAAGCGTGGAGGCATCGGCTTCGGCAAACTGTGAACTTATAAGAAAACAGCTGTCGGAGATACTTACAGAGCTTTCGGATAAGAGCCTGGAGGATTTTGCAGCAAAGCTTGAGAGACTCAGCAGGGACAAGCAGAAGCTCGATGAAGAGGAACAGAAGCTTTCTGATGAGAAGGCAGCCATCAGTGCAGAGATAAAAGAAGCTGAGGAAGAGCTGCGTAAAGGTCAGCTTGAGATGGTAAGACTCGGTATCCGCCGTGAGGATGCAGAGAAGCTTAGAAGCATACTTCTGGATAATAAGTCCAGACTTGATACTCTGGGAAGAATATATCTCGGAGGCGAGGATAAGGATATTTCCGGACTTGAGGATAAGGTTTACGAGAAGGTAAAGAGCCTTTCAGCAGATCTCAGAACGAAGGAGAAGCGTCTTGCAGAGCTTTCCAACAGACTTAAGGATATACTTGCCGGACGTATCATCGAGGTTACGGAGGGAGTTGAGAAGGTCCTCACCTACCTCAGGACCAGACATAATATATTTGCCATGACCGGTATGGATTACATATCGTCACTTCCTGAGGATAAGAGAAGAGAGGTGCTTCAGACTGCACCGGAGCTTCCTTACGGAGTTGTCAGCGGCGACTTTGACAAGATCAGAGCCGACCAGAATATCGGTGATATCGATACCGGAAATGAGATAGTCATCATCTACAATGAAGATGAGCTTGAAGGCGGAGAGGTGATAGTTAACAGCACCTCAATGAAGCTTCTTCACAGAGACAGAGAGTTCTTCATCGATGAAAATGTGAAGGACAGGATCGCGGCTGAAAAGCAGGTAGAGATAGATATTTTAAATGACGAGTTAAGATCCCTCAGGGATATGACCGAGGTAGCTGAAGAGGATCTCGCCTTTGTCAGAACTCTTTCGGGAAAGAATATCCTGGGTTCCAAGGATGAGGCTGACAGACTTGCTTCAGAGGAGAATAAACTCCTTCTTGCAAAGAGAGAGATAGAAGCAAGACGCGGCAGGAGCAGTGAGAAGCTTGCTGAAGCAGAGAAGAAGCTCAGCAGCCTTACAGATAAAAAGAAGGCGCTTGAGGCCGATATCGTAATACTGAAGCGTGGTATCGAGCTCAGCTCACTTTCAGAAAATGATACAAAGAGAGCAGAGGAGGCTGCAAGAGATAAGCAGAGGCTTTCCGGTATGCTCAGCAGTATCGAAGAGAAGAAGAGACAGTCGGCTATGGCTGAGTCTGAGCTTCGAAGCAGACTTGGCAAGCTGAAGTCCGACAGGGCGGCTCTTCAGGATAAATGGAATAACAAATACCTCCCATACTACAGAGAGGGTGAAAACAGAGTATTAAACGACAGCCTGAGATATCTTGAGGCGGCCTTTGATGTAAGCATCAGTAAATACGCCGACAAGAATAAGGAGCAGGAGTCACTCAGACAGTTTTCAGAGACTCTGCTGGGCAGTATGGACAGAATACTTAAGAATATCAGCAGGAAGGGGCAGGAGCTTCCGGAATATCTCGAGAAGGAACAGCTTGCGGGAAGACTGTATTTTACAGATGATGAGGCGACTGCGCTTCTCAGACGTAATGCCGAGGAAGACAGAAGGAACCTTGCGGCTTCGGAAAAGGAGCTTGCTGAAAAGAGAAGTGAGTACGACAGGCTTTCGGGAAGGATCGATTACGCGGTAAAGAATTACACCGATGCCTTCGGTGACTTCGAGAGGATCGAGGCAGACAGCAGTTCGCTTACCGATATGCAGAAGACTCTGGAGCTTCAGCTGACTGATATTAAGAGAAAATACGACGAGGACAGAAAGAAGCTTTCTGATTTCGATAAGAAGAGAAGAGAGTCAGTGGATATCTACAAGGATGTCAGCAGGATAGTTGAAAGAAACGGCATTGATGTCAGCAGTGCTGTGGCCATCTCCAGGGAAGAACTCAGAGAGCAGAGCTTTGAGGAGGTTCTCGTACAGTATGACAATATCCAGAAGTCTATGGATAAGGCCAGACTTGAGCTTGTACGTCATAAGGGAAGGATATCTGAGAGTCTTTCGGACATGGGCGTTTCGGGACTTGCAGCAGCGGTCAGAGAGGATGTTCAGATACCGGCAAGTCTTGCAGATGCAGAGAATCTCCTTCAGAGTCTCGGCAGTATGCTTGAAGTTATCGGAATAGAGAAGGACAGAGTCAATAAGAGCCTTCAGGATATGGAACTTCTCCATGACAGCTTTGTGGATCAGTGTCTCGACAGATGCCTTGACGTTAAGACAGAGCTTGAGATGCTTCCAAGCCTTTCAGGCATCATGCTGGACGGCGAGAAGATCGAGATGATCAGACTCAGTATACCTTACGTTAAGGACGAGTTTATGCGCGAGCGCATGGCTGCCTACATAGACAGAGTAGTTGATGAAGCTGATAAGATCGACGATGACGAGGGAAGACTTAAGCTGATCAGAAACAGCCTTTCAACCAAGAAGCTTTTCGGTGTTATCGTAACCGATATGAATAAGATAAAACTCAGCCTCTACAAGAGAGAGAGGATCAAGGAGCAGAGCAGATACCTGAAATATGAGGAAGCCGTAGGAAGTACCGGTCAGTCCCAGGGTATTTACATACAGTTCCTGATATCCGTCATCAATTATATTTCCGGCATGTATGCTCCGGAGAAGATCGGTGAAGGATCAAATACGATATTTATAGACAATCCTTTCGGTGCGGCCAAGGATATTTACATCTGGGAGCCTATATTTGCTCTTCTATCTGGAAACAGGGTTCAGCTTGTGGTTCCGGCGAGAGGTGCATCACCTGCGATAACAGGACGATTTGACATCAATTACGTTCTGGGACAGCAGCTGAGAGGAAATAAGGAAGTAACAGTAGTAGTTAATTATGAAAGCAGGACGACTGAGGAAGAGCTTGAATACCATGAGCTTTCATACGAGCAGCAGACCTTTGAGTTTATCTAGTTTAACCTGGGTGATGTGAACCGGGTTAGGGGTATTTTAAGAAAAGAGGGATGTTTATGCATTATGTTGAGGCGAAAACAGTGCTCACACCGCAGAACGGCTATAGTCCGTATCACGGAAGCACAGAGGACAGTATTTATTGTGAAGGACTCAGAAAACCTTATAACAAGAATGATTATTTTGATGTAGAGATCAAGAAGAATGCGCCTGACCTTCTGGGCAATGCGCTTGCCAAGAAGAGAACGAGGGGCATGGTCATAGTTGGCAGCATGGTGGATCCCTACATGGATGTCGAGAAGGATGAATGCATAATGCGTGACAGTCTGAATGTTATCGCACGCCATGATTTCGGCGTTTCGATAACTACGAGAAATACTCTTCTTCTCAGAGATATGGATCTGCTGGATGCTGTTAACAGGAATTCCAAGGTTATAATCAATGTTCCGTTCGAGACGCTGTCGGACAGTATTTCCGGCAGGATATGTGTCGGAGCATCGACTGCTTCCGAGAGGATGGAGATGATCTGCGAGCTGATAAGGCATAAGATCACCGTAACGCTGCTTCTTCAGCCGATGATCCCGTGCATAAATGATTATCCTGAGGAGGTTTCAGCGATACTCAGCGAGATCAAAGGTCTGGGCATCTCAGGAATAGACAGTGGAAACATGCTTCTCACTCTCAGGGGAGAGGTCGGAGATCATTTTCATAAGAGCTTCAAGGAACGTTTTCCTTCGGAATATTCGGAGTACCTGAAAAAATACGGCGATAAGGACGTTGTCATCTCGGAAAATGCAGCGGCGATAGAAAAGCTGGTGAGGGATTATACGGATAAATACGGTATTGCAAACGGAAAAGCCGAGATAGAGAGGCTGAACAGGAGCTACGAGAATAAAACGGAAGGCATACAGATGAATATTTTTGATTTGATCTAAAAGTTTACTTTTATTTTACCTTGCGTTATTATATTATACTTAGAAACAATAGAATGATAGGAGGAACAGCTTATGTCATTTATGGATTCAGTCGGTTCTGTAGTTAAGACTGTTGGTGACAAGACCGGAACTGCCATCGAAGTTGGTAAGGTTAAGTCCAAGATCAGTAATGAGAAATCAACCATAAGGGCCGATTTCGAGAAGATAGGCCGCATAATGTATAAAAGATATAAAGAAGGCGAATGTGATGACGAAGAGCTTAAGTGTCTCTTCTCTGAAATTGATGCAAGCCGCGAGAATATCGCCGGTTATGAAGAAGATATAAAAAGGATCAAGGTGGAGGACTAGAAAATGGATTTTAATAAGCTCAGCTTAGAGATGCATGAGGAAAACAAAGGAAAGCTCGAAGTAGTTTCAAAGGTAAGAGTAGAGACCAAGGATGATCTTTCTACAGCATATACTCCGGGTGTTGCGGAGCCATGCAGAAAGATAAACGAAAATCCTATGGATGCTTATAAGTATACCTGCAAAGCAAATACAATTGCAGTTGTTTCAGATGGTACTGCTGTACTCGGTCTCGGAGATATCGGACCACTTGCAGCTATCCCTGTAATGGAGGGTAAGTCTATACTCTTCAAGAGATTCGGAAATGTTGATGCTTTCCCTATCTGCCTTGATACAAAGGATACAGAAGAAATTATCGAAACAGTTAAGAGGATCGCTCCTTCCTTCGGAGGAATCAATCTTGAGGATATTTCAGCTCCAAGATGCTTCGAAATAGAGGAGAGACTTAAGAAGGAACTTGATATTCCTGTATTTCATGATGATCAGCACGGAACAGCTATCGTTGTTTCTGCAGGTATCATGAATGCTCTTAAGCTTGTTGGAAAGAAGATGGAGGATGTTACAGCAGTAGTTAACGGTGCAGGTGCTGCAGGTATTTCTATCACAAAGCTTCTCCTTTCTTTCGGTCTTAAGGATGCGATACTTGTTGACAGACAGGGCGCTATCTATGAGGGCAGAGACGGACTTAATCCTGCTAAGGAAGAGATAGCTAAGATCACAAATAAAAATAAGGAAGCTGGTTCACTTGCAGATGTAGTTAAGGGCAAGGACATCTTCCTTGGAGTTTCTGCGCCAGGAGTACTTACAGCAGAGATGGTAAGCACAATGGCTAAGGATTCTATCATATTTGCTATGGCAAATCCTACACCGGAGATCATGCCTGATGAGGCTAAGAAGGGCGGAGCTGCAGTTGTTGCAACAGGTCGTTCAGATTTCCCTAACCAGATAAATAACGTTCTTGTATTCCCTGGCATCTTCAGAGGTGCGCTTGATGCAAGAGCAACAGGAATCACTGAAGAGATGAAGCGTGCAGCGGCAGTTGCCATCGCATCGATCGTTAAGGATGATGAGCTTAATCCTGATTATATCATTCCGGATGCATTCAATCCTGAGGTTGCAAAGGTAGTTGCAAAGGCTGTTGCCGATGAGGCAGTTCGTCTTGGTATCACAAAATAAGACTTTAGACGTCTTTGGTTTTTAGCGGGTTGGCAGATCGAGAAGAGAGGTTATATGGAGTATTTTGAGAAGATAAAGCTTGTTGAGGCGAATGTAAATAAGGTTATAAAGGGCAAGGAGCATGTCGTTAAGAAGGTTCTCGCGGCAACCATCGCGGGCGGACACATCCTTATGGAGGATATTCCGGGAGTTGGTAAGACAACTCTTGCGACTGCATTTGCCAAGGCTCTTTCACTGGATTATAAGAGAGTTCAGTTTACGCCTGACGTACTTCCGTCGGATATCCTCGGCTTCTCGATGTATAACAGCGCCACAAAGGAATTCGAGTACAGGCCGGGTTCGGTATTCTGTAACCTCTTCCTTGCAGATGAGATAAACAGAACCAGCCCTAAGACACAGTCTGCCCTTCTTGAGGTTATGGAGGAGGGACATGCGACAGTGGACGGCGTTACACGTGATCTGCCAGATCCTTTCATAGTTATAGCCACGGAGAATCCTTATGGTTCTTCGGGTACACAGATGCTTCCGGAGTCTCAGCTGGACAGATTTATGATCTGCCTTTCAATGGGTTATCCGGCGCACAGTGATGCGGTTGAGATCCTTAAGGGAAATGCACTAAATCCTCTTAAGACGGTTGAGGCTGCAATGGACGTAAGTGAGCTTCTTGCGCTCCGTAAGATGTCAAATGAACTCTATATCAGAGACGAGATATATGAGTATATCGTAAATATAGTTGAGGAAACCAGAAGAAGCGATATGTTCTCTATGGGTGCGAGTCCAAGAGGAACAATAGCCTGTCTCAGAATGGCGAAGGCTATGGCCATAATCGATAACAGGGACTTCGTCAATGCCAGAGATGTTCAGAGTGTCGTTAAGGATACTCTCGGACACAGAGTTAAGCTCGGACAGAAGGCGAGAGCCCAGGGTATTTCCATGGATACGGCACTTGAAAGACTTATCCAGTATATTCCTGCACCGAGGAGTTAGATTTGAAAAACAGGATATATTTCGGAAGAATAATAATGTACATAGCGCTCGGTCTGGTAGTATTTTTCTTCCATGATTTTCTGCACAGTCATTTTTATCTGATGCTGCTTTTGATCATGGCAATCTTACCGTTACCGGATATTCTACTGTGCCTCTATGTGAGGCACAGTCTTTCCTGTAGCCTTGTGACAAGCGAACCGCGTTCTGAGAAATACACTCTCAGCTACGTAACGGTGAAGCTTAAGAACAGGGCGTTTTTTCCATCCCTGAGTGTCAGGGTCAATCTCACAGTTGAAAATAA
Organism: Eubacterium sp.; assembly: GCA_017430325.1. Classification (GTDB taxonomy): domain Bacteria; phylum Bacillota; class Clostridia; order Lachnospirales; family Lachnospiraceae; genus Eubacterium_Q. The sequence goes on from JAFRNE010000011.1 coordinate 29,336, forward strand.
ATTCTATAATGAAAAGAGCAGCATAGTTCTGACACTCCCTGCGAGGATAAGAAAGACAGAGGAGCTTCAGCTCCCTATGAAGCTCTCAAGATGTGGTCTGGTCGAATATTCCGTGGACAGTATCAGTGTCCTGGACATACTCGGCTTTGTTGAGTTTAAGAAGAAAAATGACGCGCGTGTTGAAATGAGCGTGCTTCCATATACAAATACATATATCACCAGAGATCTGACGGATATGAACAGAGGCCTTACAGAGGCAGAAGAGACAAATAAGAGAGGTAATGATTTCTCTGATGTAAATGATGTAAGAGAATACATCCCGGGTGATAAGCTGATGAGCATACACTGGAAGCTCTCGGCAAAGAGAGACATCCTTATGGTTAAGGACAGAGTCAGTATGTCGGATCAGCAGATGGTGGTTCTGATGGAGCTTTCAGGAACTCCGGAGGAGCTTGAGGAGGTCATAGGACTGACCTTTGGTATGATAAGAAATATGATCTCGGAGAATCTCTTCGTCAGATTCATGTGGTGGAGTGAAGCGAGATTTATGTTTGAAGAAAGGCAGCTTATGAACAGGGATAACCTTTCAGATGCCTTTAATGATATTTTTTATGAGAAGAGATACCCGGATCCGGAAAGGACGAGGGAATACATGAGGAGCATCAGGTCGGAGCTGAAGGCTTATATTGATGTTCTCTCAAAGAACGGCGAAGCGATATGTGAAGTTGTTGAGCAGGATTGATCTGATTTTAGACTGAAAGAAGATTATTACTGAAAATAACTATCGGTTTAATGGCAGGTGTTTTATGAAGACTAAGATCAAGGGATCGGATGACACTGAAAAGAATGTGAAAAACAGATCCTGGAATAAAAAACTGAAAGATAACAACGACATATTTATCTGTAATGGTGTGGCTATTGATAAGAGCGTCTATGATATCAAGGAAAACAGGGTGTTCACGCTTCTTATCAAGGGTCTTATTACTTACTGCCTTACCATGGGTGGAGCGGGGTTGTACCTGTCCGGTTTTGAGATCGAATACAATGAGCTGCTGGTGAATCTTGTGGCTCTTTCTTCGGCGCTCCTCTGCTCGCTGCTGTATTATAACCATCTGACTGAGAACGTCGGCTATCTTTTGTATTTTGTGGGATTTGCGTTGGGTGCATATCTGCTTAAGGATTATATCAACTCAGGCTTCTATGCGATAGTCAATGATACGATGGAAGCTGCATCGATGTACCTGAAGATGGATGGTATGCAGCATTATAACGAGAGGATCAGCGACCGATATACGGCGATAACCATTTCCATGGTATTCTTCGTGCTGCTCATAAATATCCTTATAAATAACTATATCTCAAGACGTGCGAGATATCTCATCGCGACAATAATCGTTCTTTTCGTAAGTATCATTCCGCTTTATTTTGAAAGTGAGCCGGATACATTTTATGCAGTCCTGATGCTTGGCGGTATAGTGATGGCGTATTTACTGAGAGGAAGCAGGCATTACAGGCTCTACAGAAGAAAAAGTGTTTACTTCCATGATAAGGACGGCCTGAACTACGGAATGAACCACAAGGCCCTCAGACAGGTTCTGCTGATCGGCTTTATATTTGTATTTCTTGCTGTAAATATCATCGGCATGGTAGTCCCTAAGAAGACCTACGACATGCAGGGCAATAACAAATACAAGAAGGCTTCAATGGAGATGGTTACCAACTTCTTCACACTGGGTCTGGAAGGTCTGTTTAACTTCTATGCCAACAGAGGTGGTCTGTCTACCGGTCGTCTCGGAGGAGTTTCATCTATCAAGCTTGATTATGAGACTGATATCAGAGTGGAATACACTCCTTACAGCTACGAAACACTATATCTTAAGCAGTTTGTCGGAAATACCTATAACCCTTACGTGAACAGCTGGACCATGGACAGAAACTTCAGAAGTCCTGAGGGTGAGAACCACCAGACAGTTGAGACGCTGAAGAAGAGGTTTGAGGACGGAGAGCCGTACAGTGCGAAGGGACGCCTTAAAGTTACGAATGTTGATGTATCAGGAAGTCTCTTCCTTCCTTATTATTCGGATGATACAAATAATATAGTATATTTTGGCGCGACTGAGGAATATATATATTATCCTTATCTGACAGGAGACGTGATCGGCTCGGAAGAAGAGGTGATCAAGGATGAATGCTACTATATCCCGTATGAGAACTACAATGTAATAGAGGATTTCTGTCTGAGTAATGATATAAACGGTGATACACCGGAAGAGATAATCGATAAGGTCTGTGATTATTTCCAGGAAAATATTCCATATACCATCAGACCGGGTGCAACACCTCGAAACAGAGACTTTGTAAATTACTTCCTGACCAAGAATAAGAAGGGTTATTGCGCGCATTTCGCAAGCTCTACGGCACTTATCCTTAGGTATTTCGGTATACCGACCAGATACTGTGAGGGTTATGCACTGTCCTATGATCATGCGACTCACTATGGTGAGCTGGTTGATGGAGCAGAATACAGCGATTATTACCAGGGCTATTCAGCTATCGGAGAAACCGCACTTATCTCGGTTGATATCACGGATGCTGAAGCTCATGCCTGGGTGGAAGCTTATATAGACGGAAAAGGCTGGGTGATAGTTGAAGCTACCCCTGCGGGAGATACGGATGAGATAGATGAATTCTGGAATCAGTTCAGCAGAGGCTCTTCGGATGACGAGGAGGATACAGAGGAAGCAAGTTCAGGTTCACGTTTCAGGATCAATGACAGCTTTATGAAGGGCACGGCCCTTGTTGTAGTTATCGTGATCGCTGCCGGCATACTTGTATTTCTATTTATCATGCTCCTTCCTACCATCAAATATCTGATCGCTTATGTGAGAGCGGACAAGAACGACAGACTTATCCTTAAATATATGAGGTTTATAAAGAAGAAAAAGAAGAAGGATGACGACTTCAAGGATAAGATGAATTATGAGGACCAGCTTGACTATCTGAGGAAAAGTGGTAAAATGACGTGCACAGACGACGATGCGGTACGACTTGGTGAAATACTGAATAAAGCGGGCTTCTCGAAGAATAAGATCACTGAAGAGGAGTATGATTTCGCAGAGAAGATACTGTATAAGTCCTAAAGAGAGAGTATGTCGGAACGGATGAATGAATCCGGCTCTGACTGTTATATAGATAAGGTACAGATAGGAGTTATATGTCAATCATTGAGTACGAAAAAGCCCAGAAAATGGGTGTAAAAGCCTATAAGGCAGCTGTTCAGAAGGGAAGACATCCATATCTTCCGGTACTGGACGAGATCATTACTGAGAATGATATTGTAAAGGATGTCAGTCTCGGAGTTGTTCGTGTTCCTCTTTCAAGAATAGTAGGAACCTCAACAAGAAGCAGAACTTATTCATTTGCAAATAACTTTATGCCTATACTTGAGCCGAAGACGGAGTTTGCCTATAAGTGGTCGGCTCTTGCGGATGCGCAGATGCATGAGGGTATCAGAGACCCGATCAAGGTTTACGAATACCTGAACTATTACTACGTTATCGAGGGAAATAAGAGAGTTAGCGTCATGAGATTCTTTGACGCACTTGAGATACCTGCCGAGGTTATCAGAAGGATCCCTAAGAGAACGGATGAAAAAGAAAATAAGATATATTTTGAATTCATTGATTTTAATAAGGTGACCGGTATCAATGATATCTGGGTCAGCGATGAGGGCAATTTCCAGAAGCTCATCAATGCTGTATTTGAGGCAAAGAGCAGCTTCAGGAAGAAGCACAGCGACGTTCTTGTGGCTGAAACACCTGCGGCAGGCACTACTTCACCGTACGACGACAGTGCAAACGGTAATACCGGTGTCCTCAGAGCGCAGAATGCAGCTATGACTGCAGGCAGTGCTGTAAGTTCAGGTGAGGTCTGGACAGAGGATGACACAAAGGACTTCATGTCGGCTTATTACAAATTCAGAGAGTGCTACGAGGCAAAGGGCGGAAGAAAGCTTGAAAATATAACCACAGGTGACGCTTTCCTTGCTTTCCTGGGCATCTATGACTTCTATGAAGCAGTTGAGATGTCGAGAGACGAGATGAAGAAGGCTATCGAGAGAACCTGGGAAGAATATCTGACCAAGAACAAGAACGAGGTGCTGGATATCAATCTCGATCCGCCAACGGCAGGAAGAAAATCGATACTCGGACAGATACTTACTTCATCGCCATCGGCTTCAAAGCCGCTTAAGGTGGCATTTATCTACGACAGAGATCCTATGACCTCTGACTGGCTCTATACCCATGAGCTGGGACGTAATCATATCAAGGAAGTATTTGGAAATAAGATAAATACGCTCAAGGTCATGACAGCCGAGACTGAGGATGAGGCTGTTGAGGCTATGGATGAGCTTATAGATAAGCAGAAGTGCGAGGTTATATTTACAACGACCTCAAGGCTTGTTGATGCGAGCCTTAAGTGTGCGGTAAAGCATCCGAATGTTAAGATACTTAACTGCTCGCTGAACACTTCACACAGATATATCAGAACCTATTACGCAAGACTCTATGAGGCTAAGTTCCTTTCCGGAATGATAGCCGGAGCTCTTACGGAGACAAATAAACTGGGATATCTCGCAAACTATCCGATATTCGGTGTAACTGCGGATATCAACGCCTTTGCCCTCGGTGCAATGATGGTCAATCCGAGAGCAACGGTCAGCCTTAAGTGGACAACGCTTAAGGAGGAAGAGAAACGTTCTGAGCTCTACCGTGAGTTCTTCGAGGATAATGTTGATTATATATCCGATCAGGATATGATCACACCGAAGAATGCATCAAGACGTTTCGGTATGTATAAGCTTTCTGCAGGCGAGCCGGAAAATATTGCCATGCCGCTCTATAACTGGGGAGTTTTATATGAGAGGATAATCAAGCTTATCATAAATGATTCGTGGGATGATGCCGACAGCGGAAATGCTGCCATCCCTATTAATTATTGGTGGGGCTTTTCTTCGGGAGTTATCGATATTCTGCTTTCAAACAAGCTTCCTTACGGCGTAAGAAGACTTGTAAATGCGATGAAGCAGGAGATCATCGACGGCAGCTTTGCCGTATTTAAGGACAGGATCGTAGACCAGAACGGTGATGAGAGAAACGAAGAGGGCAGACTTATGCCTCCTGAAGAGATCATGACCATGGACTGGCTGGTCCAGAATGTAGAGGGTACTATTCCTGTCATGGAAAGCCTGAAGGAAAATGCCAGAGAGATTGTTGAGTTGAAGGGTGTACTTAAGAACGATGAGGATACTAGCGGTAGCTGATGTTGAATCTAAATATTATTGGGATTTCTTCGAGAAGAGCAAGCTGGAGGGGATAGATCTTATAATCTCTGCAGGTGACCTGGATCCGCACTATCTGTCGTTCCTGGTAACCTATGCAAAATGCCCCGTGCTTTATGTTCACGGGAATCATGATTATAAATACGACAGTGTTCCGCCGGAGGGCTGCATATCGATAGAAGATACTGTTTACGTTCATAACGGTGTGAGGATCATGGGACTTGGCGGCAGTATGAAATACAATTTCGGCAACGAATCCGCCTATCAGTTTACCGAGCGCCAGATGGCAGGCAGAGTCAGGAAGATGAAGCGTAAGCTCTGGAAGAGTAAGGGCGTGGACATACTGGTCACACATTCGCCGGCCTATCAGCTTCACGACGGTGAGGACCTGCCCCATACAGGCTTTAAATGCTTCTATGAGATACTGGATAAACACCAGCCAAAGCTCTTTATTCACGGTCACGTGCATAGAAGTTACGGCAGACAATTTGTGAAGGAGTATTCATATAAGGATATCAAGGTTGTAAATGCATTCGAAAGATGTATAATTGACTATGAACCTGAGAAGGGAGAAGTACACAATGTTCAATAATGATGAGTTTAATAAAACAGTGGATAAATACCTGGAACTCTGTGCCGATTCAGGTCAGATAGACCAGAGACTTTATTCAAAATACGATGTTAAGAGAGGACTCAGAGAGTCAAACGGTAAGGGTGTTCTTACCGGTCTTACCGAGATTTCGGATGTTAACGGTTTCGAAGATAAAAACGGCGAGAGAGTGCCTATTCCGGGTGAGCTCTATTATCAGGGTTACAATGTAAGTGACCTGATCAAGGGCTTCGGCGGCTCCAAGAGAGGTTTTGAGGAGACAGTATTTCTCCTTTTATTCGGTGAGCTTCCTACACGTGAGCAGCTTATCGAATTCATGAGCGTACTTGGTGATTTTAGAGAGCTTCCTGAAAACTTCAACAGAGACGTTATCATGAAGGCTCCAAGCGCAAATATCATGAATACTCTCCAGAGATGCGTACTTACACTTTATTCTTATGATGAGGATCCGGATAATATTTCCATAAGACACGTATTGCTGCAGAGCCTTGGACTTATTGCGAGATTCCCGCTTATAGCAGCTTATGGCTATCAGAGCTACAAACATAAATACCATGATTCGAGTCTTATCATCCACAGACCTAAGAGAGATCTTACAACTGCGGAAAATATACTCCGTCTGCTCAGATCCGATACAAAATATACTGATCTTGAGGCGCGTGTTCTGGATATCTGCCTTGTACTTCATGCAGATCACGGTGGAGGAAATAACTCTACCTTCACAACACACGTTGTAACCAGTACCCAGACAGATACTTATTCTGCCATCGCTGCATCCCTCGGTTCTCTTAAGGGACCTCGTCACGGTGGTGCAAATCTTAAGGTTCAGCAGATGTTCACTGAGATCAAGGCACATGTTTCTGACTGGGAGAATGAGACAGAGCTTAAGAACTACTTGAACGATATTCTCGATAAGAAGGCCTTTGACGGTTCGGGACTTATCTACGGTATGGGTCATGCGGTTTATTCTATTTCGGATCCGAGAGCAGTCATCCTTAAGGAAGCTGCAAGAAAGCTTTCGGAAGAGAAGGGTATGACCAAGGAATTCGAGCTCTATGAGAGAGTTGAGAATGTTGCCAGGGATCTTATCATGAATAAGAGAGATATGCATAAGCCTGTCTGCGCTAATGTCGATTTCTACAGCGGATTTGTTTATACTATGCTGAAGGTTCCGATCGAACTTTTCACACCTATGTTTGCGATCGCTCGTATTCCGGGCTGGTCAGCTCACAGAATAGAAGAGCTTGTAAATAATGGCAAGATCATCAGACCTGCTTACAAATACGTTGGAAAGCATAAGGAATATCTTCCTATAGATGAAAGGATCTGGTAGGAACAGACGTAATATAAATACTAAAAAAGGATACCGTTATTCGGTATCCTTTTTTGATAGATCGTCCTCAAGCATCTTAACTGTCATTCTTTCATTCAGGAAAGTGTAAACCTTATCACAGAATTCCTGCTTGAAGGAGAAAGGAATGATGAAGCTTTCCTTGCCGATCCTTATATTTATGATACTGTAAACACTTGGGTTATCAGGCGTGATCAGCGAGAGATCTGTAAAATCCTCATAATGATAAACTGTTTCACCCCAGCGGTGCTTAACGAGCATATCATCCTGACGGAACTCGTAGGTTATATCGTAAGAGGTCTTGCCGTAGGAATGGATGATAAGGATGATTCCGTACATTCCGAAGAGGATAGAGATGATCACCGTAAATACCTTATGATGCTCGTAGCCCATTATCATTGGAACCACCATCAGAAGGGCAAAGGAAACAAGAAACAGCCCGAAGAGACGGAAGGTCATACGCGTTCTTTTATTCTTTTTTACTGAGTAGGTTATCATATCATACCTCACTGATCTATATTATACGGGAGACTGCTTCAGCACGGCTCCGGAGTATTTATCCATAGAGATTATATACGAATTGTGGGGAAGCTTCAACCCTAATATCAGCCGGCGTAGAAATGAGCTGCAGGCATGATACCGGTTTTGAGCCGGAGGTTTTTGGTTTAGACAAAAAGATGGAGCCGGGAGGGGGCACAACCCTCACCGGCTCCTATATTTTGTATGCGGGGGAGATAGGTATTAAGCAATTTTAGCGTTCATGCGCTCTACAGAATCGATCTCGCCATCGATGATACGTACAACCTTTGTACCGTATTTTGCAGATTCCTCTGAGTGAGTAACCTGGATGATGGTCTTACCATATTTCTTGTTGATCTGTCTGAAGAGCTCCATGATCTTCATACCGGTCTTGGTATCAAGGTTTCCGATAGGCTCATCAAGGAAGATGATCTCAGGGTCAAATACGAGTGCGCGGGCGATAGCTACACGCTGCTGCTGACCACCTGATAACTCTCTAGGTGTGAGCTTTCTCTTGTCCTTCATTCCGATGATATCAAGAACCTCGTTGATCTTATCCTTGTAAGCTGAGAGCTTCTTGCCACTGAGCATAAGTGGAAGAGCGATGTTATCCTCTACTGAGAGGTTTGGAACCAGGTTGTAGAACTGGAATACAAATCCTACATCTTCATTTCTCATCTTGCAGAGCTGCTTGTCATTAAGTGTTGAAAGATCTGTTCCGTTAACTGCAACTGTTCCTGTTGTAGGGCTGTCGAGACCGCCGAGGAGGTAGAGAAGAGTAGACTTTCCACTTCCTGATGGACCCATGATAGATACGAATTCGCCCTGCTTAACTGTAAGATCGATATCCTTTAATATATGTGACTCCTGTTTTCCATTAACAAATATTTTATTAAGACCTTTTACTTCGATTGCGTTCATTTTATTTTCCTCCACTAATTATTCGTATTTAAGTTCCTGTACTACACTGAGCTTCTTGCTCTTTCTCATTGTTGAAAGTGATGCTAAAAAGATGATCGCTGCTATCACAAGTCCGAACTTTGGAATTGCTATCCAGCTTACTTCAGTTACCATTGCGATACCTAAGAAATATGTTACGTCTGTGAAAAGTCCTGTTATAAGGAGCAGGAATGGTGTTGTAATAAGTAAGCTTAATACTACGCTGAACATACTCTCTGTAAGTATCATGTTCTTTCTCTTCTTCTTTGTCATACCTACCGAAGACATTACTGCGAATTCCTTCTTTCTCTGGTGGAAGCTGATGGTTATGTTATTGAAGATACCGATCGATGCAATAATGAGTGCGAGGTAAGAGAAGATCGCCATTATATTTACGAGCATTGCATTGTTTTCTTCATTATCTTTGCAATCCTGAGCCTTTGTATTGTAGGTGGCTCCGAGAGATGCAAGGAATGACTTGAAATCTTTTTCAACATCTTCAGCTGCCCTTGTTCCGTCAAGTGAAAACCAGAAATCAGAAGCTTCTGTTATGTTGAGGGTTCTCTTTGCAACATCTGATTTGATAATTACGCAGAGACCGTTGTTATATACTCTTCCGTCGTATATACCGGCTACTGTAAATTCAACCTTTCTGTTATTGTATTCAACAGTAACTGTGTCACCTTTTTTCTTATTAATAGCCTTTGAGATCTTGGTTGTAAGGAATAATTCGTTATCATCTGATGCTGCAAAGCTGGCAAGATCATCATAATGTTCGGTATAGATAGGGCTGTATTTATCCATCATCCTTCCGAAGGCCATAACATTCATTGTAGGTGAAAGATAAACGATCTCGCCGTCTATCTTGGCTTCATTGAATCCTGAGGAGGTTATATCCTCTTTCTTGATTCCGTCTATCGATAAAAGCTTTTCATATATCAGATCGGTTGTTGATGTATCGCTGCCATTTTCCATGATATTATTGATGGAATAATCGTATTTCAGATCATCATAAGCTCCGGTAACAAGCTCTGTCATGCTTTCTCCGAATGAAGAGATCATGAGGACTGCTGATAAAGAAACTACTATAAGTACGATGTTGTTTCTGAGAAGCTTTGATGTTCTTATATTATTCATTGTCAGGAATACGGTTGTGTTCTTTCTGAATATCTTAGCAATTATTCCTGCGATTATCTTAACTACTGTTGGTGTCAGAAGGATGATAGAAATGAATGATGTAAGCATTGCGACTGCTGTGAGTGGATCTTCATCCTTTCCGATAATTACATGTACTCCGATTGAGAAGCCGAGAAGAATGATACCAACGATAAGCTTGGCGATCTTTTTCTTCTGCTTTGGCTCTACTCTGTTAAGGATAACGTCCTTAACCTCGTATTTTCTGATGGATCTTACAGGAGTGTAAGCAGAGAGTACTGAAAGCACTGCTGCGAAGACCATACCTAAAACGATGTGAAGTGGTTCTATATTAAATGGTGCGTAGACACCGTAATCTGCAAGAGGGGAGACGAGGCGGCCGATGAAGTAGAGGAGAACTTCTCCGAGAACACATCCGACGATACCGCCGATCACTGAGTACAGCAGGCCTTCGAGAAGGACCATATGCTCGATCTTTTTCTTTGTTGCGCCCTGGCTCATAAAGGTTCCGATTACTGTAAGTCGCTCTGTCATTATGAGCTTGAATACTCCGTGGATGATTATCGCACTTACTATAACTACGATCGCCATCATTGCGTAAAGTAAAGCTGTTACTGATGCGTCAGCTTCAAGTTCTGCGGAAAGTAAGTAAGCCGTATAATCTGTCTGGCTTTCATTGAAGGCCTTAACAAACTTCTTTGCTGTGCCGCTTGTAAGGTTTGCTCCGATGTAGTTGTATTTTCCGTCGGCATCAAGTCTGGTGTTCAGGTATTCGTAAGGAACAACCATGTGGAAACTTGTTTTTGTGTCTGCGTAGAAGAGCTTGTCATTAATTGCGACTGCCTTAACTTTAAGAACTATGTCCTCGCCCTGGAGGAAGATCCTTATCATGCTTCCGGTCTCAAGACCAAGTTCATCTGCGATTCTCTTTGAGATGATGCAGGCTGGTTCGTCGCCGTCAGCGTAATTCGTTAAAAAATCATTTGTTCCTGAGTCGAGCTTTCCATCGAAAGCATCTTTACCATGAACCTGTACGTAGCTGATCTTGTCGTTTTCATTCATGACACCCACTGTCTGAATCTGTAAGTCAAGATCTTTAAGATCGGTCGTATTCAGCTTTGCTGTGTCGATGAACGGATCATCTGTTGCCGATGTGATCGCTATCTCCGAAACCTGAGCCTGTTCATAAGGCTTTGTAAAGCTGTCGAAGATGAGTTTTATAAGTCCTGTACTTGCTACGAGAAGCGCAGTACTCATTGCGATAGAGAAGATGAGGAGACATAAGCGTCCTTTCTTCTCAAACATGTTTTTTGAGATGTACTTCAAAAAAACCTTCACTATTTCATACCTCCTATTTTTATATGGCCGTTTTTCGGTCGTTTGTTTACTTGATGAAGTGAGTATATCGCTCGTAGATTAAATAATAATTTGTGAAAGATTAAAAAAACATTAAAAAATATACGAATTTAGATTAATTTATGATAGAATGTTAAATGTGTCAGACTATTTAATGAAAGTTTTTGAGGAGGTTACATTTATGGAAAACTTTACATTTTACTCACCGACATTCTTTGCTTTTGGTAAGGATACCGAGGGTGAAGCAGGAAAATACGTCAAGGAATTTGGCGGCAGCAAGGTTCTGATCCACTATGGTGGAGGAAGTGCCGAAAGATCGGGACTTCTGGGCAGAGTTAAGGCATCTCTTGAGGCAGAGGGTATTCCTTATGTTACATTGGGCGGAGTTAAGCCGAATCCAAGAAGCGGTCTCGTATATGAAGGTATCGAGCTTTGCAGGAAGGAAGGCGTTGACTTTATACTTGCGGTAGGCGGAGGAAGCGTTATCGATTCTTCAAAGGCTATTGCAGCGGGAACTATATATGATGGAGATTTCTGGGATTTCTATCAGGGAAAGCGTGTTGAGAAGGCTCTTCCTATAGGAACCATCCTTACGATCGCAGCTGCGGGAAGTGAAGGCAGCCCGGATTCTGTTATTACTAAGGAAGAAGGTATGTTTAAGAGAGGAGCAAGCGGAAATGCGCTCAGACCAAAGTTCAGTATTCTTAATCCTGAATTAACAGAGACGCTTCCGGCTTATCAGACAGCGGCAGGTGCCACAGATATCATGGCTCATCTCTATGAAAGATATCTTACAAATACAAAAGAGGTTGAGGTTACCGACAGACTTATCGAAGCGCTGCTTCTTACAATGAAGCACGAGGCTCCGAGAGTTATCGCTGATCCTCATAATTATGAAGCAAGAGCAAATATCATGTGGGCAGGCATGATGGCTCATAACAATTCCTGCGGTGTAGGAAGAAGCCAGGACTGGAACAGTCATGCAATAGAGCATGAGCTTTCTGCACTTTATGACTGTGCGCACGGAGCAGGACTTGCGGTAACGATGCCGGCAGTATTTAACTATGTTATGGAGCATAATGTGATGCGTTTTGCTCAGGTTGCAGTACGTGTCTGGGGCTGCCAGATGGATTTTGAACATCCTGAGGTTACTGCTAAGGCAGGTATTGAAGCCTTCAGAAGCTTCCTTATTTCTATAGGTATGCCGAAGAATTTTGCGGAGCTTGGAGCAAAGAGGGAGGACATTCCGAAGCTTGTTGAGGTTCTATGCCGCGGCGACGGAAGAGGCGGAAGCATAAGCGGTTTCGTTACACTTAATGAAGAAGATTGCACAAAAATATACGAAATGATGGATTTTTAAAATGACAGTAAGAAGAGCTACAGAACTGGATATACCGAGAATACTTGAACTGCTGGTTCAGGTGGATATGGTGCATCATGAAGGTCGGCCGGACATATTTAAGGGTCCGGCCACCAAATATAATGCCGGGGAGCTGGCAGAGATAATACCTGACGACAGCACACCTGTATTTGTCTGTGAGGATGAAGATGGTACCGTTATGGGACATGCATTCTGCATCCATAAGCAGGTGGTTGGGGATTCGGTCCTGACGGATATAAAGACTCTTTATATCGATGACATCTGTGTGGACAGTGTTTACAGAGGAAGAGGCGTCGGTAAGGCACTTTACGAGCATGTTGTGAAATACGCAGAGGAAAAGGGCTGCTACAATATCACACTGAATGTCTGGAACTGTAATCCGGGCGCGATGAGATTCTATGAGTCCCTTGGGCTGGTGCCGCAGAAGGTCTGCATGGAGTACGTTCTTTCAAAGGAAGAAAAGTATGAAATAAGATTGGCAGAAGAGGCGGATCGTAAGGAGATACTTGCTCTCTACAATATGCAGAAGGGCAGGGAATATTGTCCGTGGCCGGAGAATTATCCGTCGAACGAGACTATCGCTTTTGATATGAAAAGAGATGCCCTATTTATAATGAAAGAAAGCGACAGGATAGTTGCTGCTATTTCCATAGATGAGGACGAGGCTGTGGAACGGCTTGATTGCTGGACGGCAGAGCTTGCACCGGGCGGAGAGCTTTCAAGGCTTGCGGTCCATCCGGATATGCAGGGCAGAGGTATAGCTCGAAAGATGATAGTATCTGCAATGGAGGAACTGAGGAAAAGAGGTTTTAAGAGCCTGCATTTTCTGGTTAACAAATATAATGTTAAGGCACTCAGGTCTTATGCTCACTTAGGTTTCAGTAATATGGGTGAGTGCAGCATGTATGAACAGGACTTCTTTTGTTATGAAAAGAAATTATAGCTAAAAAGCACCTTCGGGTGCTTTTTTTGCTCTTTGAGTAAGCTCAGCATCCTTCTTGGTATTGCTGGTAATCACTTAACCGATGAAGAATATGCAGGCTTTATGCTTTCAATAAGCTTTAAGCAGGAGCATAAGAAAGAGCTTGAAAATTGTCTCAAGTATCTCACCTTTGATGATATTTTTATCTCCAAAGAGGCCTTTAAGGTGTATTTTACCTCATGTATAAGAGAAAACGATAATAGTGAGAAGGATGCGCTGAGGATAATCCCAGTCATGATGAATACATACCATAATCTGTGCAATGGCATCAATGTATTTCAGGATGATAATGGTAGAAATCTTGGTGAGAAAAGCCAGGATGAAATGAGACAGAAGTACAAGGAGGTTGTTAATAAGTTTGGTCCTGAAACAGATAATGATGAGTGTATGAGACCACAGCCGTACCTTAAACAGATAACAGAGGCGTAACCGATGCAAAGCTCCTTGGCATATTCCAGAGCGCGGAGCTTACAAGCAGAGCTTTACGTGATTTCAAGAATAAGGAAGCTGAGGAAGCAAGAAGAAATGCTCAGCAGCCGAATGCAGATCAGAATGCTGCAAATCATAACGCACAGAGAAATAGTATGCTATAATATTATCAGCAGGTTAAGTCAGAGTTTCCCGGGGCTTTATTCCTGGTATGAACAGCCGGACTATGTAAAGATCCCGATCGAGGAGTTTGATGTAAATACATTATCATTTACTTATGGCGATTCCATGCTGACCTTTGCAGTGAATGACGGTAAAGAATACAGAAAAAAGCTTTATACCTATGAAGAGATCCTGTGAGTGATGAAACCATAAGAAAAAATATGTATTAGATAATGAGAGGGTGAGCAGATGGCGGATTATTTATTACTGGTATTTCCGATTATCATTATGACGATACTTTTTGCCGGTTCAAAGGTTGCCGGAAAGGGCGAGTTTAATGAAGAAGCATGGACTATGAGTCAGTCAAAAGCCATGCAGGTTTTTGCTGCGCTTATGATAATCCTGCACCATCTGGCACAGACGATCACAGATTGCACCAGAGTCAGCAAAGGACCGATCACGATCTGGAATTCCTTCGGAATACTGTTCACTTCGATATTTTTCTTCTTCTCGGGATTCGGACTTTATAAAAGCTATAAGAACAAGGAGAACTATCTGGACAGTTTTTTGAGGAAAAGACTATCGCGCATACTGATCCCTTTTGCGATAACAAATATACTGTATCTTGTCACTGTTTCTTATTCCAGAGTGACTGGGGTGGTTGATGTGATAACGTCATTGTTTGGGTTTACATTGATCAATAACAATGCCTGGTTTCTGGTTGTTCTCTTTTTTCTTTATGTGGCATTTTATATATGCTTTAAGCATTCGGGTTCTGAAAGAGGAGCGATCCTGAAGCTGACTGTATTTGCGGTTTTGATGGTTATAGGTGCGCTGCTTTTGGGACATGACAATTCGCAGGTCAGGGGCCACTGGTTTATGGGAGAGTGGTGGTACAACACAACGCTGATATTCATTCTGGGAATAGTGGTCGCAAAACACGAAAATGGCATCAAACAGTTTTTAATGAAGCATTACAGGATCATTCTGCCGGTGCTTATCATCATGCTGGTGGGATGGTATCTGTTGGAAGAGTTCATGCTGGGACAATTTGGATATTATCAGGAGTGGGAAGGACATCCGGGATATCCGGAGAAGTTCATTTCACTGCCGTTCCAGGTGATACTTTGCGCCATATTTGTATTTTTGCTGCTACACGTTAACCTGAAGCTGAAATACGGGAACAGAGTGCTTACGTTCCTTGGCGGTATCAGCTTTGAAATATATCTGATCCATGAAATGTTCCGCGTGCTGCTTCCGGGTACGCCGGACAGTTCGATGCCGGATCTTCTGTATATGCTGCTGGTTTATGTACTATCAATTGTGGCAGCGTGGATACTGGCGATCGTGGATAATTATCTGGTGAAACGTGTTGCGGATAGAGAGAAACACAGTGAAAACTAAAATTAATTTTGACGGGAATTATAGAACAATATCTTGAGTAAAAAATAGATGGCAGGATTAATGGACTATGGCAGAAATGATGAATAAAGGAATACTAATGGGAGTCGGTGTGGGTGTCGGTGACCCGGAAGACATGACGCTAAAAGCGGTAAGATGCATAAAGGAATCGGATATAGTTTGTATTCCGAGAAAAGATAAAACAAAGTGCAGAGCATATAAGATCGCAAGAGAGGCGGTTCCTGAGATAGACGAAAAGGAGCTGCTGTGCCTCGAGTTTGAGATGATAAAGGATGAAGAGGCATTGCAGAAAATGCACCGTGAAATATATGAGGAGCTGAAAGGATATGTTGAAGAGGGAAAGAAGATTTCTCTTCTGACGATAGGCGACCCAACGGTTTATTCAACCTTTGCATATATTGCGGAACAGGCAGAAAAGGACGGTGTGCCGGTCAGAATAATAAATGGTATCAACTCGTTTTGTGCAGCCGCGGCCGGACTGGGGATCTCACTATGTGAAGGAGAGACCCCGCTGCATATTATTTCCGATTTGAAGGATCTGCAGCAGAGAGGCACGAAGATCATAATGAAATGTGCAGGGGCTATGGCGAGAATAAAGAGTCAGCTGCGTGAACTGGAACAGAAGGCGGAAAGTAAGGGAAGTAAGCTGGAAGTGTTTGCTGTGTCTGATGCCGGAATGCCGCAGGAAAAACGGTATTTTAGTCTGGATGAGCTGCCGGACGAGGTTCCATATATGACGACATTCATTGTTAGGGAAACAACGAGTTGCTTTTCTGGAGACTGAACCACTGATATTATATATGTAATGGAGGTGAGGAACGATGGAAACAAAGAATATTATTTTAGAACTCAGGACAAAAAAGGGATTATCTCAGGATGAACTTGCTGAGAGAGTAATGGTTACAAGACAGGCAGTTTCACGATGGGAGAATGGTGAAACAGTTCCAAATACGGAAACACTTAAGCTATTATCTAAGGAGTTCAATGTTACGATCAATACACTTTTAGGTGCGCCGAAGCAGCTTATCTGTCAGTGCTGCGGTATGCCTCTGGAGGATGAGATCGTCAGCCATGACAGCGACGGTTCATTCAATGAGAATTACTGCAAGTGGTGTTACGCTGATGGAACATACACCTACAGTAATATGGATGATCTGATCGATGTGTGCGTGAAGCATCTCGTTAGTGAAGGCTTTTCTGAGGAGCAGGCACGCGCTCACATGAAGGCGACACTCCCTAAACTTGATTATTGGAAGAGATATGAAGAGCTTAGTGATAACGGACAGTTTGAGATGTTTAAGGAACAGCTTATCAGGGAGATCAACGATCTTCAAATCGAGGGGATGCCAAAGGTTGAAAAGCTGAATGCGCTTGTTGGCTCCTATGTTAATCTTCCTTATCCGTTACCAAGCGGTGCAAATGTTAAATTCTTAAATGACCAGACCACATATCTCGGTACTCAGCTGGAGTGCGAATTCGGCGGTGACAGATGCTTTGGAGTCCTGGCAAATATGGATTTTATAATGATCTGTACATATGAGGCTGATGGGGAGAATCCGGAACTGGTTCTTTATAAAAAAAGATAGGAAAAAACGGATCAGATTCTCAACAAGAAAAGATAGAATAATCCGCGCGTTAAATGGTATTTTATCGCCGGATATGGTATGATAAAAGGGTGTAATATTTACGCCCTTTTATTTCTTTTGCACCATTGAAGGAACGGGTGATGTATTATTCGAAAATACACAAATGATGGTATCAATGATGGTGATGGATTGACCTGATCGGGCACATGCGTAGGCATGACCGAGCCGACAGACAAAGAGTGCAGAAAAAATCGGGATAAATAAGCCGCAATATGATATATAGAATCTGCACCGGATTGAGGTGACCGATATGAAGGGCTGGATCGAAGGATTTCAGAAGTCTATAAACTATATAGAGCAGAATCTGCCTGAGGAGCTTGATGTCGTGAAAATAGCAGAGAAGGCGGCATTATCACCGTTCTATTATCAGCGTATTTTCGGGGCTCTCTGCGGCATGACTGTCGGAGAATATATTCGTGCACGCCGGATGACAATGGCAGCGCAGGAACTTTCTCTGTCGGATCATAAAGTGATCGATATTGCTCTGAAATATGGTCGGAGTGGCTCCCGTCTTTGCAGGGATACACTTTTTCGGGCGATTATACACTGGAGATTTATATGCCGCCGGCAGATGATCCTGCCGAGACAGTCAGTTATATTTGTATTCCTTTGAGAAAACAGTGAGAGGAGGAAATGTATGAAAGGTGATAAGGCATTCAGCCTTCTCTATCCGAGGGGGAAAGAAGTAGAATTCAGGAAAATAGAGGACAGCGCGTATCACGATCTGGGGCTTGATGTGATAACGAGTGCTGTTACTTCGGATAAAAAAGAACAGGCAATAGTTGCTGATATATTGTCATATCTTACTTCAGATCCTGATGTTACTAATTACAGGCAGGAGATTTTTGAGGATATAAAAAATAATCCTGATATCAGAGCAAAGATAACTGAGCTGTTTGATCAGATCGAGTTCGACAAGCAGTTTGGTGCGATAAAGAAATCCAAGGATGAGGTTGAAGGCCTCTGGTTACTTATGCATCGTCTGGATCAGTATCGTGATTATATTAAATGTGTTGATGCTCTGAAGGAATGCCTGAATGATGAGAGGCTTAAGTCGAAAGGTCTTAAGGATTATAAGGCATATATCGACGAGGTTTATGCAGATTCACATTTCAATGAGCTCAAGAAGGATCTGGAGCGCCTCTCTACGGAAACCTCAGAAATACAAAGCGTAACGCTGGGGCTCAACCTTAATGAAAGGCTTGAAGCCGTCAGTATGGGAATCGTATCAGTAAATAAAAAGGCCTTTAAGAAGTCGGGTATCGTAAGCAATTTTGCGGATGGTATCGGTAAGGATAAGATCAAGGATGACAATGAATGGAACGGTGATATGCATTACCGCCAGATTGAAAAAACCAGTGGTCCCGGATTCATGAGCTTCATGTCGGAGGCGATG
This sequence comes from Eubacterium sp., assembly GCA_017430325.1. GTDB lineage: Bacteria > Bacillota > Clostridia > Lachnospirales > Lachnospiraceae > Eubacterium_Q. The sequence continues at coordinate 48,025 of JAFRNE010000011.1, forward strand.
AGGATGTCCAATCCGCTTCTCAGTTCCATGAGCAGAAGCACAACATCATCGATCCCGCGTGATGACGGGCTTGCACATGTGCCTGCTCAATTCGATGCAACCCTTAATAAGATGCTTGACGTTATGGTCAAAAGCTTAAGGAGAACGCTTGATAAATATGCGGATATGGCCATATATCATATTTCGGATGTGATCCCTGAGTTTGTATACTATGTTCGGTTTGCAGAGTTCATAACAGGACTAGAAAATAAGGGCTTTAAGCTCACCAAGGCCAGTGCGGTCATAGGGGATGACAACAGGATGCGTGCAAAGGGCTTCTATAATTTCAAACTTGCACTCAGTATATCGGATCCAAAGGAGATTGTTGGAAATGATCTGGATTTCGATTCTGAGCATATGATATATATCCTCACGGGTGCAAACAGGGGCGGCAAGACGACTTCGACACAGGGCATCGGACTGCTTTTTGCACTTGCGCAGGGCGGTATATCTGTTCCGGCGGATTCATTTGTATTTGAACCTGCAGACTGTATATTTACGCATTTTCCTGCGGATGAAGATAAGACCATGAATCTGGGACGACTGGGTGAAGAGTGTATCCGCTTCAAGGAAATATTTGACAGAACAACGGATGAAAGTCTCATCCTTATGAACGAGACCTTCTCTACAACTTCCTTTGAAGAGGGTTATTATATAGCGTGTGATGCGGTCAAGGCTCTTCTTACCAAGGGAACAAGAACGATATACAATACGCATATGCATAAGCTTGGTATAGATGCAGAAGAATTCTCAAAGGGGCTTCAGAAAAAGGCGGCTTCACTCATTGTTAAGAGTGAAGGAGGAAATCGCTCTTTTAAGCTTGCGGTGGCTCCTCCGGAAGGATCATCTTATGCATCTGATATAGCAAGAAAATACGGCGTTACTTTTGAGATGCTTACCGGTTCGGAAACACAGTAATGATCGGTGATATTTGTACAAAACAGCTTTTATGAAGTGAAAGACGAAGAGCTGGAAGAGTTTTTAAAGGCGTTAGAATTATGAGAAAATACCTTATTATCATTATAAATATAATAATTATAGCGGCCATATTGATCTTCGTTGTTCTCTACTCCGGCTTCACAAACAGAGAGTCTAACCGAAGGCAGATAGAGTATTTTGAAAATACAACTGTCACTATGGAGAGGGTGACGGAAAACTATCTGGAAGGCGAGCAGAGAGTCTGTGATGTATGGGCACGCTATATAAATAACAAAACCATGACGATGGAAGAGGCGGCTGAGTACATCCGTTCTTCACATGTACTTGCAAATACTTCCGCGCACCTGGTTTTTCTTGACACGCATACAGGTCTTTCTACACGTCCGAAACAGGGAACGACAGATGACTATGCTGTTTCCTATGAACGTGTGAATGTTCTGAAGGACATGAATTGGGGCGATGAGATCGGTAAGTCTGTCAACATTACCCGTACATATACAAACCCGATGAATGGAGAACAGTCACTGGCTTTCTGCAATACGATCACGCTGTATGATGCGGAAAGTAAAGCTTCCAGAGAAGCAGTCTTGCTGCGTGTAATACCTATTTCAGAGCTTGAACAGAAATGGGTTTATCCACAGACAGAGTTTGAGAACGCCGAGCTGTCCATGATCGACGCAAGCGGTGATTATATTCTTAAGGGTTACAGCTATAAAAACTCAAACTTTTTCGAATTCTACAATTCTTATAATACAACCGACCCTGAATCTGAGAAGCAGCTATTGGAAAAGATCACTTCATCGACAGGATCCATCTCAATGCTTGATTCGCATGGAAAGAAATGCATCCTAGCATTTGCTCCTGTAGACGCCACCTGCGGATGGACTCTGCTGGGCTTTGTGCCGGCGGAAGATCTGCATGTGCATAAAGAAAACTGGCTGCTGTTCGGAGTCGTATCTGCAGGACTTTTGCTTCTGTTCCTGTCTGACATATGTTATATGCTTTTCCTGAACAAGAGGCTTCATGTTACGGCGAGGGAAGCTGAAGCTGCAAATAAAGCAAAGACAGATTTCCTCTCTACCATGTCACATGATATAAGAACACCAATGAACGCGATTATAGGCCTTACGACCATAGCCGAGAAGAACCTCGGAGATGTGGAGTCGACAGAGGAAAGCCTTAGGAAGATCAGTCTTGCCAGCAATCATTTGCTGACACTGATCAATGATATTCTTGATATTTCGAAGGTGGAGAGTGGAAAGCTGAAGCTGAGTCCGCTGACCTTCTCCATAGTGGAAACGGTTAAGAATCTTGTTAATATTTCCCAGCCGATGATCAAAGAAAAGAACCTTGAATTCAGTTTCCATATCAATAAGATGGAAAAAGAATACTTATATACAGACCAGCTTCGACTTAATCAGATATATATCAATATACTTTCAAATGCTATTAAATACACGGAGCCCGGTGGAAAGGTCAGTGTAGATCTGCACGAGGAAAACAGCGTTGAGAAGGATTGTGTAAAGCTGATCTATGTTGTGGCGGATACAGGCATCGGTATGAGCAAGGAATTCATTGAAACCATGTATCGGCCATTCTCAAGACAGGTGGACAGCCGTGTTAACAGTATTCAGGGAACCGGTCTTGGTCTTGCCATTACAAAGCAGATGGTCGACCTGATGGGAGGAACCATCGAATGCGAGAGTGAGCAGGGAAAGGGAACGTCCTTTACAGTTACATTGGATATCCCTGTGGCCGACAGGCAGAGGGAGGATATGCAGCTTGAACCGGTTGATATTCTGATCGTAGACGACGATGAGGTTATGCTTGAGACAGCTGTTGATACTCTTGAATCTCTGGGAGCAACAACAGAGCAGGCTCACAGCGGACCGGAAGCACTTGGAATGATCGAGAGGAGACATCATTCCGGCAAGGATTACGATGTTGTAATAGTTGACTGGAAGATGCCTGAAGTAGATGGTCTTGAGACTATCAAGAGGATACGTTCGGATATAGACGCAAATATTCCTATTTTGCTTGTTTCCGCCTATGACTGGTCGGACATTGAGGATAAAGCAAAAGAGGCAGGAGCTATAGGCTTCGTCAGCAAACCGCTTTTCAAGTCTACGCTGTATGATAAGATCAATGATCTTATCGGAAAAGAGTCCAAATCAGTGGAGCCGGAGGATGATTATTCTGACCTGCAGGGTCTTAATATCCTTGTGGCTGAGGATAATGACATTAACTGGGAGATCATATCTGCCATGCTTTCAATGTTCGGAATAAATACCGAGCGTGCAGAAAACGGACGTGTCTGTGTGGATATGATCAGTGCAGCAAAGAAGGGCGGTTATGAGCTGATCTTCATGGATATACAGATGCCGGAGATGAACGGTCTCGATGCTACCAGGACTATCCGAAAGCTGGAGGATCCTTGGGCGGCGGCTATTCCGATCGTCGCTATGACGGCAGATGCATTCTCCGAAAATGTTACTGAATGTATTAACGCAGGAATGAATGGACATATTGCGAAACCCGTAGATATCAAATTAGTCATAAAGGAAATCAGAAGGATCCGAGAAGAAAGGAAACAGTTATGAAAAAGATAATGTGTGGTTTTTTATCGGTAATGATGGTGTTGGGAATGACCGCCTGTGGTTCAGAGAAGAAGAAAGAGGAGAAGGCAGATCAGGGATTTAAGCCTTCCATGAATACCTCCACAAGCTGTCAGATCAATATAGCCGGCGGCTATGACAACTTTGAAGCGCTGGAGGCTGAATTTGACCGCTTCAACGAGTATTATCCAAATGTGGAACTAAAATATACGAAGATTGATGATTATAATAATATGATCGGTACAGTTCTTAACGGAAATGATGCCCCTGACATCTATGTCAATTACTCCTGGATGTATGGCAGGGAGCAGTATAAATCTTCGATAGAACATGCCGAGGATCTGTCGGATCCTGCCCTTAAATTCAATCTGGACTGCATCCGCAGCAATATTGTTTTAAATACAGATGACGGTAAACTTCCAATGGTACCGGTTTTCTCAAATACTTACGGTATGCTGGTTAATGACAGCCTTTTTGAAAAAGAAGGGCTTAGTGTTCCGACGACATATCAGGAGCTTGTGGCAGTGTGCGATGCATTTCGTGAAAAGGGCTATGAAAACCCGATGATGGGCTTTTCAAAAGAGGAGACCACATCACTTTTCACTTTGATGAGCTATCCGTATTTCTGCGGAACTGTGGCTAAAGATGCGGAGGCTGTAAAGAAGCTCAATGCTCTAGATCCTTCAGCCGGTGAGTATATGCGGCCTACACTTGAGAAGCTGGAGCAGTTCCTGAAGGACGGCTGTGTAAATCTTGATAATTGTTCAGAGATCGAAAATAACTATGATGCAGTGATCATGCGATTCTTTGAAGGTGATGTACCTATGATGACCGCATCAGGAGATACTGTTTCCGGAACAGAGAAGCGTGAGAGCCGTTCTGAAGCATTTATCGCGGCACCTTTTAAATACAGCTTCGTACCAATCCCGTTATCTGATGATGGTGTTAACTTCCTTGATATGCCGAATCTGCAGTTCTCTGTTAACAAGGACAGTAAAAATCTGGATATGGCCAACGAATTCATGAGGTTCCTTATCACTTCAGAGGAACTTAACCGAATGGCACAGAAAAAGGGGCTTATGGCTCCGACCAGGGATCTGTCTTTTAACAGTATGTATGCTGCATTTGGGGAGGTTCCGGATTCAAGGATCCTGTCGCCGGAAGTGTTCGGTCTGACGGATGATGCTGTTAAACAGGTGAGACAGGCTGTTTATGGGGTTGGAACCGGTAAGCTGACCATAGATGAGGCAATAGCAGGCTATGGCTCATTTGGCCAGTGATCTGTCTTGTATTTGTTCAGGGTTTTATAACTAAATATTGACAAAAACTATAACCTGAAGTAGTCTTTAGCAAAGCTTTGAAGAGGAAGAGTAGGTTGTTAGGAGTATTAATAAAGTATTAATTGAAATAGGTAAAACCTTGATATATAATTTGCTGGTGTTCTGCCGATAACAGAACACCGGCAATTTTTTTAAGTTACACAAGGAGAAAATGAAATGGAAGAATTTAATACCATTGAAAAAGTTAAAGCTTTATTTGAGAGTGTTAACGGATTAGGCAATTCAAATCTTTTCTTTGTTGCTTGTCAGGACAAAGCAAAGGTTACCGGCGCTGCTGCAGGCATGGAATATCCATATGATGGACTTCTGATCAATTCAAATGAAAATGGTTTGGGAATGTTCTATCTTAAGGCAGGTGCATTAAGTGGATTGGTTACATTATCCAGTCCATCTAAGATGACACTCGATAAAGCTAATTATATATTTATACCGGCAGGTAATATTAAAAATATTACAATCAAGAAATTTGCTTTGCTGAATTCAAAGGTTAAGAGAATTTCTATAGATACTCTGGATGGCAAGTCTCATAAATTATATGCGAGAATTGAGGAAAAAGATTTTCCTTACCATCAGAATAACTTCAATGCTTTTATGGAAAAGTATGGAAGCAAATAAGAGCTTTGAGATCATTAAAGCATCCTGCATTGGCAGGATGCTTTTTATCATTTCTTCGTAGTTTATCCATTCGTGTTATGTCTTTATTCTTTTGGGATATTTTTTAGAAGCTTATTCCATGTCGGCATGGCTTTCCCAGGGTGTTCAGATATATATTCGTTGAACTTCTCACGGATATAAATGTTTTCATTGATGCCATTTTTTGCGTGATCCGAGACGCAAAGATTTCCCAGGTGAGTTTTGAATAACACACGATATAAGGTGAACATGCCGAACCTCCTGATTCCACCTTTGTAGTATTTATCTTCTTTAGGTGGCATTGGTGTAATACCGACACTTTTAAGATAATCAAAACATTCGTCGGATGCCCGGAATATCTCTTTCACATCACTTCTTTTCAGCATTTTCAAATCATAGTTTACTCTGTAGCATATAGCCACGCAAGGCATAATCTCAGCAACGTGACACATGTAGTAATCATACATGTTATCAATCTCAGTAATCTTATATCCCTTAACTTTAAGAGCTTTTTTTACTCTTGCAATGGCTTTAGGACTTGCAGGTGAATGGAGTCCGCTAATAATGAGTTCTGTTACCGGAAGGCCGCCTGTTACAGCCTTTGCACCTTCTCTGTGACCCATGGAATTCTGGAAACCAAAGAGTATATGTCTATTTGATTTAGCGTGCTTTTTGATATAGTTTTCGCATCTGTCTGCTTCCAGATTGTTTCCGACAAGGACTACGATCTGCGTATTAACTGTTGACAGTGCATCTAGGACTTCGAGCTGCTGCTGCGCCTGCATTACAGAGAATACTATATCAAAACGTTCATCAGAGGGAGCTTCCTTTACTACTTTTGGATGGTCAATAGTAATTTTTCGTTGAAGGTAATGTTCTACAATAAGACCATTTTCTTTTAATTCATTATAGGTGCTTCTGGCAACTATTGTTACATCGTTTCCTGCCTTGCAGAGAAAATGTGTGAGAAGAGAGCCGAGCGCACCGACTCCATATACAAGTACTTTCATATGTGTTCCTTTCGTGTTTTGCATGTGTTTTTAATATCAGTCGTTTTTTGATCCGATATTTGAATATTTTTCAATCATATAATTTTTAAGCATATCAAATTCGGCATCTATTATTTTTTTACTAATAGAGTTGCTGAACGAAAGAACGACCAGACCGTTCAGAACCATGTAAATATGTTCTGATATTTCAATACAGACTGATTTCTTTTTAATAATAGGTATCAGTATCTGCACCATATGGGATATGGTTTCATCGTGTGATGCTTTCATCATTATCTGGCGCTTGTCTTCGGGGAAACTGAAATAATACTGATAAAGCAGGGTATTAAGCGATATCTCTTCTGAGAGTAATTCTTTTTTCTCTGTTTTCAGATATTCATCAAAATACATCATGAGTTCATCGAATGTATTTATATTTTGGAAAGCAGACCATACATTTTCTGTTTCTGAATGCAGGAGATCATTAAAGATTTCGTTGACACTGTGATAGTGATGGTACAGTCCGCCGACAGATAATCCGACATATTCACCGATATCTTTCATTGTGACATTCGCATAGCCTTTTTCGATTGCGAGAGTTTTCAGCGCAGATTGCAGTTCTTGTTTTTTTCTGTTTCCTTTAATCATGATATACTCCTTAATTCACAAAACCGAGTATGTACTCTGTTTTTGAATTCTATATTATTCATGTATTGTTGTCAATAATATTTTTGAAAAATTGAGGATGGATGAATTCATGTTATATATATGCACTAAAAATGGGAAAGAAATATGAGAAACGATATAAGAAACATTTTGCTGAGCCTGATGGAGTTATTCCGAATTATGATATTGTGGGTAGTTTTGATTATGAGGTTGAGCTGGGAGTTGTTTTGAATTAAGATGTGCTTAGAGTGACCAAAGAAGAAGCACCGGATTATATTCTGGGATACACAATCATAAATGATGTAAGTGCAGGATAGAAGGAATCGGTGAAATGATAAATGTTGTTGGATAAATAAATATTATAATCAAAATAACAGAAAAAAACGTCTTTTTATGCTAAAATATACTGAAATATGATTTGTAAGATTGTTAAACAAGGAAGGATAAGATTGGAGACTTTTGAAATAAAATGATAAAACTTGAAACAGAAAGATTATGCTTAAGAGACTATGAAGAAACTGACTTTGAGGCGTATTATAAATTGAAAACCGATGGCGAGACTATGTACTATATGCAGGACATCAAGCTGGATGATCGCGAAAGTGCTAAGCTTGAGTTTGAGGATGTTCTTGCAGACATAGATAGTGATCATCGGAAGTATTATTTTCTTCACATGGAATTAAAAGATACGCATGAACAGGTCGGAAGCATAGGTTATACAGTAGTCGATGATACACCTGTTGGAAAAATCGTTCATTTAGGATATTTTACATATCCGGGATTCTGGGGAAATGGATATACCTCTGAGGCTCTGAAAAAGGTTTTGGAGTTTGCATTTACAGAGGACAACGTGTTCAGAGTGACAACAGGTTGCCTTAAAGAAAATACTCGTTCTGAAAGAGTCATGCAAAAGAACGGGATGATAAAAGAAGCTGAACATGTTGATTATGAGTGGCGTGATGGTCGTATGAAAACACGACTGGAATACAGACTTCTAAAAAGAGAATGGGAACAATTTAGCAGTGTAGAAAACGGGTAATAAAACTGAAAGAAATGTTGGTTTGAATGTCGATATAAATGTCGGTTTATAAATTAAAAGTGAGGAAAATAGCTAATGATAAAAGTACTGTTCGTCTGCCACGGCAACATCTGTAGGTCGCCGATGGCGGAGTTTGTATTTAAGAAAATGGTTCGTGAGGCGGGACTGGAGGATAAGTTTCATATTGAGTCACGTGCTACGCATACGGATGAAATCTGGAATGGTCAGGGAAGTCCGGTCTATCCGCCTGCAAAGGCAAAGCTTGCGCAGGTTGGAATTTCGTGTGCCGGAAAGACGGCGGAGCTGCTTGTGAAGTCGGACTATAGGGATTACGACTATATAATCGGTATGGACACGGAGAATGCACGCTGGATGCCGCGCATCCTGGGCAGGACTTCTCCGAGCCAGATGGAAGAAGACAGGGTCAGCAAAAAAATATCTCTTCTGATGGATTATACTGATCGTCCGGGAAGTGTGGCGGATCCGTGGTACACGAGAAACTTCGACGTGACCTACGATGATATCATCGAGGGCTGCGAAGGATTTCTTGCATATCTTGTTAAACAAAAACTGGTGTGAATCACATGATTTCTGTTATAATAATGACATGAGTTTATACACTGTAAATATCATCTAAAATATGGGCTATATATTATGTTCGGGTAATCACTGGGACATAAAAGAGAAATGAAAAGAAACGGAGAAGGAAAATGTAGTTACGGTATAAGCTTCGCGGGATGCGGAGAGCATTATGGGAGGTGCAAAATATGTTAAAGGAATGGGTTAAGGAAGAAAGACCGAGTGACGAGGAACTCGCGGAAAGACTCGAGAAGGCAAGACAGACTCTTGCTGTAAGGCAGATCACAATCAAGGAGAAGAATCTGCCGGTACTTGTTGTTATTGATGGATGGGGCGCCGCCGGTAAGGGAAGCGTTCTTGGAAGGATAATCAAGAATCTTGATCCAAGATTCTTCAACTGCGAGACGTTGAAGAGTCCGACTGAGGAAGATCTCAGGAAACCATTTCTTTACAGGTATTTTGTAAAGATCCCGAAGGCCGGAAAGATAACCTTCTTCGATGGCAGCTGGATGGGCGAGGTTACAACCCAGAAGCTCATGGGCGAGATCAGTGACAAAAAATACAAGGAGTACCTGACAAGTATCAAGCGTTTTGAGAGACAGCTGAATGATAACGGCTATCTTGTTGTTAAGTTCTTCTTCCACATAGATGAGAAGGTTCAGAAGAAGAGACTTAAGGATCTTATGGGTGACGACCACACGAAGTGGCGCGTGTCAGAAAAGGATCTCTGGCAGAACAAGCATTATGATAAATGCATGGATGTTTACGATGAATATATCGATGCGACAAACCAGTTTGTTGCGCCGTGGTATTTTATAGATTCTTCAAGCAAGAAGTGGGCTGAGCTTCAGATGACTGAAATACTTATTGCAAGTATTGATACCGCTCTTGAGAATGCAGAGCAGCATCAGAAGGCTCCTCTGCTCCAGAATACCTTCCCGCTGAAGAAGATACCTCACCTTGCTGATATCCCTCTCGACAAGACTGTTCCTGAGGAAGAATACAAGGTTGAGCTTGATAAGCTGCAGAAGAGACTCAGCGAGCTGCACAATGCGCTCTATCATAAAAAGATACCGGTTATCATAGCATACGAGGGCTGGGATGCTGCCGGAAAGGGCGGAAATATCAAGCGTATTGCCGCCGCACTGGATCCGAGAGGCTACGAGGTTCATCCTATTGCGAGTCCGGAGCCGGCTGAGAAGGCAAGGCATTATCTCTGGAGATTCTGGAACAGGCTTCCGAAGGATGGCCATATAGCTATATTTGACAGGACCTGGTACGGAAGAGTAATGGTTGAACGTCTGGAGGGCTTCTGCTCAGAAAATGACTGGCAGAGAGCCTACAATGAGATAAATGAGTTCGAGAAGGAGCTTGCCGATTGGGGTGCGGTTATCGTTAAGTTCTGGGTTCAGATCGACAAGGATACCCAGCTTGCGAGATTCACCGAGAGGCAGAATACACCAGAAAAGCAGTGGAAGATAACCGATGAGGACTGGCGAAACAGAGAAAAGTGGGATCAGTACGAGGTTGCGGTAGATGAGATGCTTCAGAAAACAAACACAACCTACGCTCCTTGGCATGTTCTGGAGTCGAATGACAAAAAATATGCAAGAATTAAGGCTCTTAAGACAATAATCAAGGCAATCGAGAAGAAGCTCGGTTGACACTGTGTGTTGTATGTTGGTATAATTATGCGGGTATTTTCGTGAATGAACATATGAATTGGTCGCGCGGATGTGGTCGCACGTATGTGGATGCATAGATGAGATCACGTAGATGTGATCGATTGAATATGGTTTGTATAATGATATAAAAAAATGATCAGAAAATATGTGCTGATAGAACAGGATAGGTAAATGATCAAATTAATCGCCAGCGATATTGACGGAACTCTGGTTCCGGACGGAACAGACAAGATAGATCCGGAAATGTTTGATATCATCAAGGAACTGAAGAAAAGAGGAATACGCTTTGCCGGAGCCAGCGGAAGGCAGTTTGTCAGCATGAGAAAGCTTTTCGCACCTGTGAAGGATGATATTTACTATATCACGGATAACGGCAGTATTCTGAGGGACAGCAACAAGGTCTATTCGATGAATGTCATTGACAGGGACGTGCTGTTCGAGCTGATCGCCGATGTTAAGAAGCTGGACAACTGTGATATCATGCTGTGCGGACTGAATACAGCTTACTGTGAGGATAAGAGTGAGATGTTCCTCTGGATGAGGGATTCTTACAAATACAACATCAAGGTCCTCGGCGACTTTGAGACTCATCTCGACGATGATATCGTGAAGCTTTCTATTTACAAGAAGGACACGGTGGAACAGGAGGTTATGGAATGGTTTTATCCGAAATGGAAGGATCGTTTCATCATCGCTTCAGCCGGAACAATGTGGATGGATATCGTGAATCCGGGAGCTGATAAGGGCAGCGCACTGAAGATACTTATGAAAGAACTTGGCCTTGAAAAGGATGAGGTCATGGCCTTCGGAGATAATATAAATGATCTTGGACTTCTTGAAGCTGCAGGCGAAAGCTATGCCATAGGAAGTGCGAGAGATGAGGTAAAGGCTGCTGCAAAGCATGTTGCGCCGCCGCTTTCCGTATATGGCGAGACTCTTGCATTGAAAGAGTTTCTCGAAAGAACCAAATAATACTGCGCACGTACCCGCAGAACAATATACAACCCCAGGAGGACAAAAGAATGAGCAAGATTGAAATGAAAACACCGCTTGTTGAGATGGACGGAGACGAGATGACCAGAATACTCTGGAAGTATATTAAGGATGAACTTCTGATTCCTTTTATCGACCTTAAGACAGAGTACTACGATCTTGGACTCGAGCATAGAAATGAGACAGATGATAAGGTTACATTTGATTCTGCATATGCTACCCAGAAATACGGTGTTGCGGTTAAGTGTGCGACAATTACACCAAATGCTGCACGTGTTGAAGAGTATAACCTTAAGGAGATGTGGAAGAGCCCTAACGGAACCATCAGAGCAATCCTTGATGGTACTGTTTTCAGAGCACCTATCATCGTAAAGGGCATCGAGCCATGCGTAAAGAACTGGAAGGCACCTATCACAATAGCAAGACATGCTTATGGTGATGTTTACAAGGCTTCAGAGATGAAGATTCCGGGACCTGGAAAGGTTGAGCTTGTTTACACAGCAGAGGATGGTTCAACAGAGTCAGTTCTTGTTCACAAGTTTGATTCTGCAGGTATCGTTCAGGGTATGCACAACCTTGAGCCATCTATCGAGAGCTTTGCAAGAAGCTGCTTCAACTATGCGCTTGATACAAAGCAGAGCCTCTGGTTCGCTACTAAGGATACTATTTCTAAGAAATACGATCATACTTTCAAGGATATCTTCCAGGAGATATTTGATGCAGAGTATAAGGAGAAATTCGATGCTGCAGGTATCGAGTATTTCTACACACTTATAGATGATGCTGTTGCACGTGTTATGAAGTCTAAGGGTGGATTCATCTGGGCTTGCAAGAACTATGATGGAGACGTAATGAGCGATATGCTTTCATCTGCATTCGGTTCACTTGCTATGATGACTTCAGTTCTTGTTTCTCCAAGCGGAGTTTACGAGTACGAGGCAGCTCACGGAACAGTTCAGAGACATTATTATAAGCATCTTGCAGGCGAGGAGACATCTACAAACCCTGTTGCTACTATATTTGCATGGACAGGCGCTCTTCGTAAGAGAGGTGAGCTTGACGGAACACCTGAGCTTTCTGCATTTGCTGATAAGCTTGAGAAGGCTACCATCGCTACTATCGAGGGCGGCCAGATGACCAAGGACCTTGCTCTTATCACAGAGCTGGACAGTGTTACAGTTCTTAATACAGAGAATTTCATCAAGGCTATCCGTGCAACTCTTGAGGCTATGTAATCTGCCGGGCTTGCAAAACATAGAAATAATAAATACACCATGTGCCCCCACTAAATACAGTGGGGGCATTCTGAGATTTTTAATCTTTATCGAAAATGGGCGGATTTTGGCTTCGGACGGGACAGATTGAAAGAAAATGATTGGATAAAAAGTATGAATATCTGGGAAATACTTGGGATCAGCGAAACAACGGACCAGGAAATTTTAAAAACAGCATATCGAAATAAGCTTATGGTCACGAATCCCGAGGATGACCCGGAGGGCTTTAAAAAGCTGAGAGCTGCCTACGAGGAAGCGGTTAAAAAGGCGGCTGAAAAGGCGACAGCTGATAGGGCTGAGGACGTTCAGCCTGACGGAGCGGAGGAGACCTCGGATGAAGAGCTGACCGAGGAAAGATTCCTGAACCCTGAAACCGGCAAGGATTTCAGAAAATGCGTTGAGGTGATCTACAAGGATTTCTACAGACGTATAGATGAAGCAGAATGGAAAAGGCTTGTAAATACTGAGTTTGCGCAGAGTCTTGATACTTCGGAGGAGGCTCTTAATATCATACTCAGCTTTTTTATGGGTAATATCTATCTGCCGCAGCACATCTTCAAAATACTTGTCAGCAGTTTTGCCATAGACAAGAGAAAAGCGGAGCTTGAGCAGAGATTTCCGCGTGATTATATAGATTATTTTATCAGCAATTCAATCTACCCTGATGTTGTGGATTACAGACTGTTCGAAGGGCCGAGGGATGCTGACTACGATGGTTATATCAGCAGATTTGCGGACCTTGATCAGGCGCTTAAGAAGAATGACATAGAAAAACAGGATGAGGTGATCGCAGAGCTTTCGGGATCACCGATAAAGAATCCGTGGCTTGAGGCTGCAGCCTGCCGCAACCTTTCACAGAAGGGGCAGCATGATGAGGCACTTACAAGGATAGACAGCCTTCTGGAAAGCTATCCGGACAATGTCGGGATACTCCTTTGCAAGGGAGATATCTATATGGCCATGGAAAACTATGAGGAGTCTCACAAGGTATTTGACAGGATACTTGAGATAGAACCGGAAAACCTTGCGTCGAAGATCAGGCATTCGGAGATATTTATCAAAGAGGGAAAATACGAAGACGCCAAGGATATCCTGATGGAGCTCGCTCATACCAGGCCTTATGATAATTATATCAGAGGGCTTATACAGAAGAGCAATCAGCTGATAGTTGAGACCAATCTGAAGAAACTTACTGAGGAGCAGGATGAAAAGCAGCTTCATAAGCTGAAGATTCAGACGGCCTGGGCGTATTATCAGTCCTTTGTGGCTAAGGATGCGGCTAAGCTTCTTGAAAGCTTCGAACCTTTTCCGGGTGAAGTGATAGAATATAATAACCTGCTCGGCAGGTCGTATCTCTTGATGGATGAATACCTGAAGGCCAGAAAATGCTTTCTTATCTGGATGGACTGCCTTATGAGCGGAGAGGTTTCAGAAGAAAAGCAGTTAAGAAGAAAACCCTACGTTAACTACCTTATCGGAGCAACGTATTTTATAGAAAAAGATTATGAAACAGCGGAGAAATATATTGATAATTCACTCCGGTTTGATCATGAGGAGAAGATAGTCTCCAAGGAGATGAAATGCGAGATTCTTTACGAGACAAAGCGCTACAGTGAATGCATCAATGAGTGCGAAGCGGTGATTAGAGGCGAAGATAACTTTATTGCGCAGCTTTATATCGCGAAGTCGTATTTCAGGCTGGGCAATCTCCAGATCGCGCTGGACGAGTCAAATAAGGTTAAGGCGATCTACCCTTATTCGATAGCGCCTTATAAGCTGGAGATGGACATCTTTATGCAGGTGGATCAGTATGATGATGTTCTGAAGGTGATCGCTGTTTATGAACAGATGAATAAGGACAGCCAGTGCTGTAAGATGATGCGCTGTGCGGTGGCGATGAACAGGGATAAGGAATATGAGAATTCCCTGAAGGAGCTTGAGGAGATAGATATCAAAAGCCCGACCTGCGATATCGAGGATCTGGGCGAATATCATTTCCTGCTTGCACGCTGCCAGGAGGAAAACAGAAAGCTTGATGAGGCGGAGGAAAACTTCCGTAAGCTGCTCGAGCTCCATGAGAACGATCTTGAGGGGCACAGAGCTCTCGGAAGAGTTCTCAGGAAGAAGCTGAAGTTTGCCGAGGCAGTAGATGAATATACAAAACAGATAGAGATAGCACCGAGAGATACCGATTATATCTTCAGGGCCATAACCTACAAGGTGCTTGGAAAATACAACGAAGCGGCTGTGGATTACGAAACCGTATTGCAGTTTCCGGGAATCGCACCCTATGTAAATACACTTGCGGCAGAGAATCTTCTGATGCTCAACCGTTACAAAGAGGCGGCGGAGCTTTTCCAGAAGGGACTTGCAGGAGCAGAAAATCCTATGGATAAGAAGCGCGCGTGGAAGGGACTTGCCTCTGCACTGGCGCTGAGCGAGGAATATGATGATGCATTTGCCGAATATGAGAGGATGCTTCTTGAATTTGGCGTGATATCGGATATAGTATTTCCTTATGAGGAACTGCTTTCGGCCAGAGGAAGATTCAGCGAGGCGGAATCCCTTGTGAGTAAGCTGCTTTACGGAAGCCAGAAGGTGGACGAGCAGGTCTACACGAGCCTGTGCCGTATGAAGTGCCGTGCCGGAGATATCAAGGGCGCCGAGGCAATCTACAAGAGGGCCGGAGATGAGGGCATAAACTTAAGTGCGCTGGCGTATTATCTGGGTCATGCATATTTAAGTGCCAAAGATTATGCCAAGGCGGAGAAATTCTTCCTTAAAGGGATGGAAAATTCCGGTTATACGGCGTATAGTGAGCTTGCAGAGGCGGCTGCGGGGCAGTTCGGCGGTAAGACAAGATTTAAGAGATATAAAGATCTTTTTGAAAAATATAAACTGATAAATGATTATAATACAGAAACTCTGGTGGATGCGGCGCGTATTGCCAGGGTTGAAAAGGAGCCTGACAAGGCCGAGGAGCTTCTGCTGGAGGCGCTTAGGAGACAGAGATGCAAACACTGTGTCCAGTCTGTATGCGGCGAAGCCTACAAGGAGCTCGTTAAGGTCTATCTGATGAAGAAGCAGAAGGATAAGGCGAAAGAAGCCTTAAAACAGGCAAGAAGATATATGTTCTACGATTTCTGGCTTGAGGAAAAGGCCGGAGAATTGGGATTGAAATAGGAGGAAGAAAGATGTCATATTTAAGTCCGGGAGAAGCAGCAAGAGAGATACACAGACTGTCAAAGCTCTGTACAGATAATAATAAGATAGCACCTGAGCTCTATGATATTTACCAGGTTAAGAAGGGACTCAGAGAAGCAAACGGAAAGGGTGTTCTTACAGGTCTTACCGAGATCTCGACCATTCACGGTTCAAAAGAGATCGACGGCAAGATAACACCTATAGAGGGTGAGCTTTATTATCGTGGAATCGATATAAATAAGCTTGTTGATGGCTTCACAAGTGAGAACCGTTTCGGCTTCGAGGAGACAGTTTATCTGCTTATTTTCGGCAAGCTCCCTAATGAGGAGGAGCTGGATGAGTTCAATCATCTTCTGGCATACAACAGAAATCTGCCGGATGAGTTTGTTCCGGATGTTATTCTTAAGTCACCTAACAGGGATATCATGAATGCCATGGCCAGAAGTATCCTGACACTCAATTCCTATGACAAGAATTCAGATGATCTTTCTATACCGAATGTGCTCCGTCAGAGCCTGTGGCTTATCGCTACACTTCCTATGATCGGTGCATATTCTTACCTTTCATACAGACATTACATGATCGGAAGAGGGCTTTATATCCACAATCCTAAGCCGGAATTCTCAACAGCTGAGAACCTGCTCCGTATCATGCGTCAGAACAAGAACTTTACACCGCTTGAGGCGAAAATACTTGATATCGCACTTGTGCTTCATGCAGAACACGGCGGCGGAAACAATTCGACCTTTACAACACACGTTGTAACGTCTTCGGGAACAGATACATATTCTTCTGTTGCAGCATCACTCTGCTCACTTAAGGGACCTAAGCATGGTGGCGCAAATATCAAGGTTAAGATGATGTTTGACGAGATCAAGAAGAATGTTAAGGACTGGAAAAACGAGGATGAGATAGCTGAGTACCTTCTGAAGATCCTCAGAAGAGAAGCTTTCGATAAGTCCGGACTTATCTATGGTATAGGCCATGCGGTTTATACCAAGTCAGATCCGAGAGCTGAGATCCTCAGAAAATACACTGTAAGTCTTGCTGAGGAGAAGGACAGAATGGACGAGCTTCAGCTTTATGAGAGTGTTGCTAAGCTTGCGCCTGTTCTTATGCAGGATGAGAGAAAGATGTATAAGCCGGTTTGTCCGAACATAGATTTCTATAGCGGCTTTGTTTACAATATGCTCGGAATTCCTGATGAGTTCATCACTCCGCTTTTCGCCATCGCAAGAGTTGCGGGCTGGAGTGCTCACAGAATAGAAGAGCTTATCTGTACAAACAAGATAATAAGACCTGCATACATGTCTGTTGCAAATGAGGCAGAGTATGTAAATCTTGGAGAGCGTCAATAAAACGTATTTGAATAACAGAAGTATTAAAAAAATAGACGTATTTGAAAAATAAAAAAAATTTTTCCATAAATCCGGAAATGAGTTTCGTATATAAAAGTAAGGAGGTGGCCGGGTGTCGGAAGAACAATTTAATGATCTTATGAAGCAGCTGGCTGCCGGCAACACAGAGGCGCTTAAGGAAATATATCATACCTACATGAAACTGATATATTCCGTATGTCTCAACACCCTTCATCAGAAGGAAGCTGCCGAGGACGTTTCTTCGGAGTTTTTCATCAGACTGATGAGATCGGCTGCAACATTTGATGGCAGGGGACACCATAAGACGTGGATGGTCACTATCGCAAAAAATATGTGTATAGACTATCTTCGTAAAAGTTCACATGAAGTACTTTCCTTTGATGCACCTATAGGAGGACAGACGTCAACTGGCGGCGGCCAGGCAGGACATTCCTCTGACAGCACCCAGGGCGACACCGGTGTAAGCATGGGTGAGAGGATGGCGGATAAGGAGAATGTGGAAGAAAAAGCACTGAACAGATTTACACTTGAGAAAGCACTCGCACTCCTGACGGATAAAGAGAAGGAGATCGTAGATCTTAAGCTGACAGGTGGAATGAAGTTCAAAGAAATAGCCGATTACCTGCAAATACCGCAGGGAACGGTTTCGTGGCACTATAATGAAGCAATCAAAAAGATGAGGCGGTATCTTACATGAAGAATGAAAAGTTTCGTGAAGAACTGAATATGACATCTGGTGCGGATATACCGAGTGAAGAAGAGATAGCAGCAGTTGAAGCTATGTATCTTGCTACTCTCGATGCTGAGGTTCCTGATATCTGGGATAGGATTGAGGCCGGAATAAATGCACCTTCTCACGAGACGAGAACCGTTATGACGGGCGGTGCGGCAGGTAATGCTGCATATGGCACGACAGGTTCAGGTAGTACGCAGGAGACAGGTGGGAAGGTTATAAGCCTTGCCGAGAGACGCAGAAAGAAGAAGACTCTCTTTGCGGTTATCGGTGCGGCAGCGGCTATCCTTATCGTTATGATCCCTACGGTCATGCTTGGCGGAACCAGAAACAGCAAGAAGACTTCCGACAGTGGTAATTCTCCTGTCCATTTCTCAGAGGACGGTGAAAACTACTCTATTGGTACAAGCGGAAGCGACAATAAACAGCAGTATTCTCGAGATTCATATGGTAATACTGCTAATGATGCTCATGAGGACGTTCAGCTGGCCGGTGATAAAGATGATAAGGATTCGTTAAATCTTGGTGACAATGGTTCTCAGGCTACGGAAAGCACAACTACCGCCGGATTCGATGAATTCGAAGACGAGAAATATACCGAGTTCTTCGAGGACGGTAAGGTATATCAGATCAAAACAGAAGGCGAGCTTTATCTGTCCGATGATTTTAAGATAATACTTGAAACTCCGAGTGATTCAAAATATGAGATCGTTAATATCGAAACCTTCAGTGAACCAGTCATTGCAGAGCTTAAGAAAGGCGGCAGGATTGAAGTATGGATCAAGGGAGACTTCGATGGTGATGAAAGTGACAGAAGAGTTATTATCTCTGAATATCGTGAGGTAGACAGATAAGACCGTCCGGGTGATCAGTTGTGAAGGATATTCGCAGCCGGATCTGTAAGCTGCACATGGGCAGCTAATTGGAGGTTAAAATTATGAAATATAGATTTTATGGTAAAAAGCGTGGGATAAGGGTATTTGCCCTTATCCTGGCTATGATGATATGTTTTGCAGGCTGCGGCAAGGGAAAAAGCAGCAAAAAGGAAGATAATACCGGTAATAACATAACCCTTCAGACTCAGGATAATGATGATGTTATAACTGCCAAGCAGGGCAGCTCTGCTAAAATGGGAGCGAACCTGACGAAAAATGATATTCCTGCATCAACAGCTGATGAGGTAGAGGCTTTCAAAAAGGCTACTGCAAATCTTGCATTTAAGATCATGAAGGTCCTCAGTACGAAGGAACCGGGCAAGAATATCATGATCTCTCCGGATTCCATCATCACAGCACTTGCAATGACTGCAAATGGTGCAAAGGGCGAGACACTTGAAGAGATGCTTGGGGTTCTGGGAGCAGGAATGACTCTTGAAGAGTATAATAAGGCTCTTTCAGGCTACAACAAGAAGCTTGCTTCGCTGACAGGAGTAAAGTTTGCTGCAGCCAATTCCATCTGGATCAGAAATACACCTCAGCTTCAGGTATGCAAGGATTTCATCCAGTCAAATATCGATTACTATGACGCAGATATTTTCGTTGCAGATTTTGACGAGAAGACTGTTGATGATATCAATGGCTGGGTAAATGATAATACTCAGGGAATGATCGATAAGATCATTGATGAGATAACTGAGGATAAGATGATGTATCTTATAAATGCTCTTTCCTTTGAGGCACAGTGGGCAGAGCAGTATGAAGATGGACAGATTTTCGAGGATCGTACCTTTACCACCAGCGATGGTAAGGAGCAGAAGTGTACGATGCTTTATGAGAAAATGAATGGCCTTATCAGACTTAACGGTGGTCTTGGATTTGAGAAGAGCTATGAAGGCGGAGAGTATTCATTCGTTGCCCTCCTGCCACCTGAAGGAATGAGTGCTGAGGAATATCTGAATAGCATAAACGGCGAGGATTTTCTTAAGGCGCTTAATAGTAAGGATTATGATCCTGATCTTATTACAGAACTTCCGGAATTCAGTTATGATTACGATACAAGCCTTAGTGAAACTCTCGAAGAGCTTGGTATGCCGGGAGCATTTGAAGAATCAGCCGATTTCTCAGGTATGTGTGATCCAAACCTTATGAATCTCTGGATAGGTGATGTTATCCACAAGACTCATATCGAGCTTGACAGAAACGGCACCAAAGCAGCTGCAGTAACTGCAGTTATCATGTGCGGTGAAGCTATGGCTATGGAAGAGCCTGAGAAGATCTATATCACTCTCGACAGACCTTTCGTATATGCGATCGTTGATAATTCAACAGATCTTCCGGTATTTCTCGGAATAGTTAACTCGATTGAGGCGCAGTAGTAATAAAAAACTTCACGGCATTCGTGTCGTGAAGTTTTTTTGTCACAAAATAACCGGTTAATTCGTTATATGTAGTGAAAGGCAATTCCGGAAAGTCATTCAAAAAGAGGAAAGATGATGAAAAAGAATAATAAAGGGAAATACATAGAAGAGTTATACGAGTTTTACGAACAGAAGATGTATTTTTATGCTTATCGTTTTTTGAAGGATGAAAAGCTGTCTGAGGATGCGGTTCACGATACATTTTTGAAGTTGATAGAGAAGGGAAAGGTTTTCGGTAATCCCGGATCTGATGAGTGCAGAAACTATATTATGACAGTTACGAAGAATACTATAATAGATAAATATAGGAAGCGGAAAAGAGAAGAGGAACATATGTATCTGATCGGCGAGGAAGAAGAGCTTGTAGGTGGAAATATCAGCGGGCTATATGACGAATCGTTAGATAGTGTTGATGTGGAAGAAAAGATAGATAAGCTTCCGGATAAGTATTCTTCGGTTGTCAGATGTATCGTGATTGATGGGATGAATGTACGAGAGACGGCGGAAAAGCTTGAAATATCTGAAAATGCAGTGCGAAAAAGATATGAGAGAGCCAAAAAGAAACTGAGGGCTGTTTTGGAATAGGAGGATACAATGAAACAAGAAAGCCAGAAAACAATCCCGGATTTTGATATAAATCCGGAAGATTTTGATTGTCCGGAAGGATATCATAAATTTTCTGAAGAGTATAATGAAAGAAAAAGGCTGATACTAAAAAAGATTTCCGGAAAGCAGGAAGTTAGGTTCAGAATATTAAGACTAGCTGTAGCGATGTGCCTGGTTCTTGTGGGTACACCGGTTGTTGTTAATGCAGCAACAAAGGGGGATTTATTTGCAAGGCTATTTGGAAGTAAAGGACATAGAAATGTTGAGGTTCATACAGAGGTGTTAGTGGATGACAAATACGGATTAGAAATACCTATAACTTATCCTGAAAGAGAATATGTTGAGGTAGATCAGGAGAAGGCTGCGGAGCTGCTGAAGGAGGATGAACAGTTTGAACCTTATTCCTTTACGACAAGAGGAGGAACAACTATTACGGTGGACTATGTTGTGTCCGATGGCAATGCGGCGGTTCTTTCGATGATTCTTGAAAATAAAGATGGACTTGAGGGATTTGTATATGATCAATTGAATAATGAATCAAAAGGTGCGTGGTTTTCAAATGATTCACGTCTGAGTATCACTATCGGAAGTGGTCAGCTGATATATGTGGATATTGATAATTCAACACCTGAGAGGGCTGTTTGTTATGTGTATTCGGCACTTGCGTATTCGGATTATGAAGGGAGAAGAAGCTTCCCAATCAGCATAATAGAGTATCCTTGTTCAAAGGGAGAATTCTTTGGATATGAAGGATATCAGAACACATATCCGGAGGGCAAACCGGAGAAACGCGAAAACACACAAACAGAAAGACATGATTTTTTAGTGTCAGAGCTTCAGGATAAGGCAAGTTTTTCGGGCGCTGAAGGAGAAATAGAAATATCGCCTATTTCAATGAAGGTGGCTTTTTATGAACAGACCCATATGGACAATACATATTCGGTAAGGATCGCTTATAGGGACGGGACAGAGTATGACGTCTGGGAAAGAAGTTGGCCGGATCATGAAAATGATAAATACATTGATAATACAGGATATATAATTGGTGACGGATATGGCGGTGGTGATCTATACATATTTAATCGCCTTGTAGACGTGGATGGTATTGAGGCGATATATATTAATGATGTTGAATACACAAGATGTGTGGAAGGGCAGCAAGATAAGGGCGAACTGAGTGAAGCCAAAGAAATTGATGATAAAAACGAAGCGTACGTGAAACTTGAAGATATAGCTGTAGATGATAATCGGGACTAGCCATACATCATTGATAATGATTACAAGATAGAAATGGTATCTTATGAAATAATACCGGTAGGAGAATTGAATGATCATCCGGAGTATAGTGTAGAGGATTATAGCTTTGGCATCGATGAATCGGGGTATGAAGGAAAGTTTTTCTTTGATCGAATAGGTATTTCCAAGGAATCAGATGTGACATATAGACTATATGGACCAGAGTCGTATAATATGTTTGATCCTGCTACGGGGAAAATGGATTTTGATGATTATATGACGATTTATGCCAACAATCAGGAAGAAGTTGATATGTATATTGAAAAGAACAAATTCTACTATAATGCTGACACTGATTATTATTTTGTAAGGATGAGGATAACGAATTCATCTGGACAGAAGAAAGATGATAAATACAATATTTCCTCAATTCAGGTGGTTCTTTCAGATGGGAATGGAGGATATCTTATATCAGGCGGAGCTGGTTATGTACAGGGCTCTTCAACAACTATTGATTCGACACACATCATGTCCTTCTATGAATTGGATATTGAACCGGGAGAATCTAAGGTGGTGACAGTGGGGTTCCCTGTATTTTATGACGAGAGAAGAGGTAAGGTTCTACAGGATAAAAATGGATATACAGCATATGTAGGAAAAAATCCTTATGAGCTGGTAAATAGTGGCGCTAATCCTGAGGATAGTCAGGATATGGTTTCTCTTGATAATGTGGTATATGGCAAATAAATAAGTTGAAAATATTGCCATAAAATAATACTTATCCTCCGTATATATGATTAAGGACGGCAGAAAGCGGTGCGAAAGTGTGCTGCGTAAGTAAAGAATCTAATCATATTTAATACGGAGGATGAATATATGTTTAATAAGAGTCTGAAAAAAGATTTTGGTAAAAAGAGTATGAAGAAGAGGGCAGCGGCGCTGTTTCTGGCGGGTGCTATGATGCTGACGGCCTGTGGCAAGAGCGGCTCTGAGAAGAAGCCGGAGCAGAATACGAATATCTCGACGGAAGTAATAAATAACGGCGAAGAGATAAGTGCTGAGACAGGCCATACAACAAACCTCAGCGCAAATATGTCAAGAAGCGTTGTTACAGATCCAACAGAGAATGAGGAGCAGAGCTACATCAATGCAACGGCAAATCTTTCCTTTGAGCTTCTTGAGTATCTCGCAGCCAGCGAAGAAGGAAATATTATGATCTCGCCTGAGTCGATCGTTACAGCGCTTGCGATGACTGAGAATGGTGCCGGTGGAAATACTCTCAATGAGATGATCCAGGTATTCTGCCCTGATCTTACCCTTGAGGAGTATAATAAGGCGGTTGCAGGTTTCAATACAAAGCTTACAAGTACAGAGCCGAGATGTTTCGCGATGGCAAACTCAATCTGGGTAAGAAATTCCGAGGAACTGAAGATAAACAGCGGTTTCCTTCAGACAAATGTTGATTATCATAACGCTGAGTTCTTCACAGCTGATTTTGATCATCAGACACTGATGGATGTTAACAACTGGGTAAATGATAAGACAAACGGTATGATCCCTGAAACTCTGAAGGAGCTTAATCCGGATACTCAGATGCTCCTCATAAATGCAGCTGCTTTCGAGGCTGAGTGGGCAGAGGAGTACGAGGAGAATCAGATCAAGGAAGGCGAGACCTTCACAACTGCAAAGGGTCAGGAGCAGAAGGTTACAATGCTCAGCAGCACTGAGTCAGGATATATTGCACTTAACGGTGGTGAAGGCTTCGTAAAGTATTACAAGGGCTGTGACTACGCTTATGTTGCTATTCTTCCTGCAGA
Organism: Eubacterium sp.; assembly: GCA_017430325.1. Classification (GTDB taxonomy): domain Bacteria; phylum Bacillota; class Clostridia; order Lachnospirales; family Lachnospiraceae; genus Eubacterium_Q. The sequence goes on from JAFRNE010000011.1 coordinate 72,147, forward strand.
GGGTGTAAGTGTAGATGAATATCTTGCAAACCTTAAGGGCGAGGATTTTGTTAAGGCGTATCAGAATAGAGACAACTCCTTAGACGTATACGTAAATATGCCTGAGTTTAAGTCTGATTACGAAACAAGCCTTGTTGAGCCATTCAAGTCTCTTGGAATGAATGAAGCCTTTAGCGACAATGCAGATTTCAGCGGTATGCTTGCATCAGGCAAGAAGGAACTTAAGATTGGCGACATCATCCACAAGACTCATATCGAGGTTGACAGAAAGGGCACCAAGGCAGCAGCTGTAACAGTGGTTGAGATGGACAAGTGCACAGCAGTGCAGGAGACTGTATCACCTAAGTTTATCACACTTGACAGACCTTTCGTTTATGCTATCATCGAGACCGATACAGGACTTCCTGTATTTCTCGGAACAGTTGATTCAATCGAGTAATATTTTACATACAGATCAGGAGCCCAAATGGGCTTCGTGATCCCCTCCTGCAAGATAAAAATCACTTTACGATATTAAAGTGATTTGATATAATCTAAAGATGACTATTATATAAAAATGATAGTCATCTTTTTATGTGAAGGGTGTATAAAGAAGTGTGTGAAAACGCACCGGTTATACGACAAAAAAGGATATTTTAAATCAAGAATTTTAGATATAAGGAGGCACTTTATGAGCGATAACGGACTTATGATGGAGTATTTTGAGTGGAATCTTCCTGATGACGGCAGTCTCTGGAAGGCAGTAGCTGCTGATGCTGCAAAGCTTAAGACTGCAGGTGTTACTGCTGTATGGCTTCCGCCTGCCTACAAGGGGGCAGCAGGCTCTGAGGATACCGGCTACAGTGTTTATGACCTTTACGATCTTGGTGAGTTTAAGCAGAAGGGTACGGTTCGTACAAAATACGGAACCAAGAAGGAATACCTTGAAGCTATCAAAGCTCTTCAGGCTAAGGGGATAAATGTTTATGCGGATATCGTCCTTAATCACAAAATGGGTGCCGATGCCGTAGAAGAGGTTGAGGCGGCTGAGTTTAATAATCAGAACCGCTATCAGATGATCGGCGATACAAGAACTATCGGTGCATGGACCAAGTTCACCTTCCCTGGAAGAAAGGGAAAATATTCCAAGTTCACCTGGAACTGGAAGCATTTCGACGGTATTGACTGGGATCAGGACAACCTTAAGCAGTCTCTCTTCAAGTTCGCCGGCAAGGAATGGAATGAGGGCGTTGATTCAAGCGCAAATGGCAACTATGACTATCTCATGGGTGCTGATATAGATTTTAATAACCGTGAGGTTTATGAAGAACTTCTTGCATGGGGCAAGTGGTATATCGAGACTACCGGAGTTGACGGTCTCAGACTTGATGCTGTAAAGCATATTCCGGCAGCTTTCTATCGTGACTGGCTGTTCAGCCTCAGAGAAGAGCTTCATAAGGAACTCTTTACTGTTGGTGAATACTGGCATTGGAACAGGAATCTCCTTGAGAAATACCTTGAGGATATCAAGACTCCTGCGTCACTTTTCGATGTTCCGCTTCATTTCAGCCTTCACAATTGTTCGAAGGCACACGGAAACTTCGACCTTAGAAGAATATTTGAAGGTTCGCTCGTTCAGAGCAGCCCTCTTTCTGCAGTAACCTTTGTTGATAATCACGATTCACAGCCGGGCGGCGCTCTTGAATCATGGGTTGAGGACTGGTTCAAGCCTATGGCTTATGCCATCATCCTGCTCAGAGCTCAGGGCTACCCATGCGTATTTTATGGTGATTATAAGGGCATACCTCATGACAAGATCAAGTCTAAGAAGACTATGCTCGACAAGCTTATGAAGGTCAGAAAGACCAAGGCTTACGGACCTCAGCATGATTATATCGATGATCCTAACTGCATCGGCTGGACAAGAGAAGGCGATGCTGAGCATAAGGATTCGGGATGCGCAGTTGTTATTTCTGACGGTACAGGCGGAACAAAGCATATGTACATCGGAAGACAGTTTGCAGGTGCTCATTTCTCTGATATCATGGGCAATGCAAAATACAACATCAAGATTGATGATGAAGGCTTCGGCGATTTCTATGTAAACAGAGATGCTGTTGCTGTATGGGTCCGCAAGGAGCCGACTGCCAAGAAGGCATAGTAAGAAATGATAATTACCGTGCGGTGCTGTAAGTAATATGTGAAGGGCCGGACGGAGGATAACAGGGGAAGATCAATGGAGAAAACTATCAGAACAAAAGCTGTGGACGAGCTTTTTGATGCGATAATGTCCCTTGAAAATAAAGAAGAGTTTTATCAGTTTTTTGAGGATATATGCACGACCAATGAAGTGGTTTCTATCGCACAGAGACTCGAGGTTGCGCGTATGCTCCACGAAAACAGAACGTATATTGAGATAGCCAAGGAGACCGGAGCGTCGACTGCTACGATAAGCAGGGTTAACAGATCGCTCAATTACGGCAACGGAAGCTATGAATATATATTTGACAGGCTTGATAAAAAGTCTGAATAAGCTATTTACACTTTTTCTGCGGTGACGCGGAATGTTATGACAATGGAGGATATACATGGATCCTGACGCCACGGTGAAGCTGGTCGTTCTTATAGTTCTTCTGATATTATCAGGAGTATTTTCGTCTGCGGAAACTGCGCTTACAACAGTCAATCTGAATAAGCTCAGGGCGCTGGCGGATGAGGGCAGCAAAAGAGCGGCTAAGGTTTTGAAGCTGAGAGAGTCTTCTTCAAAGCTGCTCACAACGGTTTTAATCGGAAATAATATAGTTAATCTTTCGGCCTCGGCGCTTGCGACTACGTTCTGCACCGAGGTCTTCGGAAGTATTTACATAGGTATAGCAACGGGTATACTTACACTTGTGGTGCTGATCTTCGGCGAGATAACTCCGAAGACTCTGGCGACACTTTACAGTACGAGGCTTTCACTCATATTTGCGTATCCGGTTGCATTTCTTATGCTCATTTTTACCCCGATCATATGGGTGCTGAACGGAATAACCACGGTTATCTTCAAGATACTCCGTGTTGATCCTAATAAGAAGGAGCATATGACGGAAAGCGAACTCAGGACCATAGTTGATGTGAGTCATGAGGACGGTGTCATCGAGACGGATGAGAAAGAAATGATCACAAACGTGGTTGATTTCGGTGAGGTCGTTTCGAAGGATATAATGATACCAAGAGCGGATATGGTCTGTATCGATTGCAGTGCAGGCTATGACGAGCTGCTGGATCTCATCAGAGCGGAAAATTATTCGAGGATACCTGTTTACAGGAAGACCAGAGATCATATCGTGGGCATCCTTAATGTGAAGGATGTTCTTCTCATGAATGAAGAGGAGAAGAAGAGCTTCACGATAGAGAAGGTCATGAGAAAACCGGTATTTGTTTATGAGTACCAGCATACGGCGAAGATATTTGCCGGCATGAAGACCTCTTCTGCAACAATGTGTATAGTTATCGACGAATACGGTCTTACTGCGGGACTTATCACGATGGAGGACCTCTTGGAGGAGATAGTCGGTGATATCCGCGATGAATATGATACCTACGAGGATGACCTGATAAGGGACCTCGGAGACGGCCGATACGACATAGATGCATCGGTCAAGATAGATGATGTAAATGATGCGATAGATACTGAGATCGAGTCTGAGGATTATGATTCCATCGGCGGCTATGTTATCGAGCTGCTGGACAGGATCCCGAAGGAAGGCGATGAGGTTTCTGACGGAAAGGTCGAGATCAAGGTTACGAGCGCTGAGAAGAACAGAGCCGTGAGGGTTGAACTGAGGGTTCTTCCGAAGGCTGAGGCTGCTTCGGATGAGGCAGAATAGGTAAGGTTATAGTATTTGGGAGTTGTGAGGGAAATATGGATAAGAGAATGAATGAGTTGAAAGACGAAATAAGAGAGCTTATCAGGCTGAATTTCGTTCTGCCTGAGGATATTCCTGAAATAGAGCTTTATATGGATCAGGTTACGAGGTTTATGGATACTCATCTCCATAAGAACATCAGGGCGGACGGAAATGATGACAAGACCCTCACCAAGACCATGATCAATAATTATATAAAGAACAAGCTTCTTCCTCCGCCGGAGAAGAAGAAATACACGAAAGAGCATATCATCATGCTTATTTCGATATATTATCTGAAGAACTTCATCTCCATCAGTGATATACAGAAGATGCTCGGACCTATGACCGAGAAATACTTCGACAAGAAGGATGAAAAGGGCAGAGGACTTCCGGAGATATATGAGGAAATATTTGAGCTTGGAAAAAGACAGTATTTTAATATAGAGAACAGTATACTCAGAGCAAAAGAGATCACGAACATGAAGGTGACCGAAGAGGATGAGTATCTGAACAAGCTCGTATTTATCTATATGCTGGCTTATGATATCTATGGCAAGAAGCGTCTTATGGAGCAGCTGATCGATGAGATCGATGAGGCTGAGAAGCTGAAGGCTGAGGCTGCTGAGAAGAAGGAAAAGGCGGCTGCGGAGAGAGCTAAGAAGAGAGCTGCTGCCAAGAAGACGACAACTTCAAAGAAGGTGGTCGAGAAGAAGGTGGCAGATAAGAAGGCTGCAGCGGAGAAGGGCAAAACTGCGGATAAGAAGACGGCGGCATCAAAAGCTAAAACTGCTGATAAAAAGACTGCCGCAACAAAAACAACTGCCAAAGCTTCGACAGGCAAAGCCGGAACACAGAATAAATAAACTCTGTGCCGGTTGGAAAAAAATAAGAAAATGACAGAGCTGTAGGAATATGGCTTGACATAAAAGGTATTATCATATATTAATCTATAAGTGAAAATAGAAAATAGAAAAGGATAACAAAAGATGATAAGCGCAAATAATATTTCACTGAGATTCGGTAAAAAGGCACTTTTTGAAGAAGTAAATATAAAATTTACACCGGGCAACTGCTATGGTCTGATCGGTGCGAACGGAGCAGGAAAGTCAACCTTCCTCCGTATCCTTTCAGGAGACCTTGAGCCGACAAGCGGTGATGTAACTATGGATCCGGGCGAAAGAATGTCTGTTCTTCAGCAGGATCACTTCAAATACGATGCATTTAACGTACTTGATACTGTAATAATGGGAAATAAGAGACTGTATGACATCATGCAGGAGAAGGATGCCATCTATGCCAAGGAGGATTTCACCGAGGAGGATGGTATCAAGGCTTCCGAGCTTGAAGCTGAGTTCGCTGAGCTTGACGGCTGGAATGCACAGGCTGATGCAGAGACTCTCCTTAACGGACTTGGTGTTGAGCCTGAGTTCCACTACAGCCTTATGAGCGAGCTTGATGGCAACCTTAAGGTCAAGGTTCTTCTTGCACAGGCGCTTTTTGGCAATCCGGACGTTCTTCTTATGGACGAGCCTACCAACCACCTGGACCTCGATGCTATCGCATGGCTTGAGGAGTTCCTCATCAACTTCGAAAATACAGTTATCGTTGTCAGCCACGACAGATATTTCCTTAATAAGGTTTGTACACATACTGCCGATCTTGACTATGGTAAGATCCAGCTCTATGCCGGAAACTATGATTTCTGGTATGAGTCAAGCCAGCTCATGATCCGCCAGATGAAGGAAGCTAACAAGAAGAAGGAAGAGAAGATCAAGGAGTTGAAGGAATTCATCGCCCGTTTCTCTGCAAATGCTTCAAAGTCAAAGCAGGCAACCTCGCGTAAGAAGGCTCTCGAGAAGATCGAGCTTGATGAGATCAAGCCTTCAAGCAGAAAATACCCATACATCGATTTCAGACCAAATCGTGAGATCGGTAACGAGGTTCTTACTGTTAAGAATATCAGCAAAACTGTTGACGGCGTAAAGCTTCTTGATAACATCTCATTTACAGTAGGAAGAGATGACAAGATAGCATTTGTCGGACCAAATACACTTGCAACAACTATGCTTTTCAAGATACTCGCAGGCGAAGAGGAGCCTGATGAGGGTGAATACAAGTGGGGCGTTACAACCTCGCAGGGGTATTTTCCTAAGGATAATACCAAGGAGTTCGATAATGACCTTATCATGGTTGACTGGCTCACACAGTATTCAGAGGAGAAGGATGCTACCTATGTAAGAGGTTTCCTTGGAAGAATGCTCTTCCCTGGCGATGCCGGAACCAAGAAGGTTAAGGTTCTTTCCGGTGGTGAGAAGGTTAGATGCCTTCTGTCGAAGATCATGATTCAGGGCAGCAACTGTCTCATCCTTGATGAGCCTACGAACCACCTTGACATGGAGTCTATCACTTCGCTCAACAATGCGCTGATCAAGTTCCCAGGCGTTGTGCTTTTTGCCTGCCAGGATCATCAGTTCATTCAGACTACTGCAAATCGTATCATGGAACTTACGGCTACAGGACTTATTGATAAGCAGACAACCTACGATGAATACCTTGAAAGCGATGAACTTGCAAGAAAGAGATTCGTTATGAATATGGATATGAGCATAGCGGATGATAAGGCTGAAGAGGAGTAATCTTTAGTAAAAATGACATAAATAAAGAATGGGCATATATTTCAGTACCATCTGAAATATATGCCCATTCTTTTTGGTTGCTTTAATATCCGAAGATGTATTCGAGAAGCATCTTTGCACGTTCTTTGTTGCGGTCTTTACCACCAGGGAAGCAGATGTAAACATCGTCGTAGCCGAGGTTCATCTTCTTTGCAAACTCTGTACCGGAAATATCAACGGCTATAGGCTTTGAACGATCGCCGACAGCCATAAGGATCTCGGTTGATTTGGCATTTACTGCGGCCTTGGCGTTATCTGTATCTGAATAGTCAGAAGAGTAGTAGATCTTGTCTTTGTATTTCTCAACGGTTTCTGCATCGAAGTATTCATCCATGAAGAAGAGGATGCAGGCATAGTTGCAATACTCCAGACCATAAAGGTCGGTGATCAGAACGTCATAATAGTTATCCTGCACAAGCAGTGCCAGCGAAGAGGCGTTTGAGGTTGAGGCGTTATTTGAACGTTCGTATTCAAGTGTTACATTATAATAAGTATCCGCAACCAGACGGTGGCCGTCATCAAGATCGTTTGCCTTGGCGAAATCCTCAAGAGGCTTTGAGCTGACAGAGGATGGATCTTCACTGTTAAGAGCAGCGGCGGCTATACTGACCGGCCTTGAGTTCCTATAGATGACAAGCCCGAGGGATCCAAACACAAGTATCGCAACAACGGCGAAGATAAAATACCATTTATAATAGTAAACAATGTATTTGAACTTCTCTTTTCCGGTCATATCAGCGGTGCGTTCTTTGAACATACTTCTCTTTTTTGCACGCCTTTCCTTCTTCGACATAAGGGATAGTTCAAGCCAGTCCTCGGCGTCGTCCTTTTCCTTTGGTTTTTCTTCTAATTCCTTAAGCATCTCACGCATTTTTGTATATCCTCACTAATGAAATATGTTTTATTTATTACAATATTTAAACATTATTTACAAATTAATTCAAGGGGGTTCACAAAATATTTAAAAATGCACAAAGGAATCGTCATTTTATTGTAGTAAATTCAGTTTTTGCGTACTTATATAGTAAAACTGAACAAAAAAAATGAAAAAAAATAAAAAAACACTTGCTTATTTGTCTATTATGTCCTATAATCAACCTTGCATTGAATGTTCAACGTAACTGTCATTTGAATAACGTTTTATTCATTTGGCGTTAACAGCCTCGGGCTGTTGATTATGAATCGCATAAGATGTGAAAGAATGATGAGTTACAGAAAAAAAGAACACACATAATAAAGGAGGTTTTTCTTGTGAAAAAGATTAAGAAAACACTTGCTCTTTCTCTCGCACTTGCTATGGGCCTTTCTCTTGCAGCTTGTGGTAAGGATGACGATAAGAAAGAAGACAAAACAACAGAAGCAACTACAAAGGCAACTGACGCAACTCAGGACACACAGGCAACTGATGATACTACTCAGGCAACTGATGATACACAGGCACCTGCAGAGAACTCAATCACATCTATGGATGGCAAGTTCACAGTAAGCACTGATGGATGGGAGAAGATCTACGCTTATTCATGGGATGATGATTTCCAGAAGGTTCTTACAGTTCTCGAGAATCAGTTCCCAGAGCTTAAGGATTACATCGAGTATGTAAACCTTGGTGTATCTGGTACAGGTGATGAGTACAAGACAGGTATCGACACAGCTCTTACAAGCGGTGACAAGTATCCTTCACTTATCCCAGCTGATAACGATGTTGCTAAGTACTGGTTAGAGGATGCTTCTAAGACAGCTTCCCTTGCTTCTATCGGAATCACAGATGATATGTATGCTGATGCATATAACTTCTCTAAGGGTTATGCTACATACAACGGAGAGCTCAGAGCAGCTACATGGCAGGGATGTCCTGGTGTATTCACATACAGAAGAGACATCGCTCAGGAAGTATTTGGCGTTTCAGAGCCAGCTGATGTTCAGGCACTTCTCAAGGATTGGGATTCATTCTTCGCAGCAGCTGATAAGCTTAAGGAAGCTGGTAAGTTCATCGTTTCTGGTCCAGACGATATCAAGTATGCAGTTTGGGATAGCCAGAAGCAGCCTTGGGTAACAATCGCTGATGATGGTTCAGAGAAGCTTACTCTTGATGATGCTGTAACAAATTACCTCGAGCTCGCTAAGAGGCTCTATGATGGAGATTACACAAAGAAGACATCTGCATGGGGTTCTGACTGGTATGCAAACATGTCTGGTGACGTTCTTGGTTACTTCGGTACAACATGGTTCATGGGACAGATCGAAGGAAACTGTGGCGACACATTTGGTAACTGGGCTGCATGTACAGGTCCTTCTCCATATCACTGGGGTGGTACATACGTAATGGTTGGTAAGGATACTCCAAACCCTGACCTTTGCGCATTCGTTATCTATGAGCTTTGCTGTGATGCTGACCTTATGTACAAGCTCACAACAGAGAAGGGTGACTTCGTTAACAATAGAGTAGCTAACGCTAAGCTCGTTGAGGATGGCGTTGCTCCTATGTTCGATGACGGAAAGTCAATGGTTGATATGCTTGGCGGACAGAACCCAATTCAGGCATGGGCTGACGCAGCAGAAGGTATCGACCTTAGCAACACAACATACGCTGACTCTACAATCAAGGGTTACATCGATGCTGCTTCTACAGCTTACAACACAGGTGAGGCTGCAACAGTTGATGATGCAATCGCTATGATCAAGAAGGATGCTGAGACAAACCTTGGTCTTATCGTAGAGTAATTTAAATTTAGAATTGATCTTTTAATTAAAGATTAAGACTATCTGCGCATCGGTATAGTCAACTATATCGATGCGCTTTTTTAAAGAAAGCGTCTAAGATTAGTTGCGGGGGTGATGATTTGAATAAGAGAAAAACAGTTGAATACGGAAAATATGGTCTTCTCTTTTTGATTCCATTCTTTCTCGTATTTTTAGTTTTTCAGTTTTATCCGCTGATGTATACCATCTTTGAGTCATTCGAATATACTTATAAGAATGGTAGAAATACAGCGACGAGTCGAGGACTCGGTTCATATACCAATTACGTTTTTGGTAAAGCCGGAGCTAATGAGATCTGGAAGGGCATCTACGTAACAGTTATTATGTGGGTAATGAACTTCATTCCTCAGATTCTTCTTGCTTTATTACTCGCCGCATGGTTCAGTGATGTTAACCTTAAGCTTAAGGGAGCAGGTGCATACAAGGTTATCATGTATATGCCTAACATCATCACAGCGGCTACAATAGCAGTTCTTTTCTATAACCTCTTCAATACTACAGGTGCCATGACCAAGATATTTGAGGCCTTGCATATATCGGAGGGCTCGGTTATCGATAAAGGATGGAGTTCACTGTTCATCATAGCATTTATCCAGTTCTGGATGTGGTATGGTAATACAATGATCGTCCTTTCAGCAGGTATTCTAGGTATTAACCCATCACTCTACGAAGCAGCGATGGTTGACGGGGCTACTGGAAAGCAGCAGTTCTTTAGAATTACACTTCCACTTCTTAAGCCGATCTTACAGTTCACACTCGTAACATCAGCTATCGGTGGTCTTCAGATGTTCGATATCCCACAGCTTTTCAACGAAGGAAAACCAGTACTTCAGTTTGGAAAGGATGATACGATCTATTCTACAAGAACTGTCGTTATGCTTATTAAGAATTACGTAAATAACGGTCCTACACAGAACATGGGTAGAGCCGCAGCATATTCGGTTGTGCTTTTCGTAATTACTCTTTGCATATCACTGATATTCTATAAACTGACTTCTGAGAAGAAGCCTAAAGATGGTAGAAGGTAGGTGATTGAAAAATGGATAAGAGTTACGCAAAGGCAAATACACGTAAGAAATTATTCAGACATATAGTATGTATCATACTTGCGCTGATCTCAATTTTCCCTTTTTACGTGCTTATAATTAATGCGACACATACGTCAAGTGAGATACAGAGTGGTATCAAGATGCTTCCGGGTAGTAACCTTGTTACTAACTATAAGAACCTTATCAATGATACCAGCAAGACCAGTGGAGTTACTCTCTGGAAAGCACTCTTTAACTCACTCATAGTAACAGTTCCTGCTACAGTGCTTCAGATCTATTTCGGAACACTTACAGCATACGCTGTTACAGTATATGAATTCAAACTTAAGAAATTCGCTTGGGGCTTCATCTATGGTATCATGATGATCCCTACACAGATTTCTATCGTTGGTCTTATCAAGGTTTGTAACCTTACACATCTGTATGGTACATTCTGGCCACTCATTCTTCCTGCAGCAGCAGCTCCGACGACTGTTTACTTTATGAAACAGTACATGGAGACCGGCTTCTCAGTTGAGATCGTTGAGGCCGCCCGTATCGATGGTTCGGGCGAGTTCCGTACCTTTAACCAGATCTGTTTACCACTTGTTAAGCCGGCTATGGCAACACAGGCCATCTTTGGTTTCGTTGCTTCATGGAACAATCTGTATACACCTTCAATCATTCTTGCTACAGAAAGACAGAAGATGACTATGCCTATGTACGTTTCTTCACTTAGATCAAACGACAAGTCAAGGGATTTCGGTGTTATCTACCTGGGACTTCTTATTACAGTTCTCCCGATCCTTGTTGCATACTTCTTCCTTTCTAAATACATTATCGCAGGTGTTGCACTTGGTGGTGTAAAGGAATAATAGGATTCATAACGTTTATATAAATTACGCGGAGGAATTATTTCCTCCGCGTAGTTTGTTTTATGCACTAATTGTGATTTTTTTATGATAATTTCAAATAAAGGTTTATTTTTGTATGAATTTTGTTATAATGGAAAAGGTTTGCGAATAAAAAGAACATATATTTTGGAGGATGGCTGTGTCTAAGAAGAAAAACAGCAACAATAAAGAAGAAAAGAATATTTCGTCCGTTATAGAGAAGGCTTCGAAAAACAGTGAGTCTGCTGAAGAGATTGCTAAAGAAGAAATTTCTGACGTGGAGGAAACGGCTGATGAAGAAGCGGTTTTGGATGAGGAATCAGCAGTAGATAAAGCGAGCTCGGACGGCGAAGTTGAGTATACAACACAGATGAAGCAGTATCAGGAGATGCTGCAGAGAGAGAATGCAACTCACGAGAAGAAAGACCCGATACTCAGGCGCTTCATGACGGCGTTCGGAAATGTATTTGCCCTTAACATCTGCTTCATCATAGCATCTCTTGGAGTGGTCACGATAGGTGCGGCGCTCACTGCGCTGTTTTCCATGTGTATGAAGCTTCAGGATAATAACACGGATGCTCAGATAGTTAAAGAATATTTCACTGAGTTTAAGAAGAATTTCAAGAAGGCAACGCTGGAATGGCTTATTGTGCTCGGTGTCCTTGGGGTCATGACCGGAGAATATCTCCTTGTAGTAACTCAGCCGGGAACTCTGGCAACTTTCTATACGATAGTCCTTATTGCTGAGCTGGTTGTGCTTGCGCTTGTTATGGCATTTCTCTTCCCGCTCACTGCAAGATTTGAGAACACAATAGTGAATACATTCAAGAATTCACTCCTTCTTTCACTCGGTAACCTGTGGGATTTTGCGAAGATATTCCTTATCTGGTTCGTTCCGATCTTCTACACGATAAAGGATCCGGTTGTATTCTTCAATATCTGGTATCTCTACCTTCTGATCGCTTTTGGTACGATGGCATACCTCAGTACGATGACAATCAGAAATGTATTTAAGAAGGTTAGTGTTACTCAGGAGGAGGAGCAGAAGAAGCATGAGGATCAGATCTATGCTTCAACACACAGAAGCGGAGTTGCAGATAAAGCCAATGTACTTTCAAAATATACAGGCAGCAAAAACGCACCTGTAGATAATAAAAAATACAGTACTACCAAGGCATCAAACGGCGGTAAGAAATAAAAGTGATATTATAATAAGACGGATCACGATTTTTGGAGGAAAAAAATGAAACGTAATATGAAAAAAATCGCAGCTGTACTGCTGACGGCGGCATTCGCAGTATCATCCCTTACAGCATGTTCTAATAAGAAGAAAGACAAGAAGGAAGATGACAAGAAGAGCCAGAATCTGTACACTGCGGAAGAGGTTAAGGACATAGAGGTCATGAAGGTTGGTGATGAGACTATCCACATGGATACCGCACTTATCTACCTCATCATGTCTTACAGGCAGTACACGGTTACAGAGGATAATATCAATGCTCTTCCTGATGTCTGCAAACCACAGGCACTTTCGAGCCTCAGGGAGACTTATTCAATCTACAAGGCAGCCATGGATTCCGGAATAACTCCGACAGAAGAGGATGAGCAGCAGGCGCAGAATTATGCAAATATTTTCATCCAGGGATGTTCGGATGTCCTCGATAAATGTGGTATCTCTCATGAAGCTGTTTATGAGGAATACAGAAAGCAGATGATCGTTGAGAAGTTCAAGAATGACGAGAAGAATGCACTAGGACAGAGCCTTACAGAGAAATACGAGAAGGAGTTCGGCAGTAGGAGATTCTTTAAGGTTTACGCAGTGATCTTCCCAACCGTTGAGGTTGGCGATGACGGCATGCCTAAGACGGGTACAGACGGCAATTACGTTTACGTTTCTGAGGCTGACAAGAAGACAGCCAAGGAGAATGCCGAGAAGGCTCGCGAAGAGATCCTCGGCGGTGCTGACGTAGAAGAGGTTATCGAGAAATACGGTGTTGGCAATTATTCTGATCAGACTACATCTTATGAGGGCTACAGCTCAGATAACGGCGGCAAGGATACCCTTGAGAAGCTGAAGAACGGTGAAGCTACCGAGGTCAGTGAGAACAAGGTTGGTTACATCTTCTACGTTATGATGAACGAGAATGATACAGATACCCGTGATTATTATGTTCAGTACCTTGCAAGCAACGACGTTGATACCCAGTACGAAGAGATGGAAGCAAAGTGGAAGAACACTATCCAGATCGACGAGAAGGGCGATATGATTGGCACGGCATGGGACGACATCGACATGAATAAGTTCGGTAAGGCTATGATCGGCCTTGGCGTTGTCGGCAATGAAGGCGACACAACAACACAGAAATAAACAGGATCTTTTTGATCTCTAAAATATTATGTATGTAAGAAAAGCATCACGTAATGTGATGCTTTTTTTGTGTAAATAATTTTTTTAAATATAATCAATATTAAAAAAATAAAAAAAGGTTTTTTCGAAGTTTTGTAGAAGAATAAATTGCGGGCTTTCCGACACCGGGTGAAAAGCAAAAATAATATGTGAGTCTGTATATTGAACCTGAGATAGTAGTTGTAAGCTTCGGGGGAAGAAAATATGACTTTAAGAGAAGATTTCGAGAAAAGAGAACATGAAATATACAGCAGATATGCTGCTTTCAGTGACTGCTCGAAGGGGCGTGATACAGAGGAAGAACCATGTGATCTCAGAACTGTTTATCAGAGAGACCGCGACAGGATCATCCATTCCAAGTCCTTCAGACGACTGAAGCATAAGACTCAGGTATTTCTTTCACCTTACGGCGATCATTACAGGACCAGACTGACACATACTCTCGAGGTTGCCCAGATTGCAAGGACCATTGCAAGGTGCCTTAGAATGAACGAGGATCTGACGGAGGCCATAGCTCTTGGGCATGATCTCGGACATACACCTTTCGGACATGCAGGGGAGAGAGCGCTTACTGCAATGCTTGGCAGACCTTTCAGGCATAATGAGCAGGGCGTACGAGTTGTTGAGAAGCTTGAAAAGGACGGACAGGGTCTAAATCTTACCTGGGAGGTCAGGGACGGTATATTAAATCATAAGACTACGCTGTCACCTTCAACCGTAGAGGGCGAGATAGTCCGTATTTCCGATAAGGTCGCTTATATAAGTCATGATATAGATGACGGAATCAGAGCCGGCATCCTGACAGAGGATAATATTCCGAAGGAACTGACGGATGTGCTGGGTGCGACCACAAGAGACAGAATAGATACGCTTATCCATGATATAATCAGATCTTCAATGGATAAGCCGCATATAGAGATGTCACCGGAGGTGAAGGATGCACTTTTCACCCTCAGGACATTTATGTTTGAGAACCTATACACAAGTCAGGCGGCCAAGAGCGAAGAGGTGAAGGCGGTCAGGATGATCGAGAGGCTTTTCAAGCATTATAACGATAATACAGATGAGATGGGCAAGGAATACCTTGCAATGATAGATAAGGGCGAGGCGCCTGAAACTGTTGTTTGTGATTATATCGCAGGTATGACGGACAATTTCGCAGTTATGAAATACAAGGATATCTACATTCCGAAGTCGTGGATCATCGTGTGATATTATATATAGAAGAGACAGAAATGTATTATTCAGACGAATTAATAGAAGAGATAAGAGAAAAAAATGATATAGTCGACGTCATTAACAGCTTCGTAGGGCTGAAACGGGCAGGCAATTCTTATATGTGCTGCTGTCCGTTCCATAATGAGAAGACACCTTCCTTCCACGTTTCGAGGGCCAAGCAGATATATCACTGCTTCGGCTGTGGTGCCGGAGGAAATGTAGTGACTTTCCTTATGCAGTACGAAAGCTACACCTTCCAGGAAGCGATAAAATACCTGGCCGACAGAGCGGGAATAGCGCTTCCTGAGGTTGAGATGACTCCTGAAAAGAAGAAGCAGGAAGGCCGCAAGGAGGTGCTTCGCGAGATCAATCGAAGTGCGGCGGCTTACTTCCACTATATACTTACGAAGACCGAAAGAGGCCGTAAGGGTTATGACTATTATAAGGAAAAGCGCAGGCTGACCGATGAGACAATAGCTTCCTTCGGGCTGGGCTTTGCAGATATTTACAGGGATGACCTGTATCAGTATCTGAAGGGAAGAGGCTATTCGGACGATATGCTCCGTGAGAGCGGTCTGGTAAACTTCTCCGAAAAATACGGTGCTCAGGACGTTTTCTGGAACAGAGTTATGGTTCCCATAACCGATATCGGTGGTAAGGTCATTGCTTTCGGTGGACGAGTGCTTGGAGACGGCTTGCCGAAATATGTAAATACAAAAGAAACCGAGATATTTAATAAGAGGCGAAACCTCTTCGCCATGAATATCGCCAAGAAGAGCCGACGGCGCGGCATCATACTCTGCGAGGGCTATATGGATGTCATAGCGATGCATCAGGCAGGCTTCGACAATGCGGTGGCTTCGCTGGGAACCGCATTTACGGAGGAGCAGGCGCTTATCATAAAGCGATATTCCAATGAGGTTTATCTGGCCTACGACAGCGACAGCGCAGGAAAGAAAGCAACCCGCAGAGCAATAGAGATACTGCGAAACGCAGATATGCAGCAGCGCGTCATAAATATGCAGCCTTACAAGGATCCGGACGAATTCATTAAGAATCTGGGTGCGGAGGAATTTGAGAACCGCATCAGAGATGCAAAGCCGGGACTCATCTTTGAGGTTGATGATGACGCTTCACAATACAATCAGAGCGACCCGGAGGAGAGAACTTCCTTCATAAATAATATAGCAAGGCTGCTGAAGGCACTTGAAGATCCGGTGCGGCGTAACAGCTATATGGAAACGATCTGCAACAAATACGCAATAGACAAGGCTTCTCTGAAGCAGCAGATCGAAAGAACGGTCATAGCAGCAGGAAGGACCGAACAGATAAATACAGGCGTAAGCTTTTACGCGGAACCGGAGGCCGGTGGACCTGCGAACAGGGCGAAGAAGGATAATGAAGACAGATCTGCAGCGCACCAGAGACTGCTCCTTACATGGATGGTCAATGATCCGAAGCTGTTCGGAAGGCTGGAAGGTATTATTTCCGAGGAGGACTTCACCGATGAAAGTATCGGACCGGTCGCAAAGATACTCTTCGACCAGTACAGGGAGAAGGGAAGCCTGAGTCCGGCGGCGGTCATTGATAAATATCCTGACCTGGAGATGCAGCAGAAGGTTGCGGCAATGATGAATACGGAGCTGGCGAGTGCGCCGGAGGAAGAGGAAGAAAAGCGCAAGGCACTCCGCGATATAGTTAAAAAGGTGAAGGAAAACAGTATTACCTGCGCGATGACGAATCCGAATATGGATCCGTCAAAGCTGAATGAGCTTATTAAAATGAAACAAAGTCTTAACCGACTGGAGGTATAAAGGTATGGCTACAAGAAAGAAGAAAAATGTAAATCCTGATGCAGAGGTAAGTGTAGATCTTGAAGCAGCAGCTGATAAGTTCCTGACCGAAGCTGAGGCTAAGGCCAAGGAAGAGAAGAAGGGTGAGGCTGCTCTTGATGAATCAGGACTTGCAAAGATGAGCGAAGAGGATGAAAAGCTCTTCACTGAAACGCTTGATAAGCTGCTTACTATGGCTAAGAGCAAGAAGAGCGTTATCGAGGACACTGAGATCATTGATGCATTCAAGGATAAGCAGGAGTTCCTTACAGACGAAAATATGACAAGAGTTATCGAGTTCTTCGAGAGTCATAAGGTTGACGTGCTCACTATCACAGAGGATGATGATGAGCTTGAACCGGATGATCTTCTGTTTGAACTTGATGATGAAGAAGAGATAGATATGGAGCAGATCGACCTTTCGGTTCCTGAAGGTGTCAGCATCGAAGATCCTGTTCGTATGTATCTTAAGGATATCGGTAAGGTTCCTCTTCTTACAGCTGAGGAGGAGATCGAGCTTGCAAAGAAGATGGAATTCGGCGGCGAGGAAGGCGAGGAAGCCAAGAAGAAGCTTGCTGAAGCAAACCTCCGTCTCGTTGTAAGTATCGCAAAGAGATATGTGGGCAGAGGTATGCTTTTCCTTGACCTTATCCAGGAAGGTAACCTCGGACTTATCAAGGCTGTTGAGAAGTTTGATTATACAAAGGGATATAAGTTCAGTACCTATGCAACATGGTGGATCAGACAGGCTATCACAAGAGCTATAGCAGATCAGGCAAGAACCATCAGAATACCTGTTCATATGGTTGAGACTATCAACAAACTCATCAGAGTTTCAAGACAGTTACTCCAGGAGCTCGGTCGTGAGCCGACCCCTGATGAGATCGCCGAAGAGATGAATCTTCCGGTTGATCGTGTCAGAGAAATACTTAAGATCTCTCAGGAGCCTGTTTCACTCGAAACACCTATCGGTGAAGAGGAAGACAGCCACTTAGGAGACTTCATTCAGGACGAAAATGTACCTGTTCCTGCAGATGCAGCAGCATTTACACTTCTTAAGGAACAGCTTGTTGAGGTTCTCGGAACACTTACCGACAGAGAGCAGAAGGTTCTTCGTCTCCGTTTCGGTCTTGATGACGGAAGAGCAAGAACTCTTGAAGAGGTTGGTAGAGAATTCAGTGTTACCAGAGAGCGTATCAGACAGATTGAGGCTAAGGCTCTCAGAAAGCTGAGACATCCAAGCCGCAGCCGCAAGCTGAAGGAATTCCTGGAGTAGATATTAAAACTAAAGATGATTCAGATGATAATGCCCGGCGGTCACTCGCGATCGCCGGGCGTTTTTTAGTCGAAATTAGGTAGAATAATGCTTTTATTGCAAAGATTTTTGTGTTTGCGTATGG
This sequence comes from Eubacterium sp., assembly GCA_017430325.1. Taxonomy (GTDB): domain Bacteria; phylum Bacillota; class Clostridia; order Lachnospirales; family Lachnospiraceae; genus Eubacterium_Q. The sequence goes on from JAFRNE010000011.1 coordinate 90,232, forward strand.
TAAAATATCATCGTAGGATGATTATGCACTGCTATACCGGAACCGATATACCGGTGCGTAAAGAATGATTTGGAGGGGAAAATGAAAAGGAAGATGAAATCCATACTGTCTGTGCTGCTTGCAGTTATTATGACTGCGGTTATGGTGGGGAACCATAGGGGAAATGTAGTTTCGGCCGAGGAAGAGACGGAAGAAACGTATACCTGCAGTCTCGCAAGGAATCATGGAGCGATTGATTCAAACAATAATCTGGTGGAAAAAGAGGTATACTGTCTGGACAGAACCCTGGATGAGCCGGAGCCGGAAAATGTATTTACCAGGATACGATTGTCTGAACTTAGTGGATATACCAAGATGAGTAATTATGTGGAAACAGAAGTTCCGGTTCCTGAGAAGATGAAGGTCAGACTGCTGAAGGTTCTTGCTGGCGAGAACGAGATCAGGAAGTTTCTTGACACATGGAATAATCCTGAGAATATAGCGGATGAGTTGGAAAAAAACGGGGGATTTTCAGAGGCATTTACCCAGCAATATGAAGCTGATAAAACATCAGGCAAAACCACTGCTGAGACAGTGAGAGAATATTTTATGAAGAAGATTGATTCTCTTGAGAAGATCGGTCCGAGCTATCTTATCTGGCTGGCTACGGTTCAGGACAGCAACAGTTTTGCGGAAAGCATCATGAAGATGGAAGAGGGAAGGTACTATAAGCGAAATATAGATCTCTACAAATATCCATATAGTGTTTCAAGTGATATTCCTTCAGGAAAGATTCCCGAAGAAGTCATTTATGATGATCCGATGTCGGTGTGGAATGTGTATTTTAAGAGGATTGCGAAATTTTTAGATGAGGAAGTTGCGGATTATTATTCTATGGGATATGATGCTTATGTTTATCAGGCAGATAGTATGAATACCCAGAATGTGATCGGAGAAGCTTTTATTGATACTGTTTTTGTGAGTAAGATCGATCAGGACGGCAAGGCACTTGGAGGTGCGGCTCTTCAGATATTGGATGATGAGGACAAGATAGTTAAAGAATGGAGCAGCGACGAAGAAAGGCATAGAATTAGTGGGCTGAAAAAGAATACGGAGTATACTCTCAGGGAATCATCGGCACCGGAAGGATATCTTCCTGTTTCAGACATTATTTTTACGATAAATGATGATGGGATGCCGGTGCTTAAGGAGTCCGTTTCCGAAGATGAAGTAAAGGTTGAAGGAAGAGAGATTTATGTAATTGACGCAGAAGAAGAGGAGGTTCCGGAACCTGGTAAGCAGGATATTACGGGAAGGATAGAATTTGAAAAGGTAAATGAAAATCATCCTGATAAAAAGCTGGAAGGCGCAACATATGGTCTTTTCAGAAGTGTTGACAGCTATCGTGAAGAAGGAGAAAATACGGATAATGACAGTTCCGGTCAAGTGCCTGAGGATCTTGAACAGGTAATGATCGATGGAGAAAAGTATGTTCTACTTACAACAGCTGTAACAGATAAAGACGGTAAAGCAGCCTTTGATGGGCTTTTAACAGATATCACTTATCTGATCAAAGAACTGAAGGCGCCTGATGGATATTATTTATCAAAGAATCCGCTGAAGGTGAGTCTTGCTGACAATCGTGAAAATGGAAAGACAGAACTTGATATAAATATTATTGATGATGGAGACGGAACAGTAAGCGTAGACGGAGATAAGATTACCTGGCTTGAATCCGAGATAATTACTGAAGTGAGTAAGGTGGATGAAGAAGGAAAGCCTGTTGTCGGGGCAAAGCTTCACATTGAAGATGAGGATGGAACGGTTATTATTTCCTGGACGACAGAGAATGTAACAAAAAAACTGGAGGCGGTTCTAAAAGCCGGACAGACCTATAAACTGGTTGAGGATTCGGCTCCTGAAGGATATAAGACGGCAGAGGCAATGACATTTAAAGTATCGGAAGAGATGGGACCGGATCAGAATGAAATAATAGATCTGAAGATGATTGATGAGAAGATCACGGAAAATCCGCTGGATGAGGATACGACTGAAACAGAAGAGGATACGACTGAAACAGTAGAGGATACATCTGAAACAGTAGAAGATACGACTGAGACAGTAGATGACGTGTCTGAAACAGTAGAAGATACGACTGGAACAGTAGATGGTACGTCCGAAACAGGAGATCGCAGTCCTAAAACAGGAGATGATGCTCCGATAGGTGCAGTGGTACTGGCAATGATTTTTGCTGCTGCAGGAATCTTTTGCCTGCTTAGTAAAAAAACACGTGCAAAAGACAGAAACTGAATCGGTACTGATGGTTTGCATTAATGGTTTGAACGGTTATTAAATAATATGCATTAATATAAAGTGTATATAAGAAAGGCACGTCCCGGAACGATATCTGTTTATGAAGATATTGTTGGATGGATGTGCTTTTTTTATATCGGAGTAATCTTTTACTTGTCCGGAATAACCGTATGAATTATCATAAATATGACGTAGAGATTCAAAAATATTATGATTCAAATAACAGAATTAATTAATGTGGCCGATGTATGATGATCCGGAACATCAACGGGATGATTTAGTAATCGGTTTAATACATGTACTGTTTATAGTGAGGACGAAAGAATTATGGATAAAAATATAGATAGCAGACTGTCTAAAAGAATGCTGGCGGTTGCGGAAATGGTCCGCAGTTGCAAGGATTATGAAGAAAAAGAAGTATCGGATCATATTTCCGTGGGGGATACTGCCGGGGGTGATCACCATGGATTCCGGGTGGCAGATATAGGCTGCGACCATGCTTTTGTGAGTATATATCTGATTCAGCATGGAATCGCTGATATGGTGATCGCAGCAGATGTGAACCCGGGACCGCTTGAGACTGCCAAAAGTAATATTATGAGATATGGAATTTCCATGTCAGAAAACAGTATGAATAATCCGGATAATGATCTGTCAGGTGTAAACATTGCTGATTCGGATACAGGAATTATAAATATCAGGCTGTCCAACGGTTTCGAAAAGATAAAAAAAGGTGAGACTGATGCTGCGGTGATTGCCGGAATGGGTGGAAGGCTTATTATATCAATCATAGATGGGGCGGATGTATTTGTGCCTGGCTACAGGCTGATACTCTCGCCACAGTCCGATGTTCCTGAGGTGAGACTGTATCTTCTGGAACATGGTTTCAGGCTCATGGACGAGGATATGATAGAAGAGGAGGGTAAATATTATAATATCATCTGGGCAGAGTTTGTGGGGGCTCCGCAACTAGAGGAAAAAACCGGCGAAGCGGCTGCATTGAATGATAAGAATACCGCGCAACCTGAAGAGAGCGAAGAAAAGCAGATTCTGATAAGATACGGAGAAAACCTCATAAAAAAGAAGGATCCTGTTTTTAAAGAGTATCTGGAAAAAAGAAGGACATCTCTCGGTACGATCTACAAAAACCTTGCAGAACCATGCAGTCCGCTGGTGGTAACAAGGAGAGAAGAAATCAAAGCTGAACTGGATGAGATAGATATCGTATTGGGAAAACTGGTTTAGAATAATATAAGACAAATACCATCATTCTGTGATATAATAGTATGCGGTGTTAATTGTGATTTTATTGCTTTTGGGGGTGTTTTATGAGAAGGAATAGATCATATATTATATTAATGCTTCTGCTTATGACAGTATTTCTTGGTCTTACCGGCTGTTCCTCGAATGATGAGGTGCAAAAGGACGGTATGACTTTCGTAAAGCTGAAGGATTATCTTAACGATAAAAAGACGGACAGTTCCAGAGTGAAGGACCTGAAGAAGGCTTATAATGATGAAGATGGTTATATCTGCATAGTCGGAAATAACGCATCGATAGATATAGTTGTTCCTGATAAGATAGAAGGCAGTCCTGTAATAGCGCTGACTTCCAAGGAAAATATCAGCCTTAAGCCAAGATCGGTTCAGATCGGAAGTAATGTAAAATACATCGACCACTTTAATCTGGATTGCTCAAGCGTGAAGGAGCTTACTGTTCCGGATAATGTAACTTTTATTGATTCATCGTTTCCACGTATGAAGGATGCGGTCGTGACAATAGAAGGTGAACCTAAGATAAGTACTTCATTCTATAATTCAGATGAAGTCACCGTATATGTCGGTGAGCTGGATTACCTTTCAAAAATAGCAGGCAATTTTACCTATGTGACAGATGAGCCGGACAAGCTGAACAAGTTTAAGGTTGGAACAGAAGAACTGATAAAATATTCCGAGAATGTTGAACCTGATGCACTTCTTGCAAGAGCACAGGAGCATTTTGGCGAAGAGCTTGATCCCGGAAAAAAGATCAGTGAAGATGTGGCAGGCGGATATGCAGATTATCTGGACGGACCAGTCATTTCGGTAAAAGAGTGCCCGGCTATAGATTACCCTGAATATGACAATATGAATAAACAGATGATACTTGCTGAAACCGAAGCATATTATGTAAGTGTGACAACTGTTGCGGATATGTTTCCTGAGGATGCATATCAGCCTAAGATAGATAAGCCGCAGAAATATTTTATCGTTGAGAAGATCGGCGGTATAAAGGTTGATTATATAGGAGCGGACAAGGATTACTATAAGATGGTATTTCGTGTAAGTGTCCGTAATATAGAGACCGACGAACTGGCTTTCTGGTTCGAAGCGACGCCGGGTTATGCACCAAGTGCCATCCGTTCGGATGACAGTGGATGGTCAAGGATAACCGAAGGCGGACGCACGTATTTTGGTGATTACGATGGCAACAGAGTTACGCCGGAATATGTTATTCATAAGTATTTGCATTAAAGGATAAGCATTTTGGGAGGAAAACTTATGGTGGTGGATAAAATACTCATTAATTACACAGCGGGGGATAAAAAAGGCCAGGTAAGCGTCGATCAATATACCGAGCTTGCTATTCTGGCTGATCTTGTCATGCCCGAAAAGAAAAAGGACTATATAGCTGCGGTTGTGGACGGAAAGCTTCGTGAGATGAATTATTTTCTTGAGAATGATTCAAATGTAGAGTTTATCGGGATAGATACGACTATAGGCTTTGACATTTACAAGAGAGGTCTTACTCTTCTTATGATGAAGGCCTTTGATGACATCCTGAAGGGCAGTCCGGACTATGAAATATATGTCATGTATTCGCTGGGCAATGGGTATTTCTGCCGTATCAGTGATAATGTCAGCCTCACCGATGAGCTGATAGAAAATGTTAAAAAGAGGATGAAGGATATCGCGGATATGGATCTTGCGATAGACAAGAGATCCTTCAGTTCAGACGAGGCAAGAGCCAGGTTCGCAGACATGGGACTTAAGGATAAAGTTAAGCTTCTTAACTACCGCAGAGTTTCAAGGATCAATCTGTACAATCTTGCCGGTTATTATGATTATTTTTATGGTTACATGCCATCTTCAACGGGCTATCTCAGAGCCTTTGATATAGTAAAATACGATGACGGTTTTGTCCTCGTGGTTCCGGACAGAAAGGCTCTCGATGAACCTATCACATATAGGGCTCCGGCTAAGCTCTACAGAGTCTTAAGACAGTCAGAGGATTGGGGCAGAATGATGGAGATCAACTGTGTTGGTGATATCAACAGAGTCATCACAGAGGGCGGAATCAACGACCTCATGCTGGTTCAGGAAGCACTTATGGAGAAAAATATTGCCGATGTTGCTGAAAGGATCATCAAGGAGGATAAGAGAGTTGTTCTTATCGCCGGACCTTCTTCATCGGGCAAGACCACATTTTCCCACAGGCTCAGCATACAGCTGAGAGCTCACGGTATGCATCCGCATCCGATCGCTCTTGATAATTTCTTCAAGGAGAGGAATGATACACCGAGAGACGAGAACGGTAATTATGATTTTGAATGCCTTGGCGCAATGGATCTTGATCTTTTTGGAAGTAAGATCTCAGAGCTTCTTTCGGGCAAGGAAGTAGAAATGCCAAGATTTGATTTTAATCTGGGTAAAAAGGTTTATAACGGCGATAAGCTTCGTCTGAATGAGGGCGATGTACTTGTATGTGAGGGAATACATGCGCTTAACCCGAAGATGACAGAAGCTTTGCCTGAGAATGAGAAGTTTAAAATATATATCAGCGCGCTTAATATGCTGAATGTCGATGAGCATAACAGAATAGCTACAACAGATGGAAGATTGCTGAGACGTATCATAAGAGATGCGAGAACCAGGGGAAATGATGCAAGAATGACCATCAGGATGTGGCCTTCAGTCAGAAGAGGTGAAGAGAAAAATATATTCCCTTACCAGGAAGAGGCTGATGTAATGTTCAATTCCGCATTGATATATGAGCTTTCTGCGATAAAGCAGTATGCGGAACCTCTGCTTTTCGGAGTGCCGCGTGACAGCGAGGAATACCTCGAGGCCAACAGACTGCTCAAATTCCTTGATTATTTCCTGGGATTTGAGTCGACAAATGTGCCTCAGACCTCCATCATCAGAGAGTTTATCGGAGGCGGCTGCTTCGATATATAAAAAATTTTAAAAAATCTTCAATAAAAATAATATGCTCGTGCGTATATAACATATATGCACCGGAAGTGTGTCTATCGGAAGGTGCATATATAAAAATCCCACAGAACAAAGGCTGTGGGAAGTATAAGTAAAATATAAAGTAAGCAGAACGATAAGCCGGGTTATGTCGTTGGATGATCATCTATCTAGGATCTACGTTGCCATAGATCTCGAGCGACCTACCTGAGGCATGACGGGCAGCCATATAGCCTCTGCTTGGTCTTGCTTCGAATGGGGTTTACAGAGCCTCGTCTGTTACCAGCCGAGCGGTGAGCTCTTACCTCGCCTTTCCACCCTTACTGCCAAGTGGCAGCGGTATATTTCTGTTGCACTTTCCGAGGGTCACCCCTCCCGGACGTTATCCGGCATCCTGCCCTATGAAGCCCGGACTTTCCTCATATGATGCTTTAGGGGGCATCATCCGCGATCATCTGTCCTGCTTACAGAGACGATAATAACACATTAAAAAAATACTGTCAAAAGAGAAAAAGGGAATCAAAGTGAAGAGTAAAAAAGTATTTCTAACATTTCTGATCAGTCTGATCATCATATTTACAGGGGGTATCAGCGCATCCGTTTCGTTGGCTCAAAAAACGACAAGAGCGACTACACAGGTTGCCACGGAGGATACTACCGAAGAAACAACGGAGAAGGAGAATAATTCTGCCTTCCGTATCTCCGCAACGGCGTCCAAGACTACCGGAGACGATTATTATGATGTAACAATTACTGCATACAGTGATCTGCTGGACTTTAGCGGATATGCGCGTCTTTCTATCGTAAATGCCATTGATGATTCAATTGAATTTGACACAAGGATAGTTCTTCCGGAAAAGACTGAGAAAAGCTTTACCATCAGGATACCTGAAACAGGAGATATGAACGGAGAGTTCAGTATCGAGCTTTCGCTTCTTGATGATAAAAAGAATCCGGTTTATTCATGCAGAGACGATGACCTCTTCGTGGCTGCGATGGCGGAAGCAGTCTATATCGGTGTTCTTGCCGATGATTTTTCAAAGTTATCTTATCTTGACCTGAATGGCCAGAAAATATACAAGGTTGATCAGGAGCTTCCTATTGAGCTTGTAGAACTGACAGCTGACAATATAGGTAATGAGATCGAAAAGCTTACTTATATGATCATAGATGATTATGACACCACAAAGCTGGATCCGGCAGCCATCAGCCGTATAGAAGCCTTTGTAAATAGCGGCGGCGTTCTTTATATCGGTACAGGTGCCAATGAAGATAAGGCAACAAAGGGCTTCTCAAGCAGATTTATCGATGCTGAGATCACAGGTCATTCAAAGCAGCAGGTTTATTCATATATGACAGGAGATTTCATAGATATTACCGTATCGACTATCAATTACGGATCTAATTATTACTACACCTCCTATAGTATTCCGGGAACCTACAAGCGTGAAGGAAAGGGTGTTCTCGTCCTAAATGAGATAAGCTTCAGTGATCCGGATTTCATTAACATGGATGATATGGAGGCGATACTCTACAATTCCTATTCCGATACCTTCAGTGCCACAGGCTTTTATTACAGCTACTACAAGGATGAAGGTCAGGATCTTGGCTACATTCAGGAATATTTCAAGAGTATTGAAGGTCTGAAGAAGGTAAGTATCACAGGACTTAAGTGGATCATATTTATTTATGTTCTTGTTATAGGACCTGTACTTTATCTGATACTTAAGAAGACAAATAAGAGAGAGTTTTTCTGGATCGCCATTCCGGTCATAACGATAATTTTTGTGGTAGCGATCATGATCTACGGTGGAAAGTTCAAGCTTTCAACCAGAAATATCTCGAATGTAACGATTGCCAATGCGGATGGAAGCGGTGTCAGAAAGACTTATATGGCTGTATTTTCAAGTAAGTCAGGAACTGTTTCCGTTGATCTGAAGGATACGATAAACGGTCTTGGTACAGTGTTCAGAACCTATGGCAATTATAACGGAAGAAAAGAAATAGATTATGTGGTCAACTATGACGGTGGCCGCACAAGTATTAAGCATATAGGCGACAGCAGCTTCGATAAGGGCTATTTCGTGGGACTTTCAGACAATAAGAAGTCAGGTATGTTAAGTCTAAAAGACACCGGCTGGTCAACAGGAATAGCCGGAACACTTACGAACGAAACAGAATATAATTTCGATTATATTCTGATCTATAAGGATGACGCTGTTGTTGTAACGAAGGGGCTTCAGGCAGGTGATAAGCTGGCTGTTTCTTCAAATATTGTTTACTCAAATCTCTATTATTATCCGGGCGACAGTGCCGGTATTGCTGAGAGATTTAAGGACAGCGACAGGATCGATTACAGAGAGCTGTCAGCGCTTCTTCTGGCACTCGATGATCTTAGTAATGACTCTGATGAGATTATCATCGGAATAACTTCTGAATATGAAACCTTTGCGACAGGCGATGTAAATGAGCTTTCGCTTGGATGTATTTACAGTATCGGAACGATTGAATAAGGATTTGGAGAGGAACAAAGCATGTTATATATATCAAATCTCGTAAAATATTATAATAAATTTCCGGCTGTAAAGGGCATCAATCTTCACGTACCGAAGGGAGACCTCTTCGGATTCGTGGGACCTAACGGAGCCGGCAAGACAACTACCATAAGAATGGTCAGCGGACTGCTCAGACCGACCTCCGGAGAGATCTGGATCAACGGCGTGAACAGGAATGCTGCACCGGAAATGGCGAAGAAATGTATAGGCTATGTGCCTGATTTCTTCGGTGTATACGATAATCTGAAGGTCAGTGAATACATGGAATTCTATGGTTCACTTTACGGCATCAGCTACAGAGATGTCAGCAGTATGACAGGCGGACTTCTTGAACTTGTCAACCTCACCGATAAGGTGGATGAATACGTTGATTCCCTTTCACGTGGAATGAAACAGAGACTCTGTGTAGCAAGAGCCCTCCTGCACAATCCGGAGCTTCTCATACTTGATGAGCCTTCTTCGGGACTTGATCCGAGAGCCAGAGTTGAGATGAAGGAGCTTCTTATGAACCTTCAGAGCATGGGCAAGACCATCATAATCAGTTCGCACATCCTTTCAGAGCTTTCTGAGATGTGTAACAGTATAGGAATCATGAATCAGGGCAGGATAGTAGCTGCCGGAACCATCGATATGATACTTGGCAGAGGAAATGAGAATGCAAGGATCATAATAGATATCAAGGGTGATACGACACCTGCAGCCGTAAAGGCTCAGGAGTTCCCGATGACTACTCTTGAATCCGTAAGAGAGAATCAGATCATAGTTTCATGCGGCGGAAGCGATGAGGATATGAACAGATTTATAGCAACTCTTATGGCAAGCGGTGTGGTTATCACAGGTTTCCGTAAGGAAGAGAACAATCTTGAAACTTTATTCATGCAGCTTACAGGAGATAATAGAGAAAATGCAAGTTAATCCTATAACAAAAAGAGAAATAAAAATAACTGCAAGAGGAAAAAGGTACTTCATAGAAATACTTGTATTTGAAGTGATCCTTATGCTGACCTTTATCATTTCCCTGAACTCGATCTTCGGAAAGGGAAATGTCAATTCCTCAGACTATAATATGTTCGGAAAGCTCTTTCCGCTTGTCGGACTTGCAGAGCTCCTTATCATGAGCTTTGTTATTCCGGTCATGACAGGAGCTTCGATATCCGGCGAGAAGGAGAGACAGACCTTCGATATCATGCTTACAACCTCCATCAAGCCATCCCAGATAGTATGGGGCAAGCTGATGTCAGTTATCGTAAGGATCATGATGTTTGCGATCGCAGGAGTGCCTATCATGGCAGTATCCTTTGTAAGCGGAAGCGTCAGCTGGGGCATACTTTTCCTCTACCTTCTGATGGTGACGATATATGCCTTCTTCCTGGCGAGCATCGGAATATATGCATCCTCAGTATGCAGGAAGTCAATGTCAGCGATCATATTCTCCTTCGTACTGGTATTTTTCATGATAGTCGGAACACTGCTTTTGGCTTTCGTTGAATATGTTGTGTTTGATAAGCTGATGATATCCAGCATATTCCTGCTGCTTAATCCGGTAATGTATTTCGGCGTACTTTTCTCTATTTCTGCAGGGGACGGAAATACCTTCAAGCTCCTTAAGACTATAGAGAATATGGAGGTCAATTCAGACCACAGATGGATAATAGCTGCAAGCATAATATTTGTTGTATTTACAATTTTCTTCATTGTGCTTTCGGCAAGAAGGATAGATCCTCTTAAGGGAAATAAGAAGGTCTGATCAGCGGTAACTAAGAATGATCATAGTTAGGTAGTTCAGTGTTTGATAGTAAGGACGGTGATCATATGAACGATAAAGAATATATCAAAAAACTCGTAAAAAAGCATAAAGGCAAGATGAATGCCGTAAGGATGACAAAGTCGATGGTGCTCTGCATCTCCGCAGGATTTCTGGCGGCGCTTCTGGTGGAAATATATTCCTTCATCAAGCCGTTCTTCTATGCTGACCTTGTTGCGATAATACTTATCGCTGTTTCGGCAGTTGTCGGAATAGCATTGGGAATAATGAAGAAGATCGGTGACAGGGATGCGGCGCTTGATATCGACAGCGCAGGCTTTAGAGAGAGAATAGTCACTGCTTATGAAGGACTCGATAAGGATGGCCCGATATATGAGCTTCAGAGAAAGGATGCCGTAAAGGTAGCCAGAGCAGGTGAGAAGAGCATCAGGGTTAAGCGTGAGGGGCTGCCAAAGCTGGTATGTATATTTACCTTCCTTTTCGCAGCAGTCATCACCTCGATGTTCTTACCTTCCAAGACCAAGGCTCGCGCCAAGGAGCTTCATAAGATAGGCCAGAAGGTAGATCAGAAGAAGGATGATGTAGATGATCTTAAGGACGAGCTTGAAAAGCTTAAGGATGAGCTTTCAGGCAGTCTGACAGAGGATGAGAAGAAAAAGCTGGAGCAGATGATAGAGTCCCTTGAGGCTTCAAAGCAGGAGCTTGATAAGGCTGAAACCGAGGAAGAGTATCAGGCTGCAAAGGATAAACTTGATTTTAAATATGATGATATAAACCAGCGACTCAATGATATGGCAAATGCTAAGGAAAAGATCGATAACGATCCTGAAAGTGCCGAAAGAATGAGAGAGGCTGCAGCGGAAGCTGCAAATAAGAAAGAAGACAACTCGACTGAGCAGAATACCGGAAGCGGACAGCCTGGCGGAACAGATACGCAGCAGCCTGGCGGCAGTACAGATACACAGCAGCCTGGTAGCGGAACAGATACACAGCAGCCTGGTGGCAGTACAGATACACAGCAGCCTGGCGGCAGTACAGATACACAGCAGCCTGGTGGCGGAACAGATACACAGCAGCCTGGCGGCGGAACAGATACACAGCAGCCTGGTAGCGGAACAGATACGCAGGAACCTGGAGGTGGAACAGATACACAGCAGCCTGGTGGCGGAACAGATACACAGCAGCCTGGTAGCGGAACAGATACACAGCAGCCTGGTGGCGGAACAGATACACAGCAGCCTGGCGGCGGAACAGATACGCAGGAACCTGGCGGCGGTGGAGACCAGCCTGGTGGCGGCAATCAGCCGGGAGATCAACCTGGTGGCGGCGTCGGACGTGGCGAAGGAACAGCTCATAACGATCATGACTACGTGAGCATTCCGGGAAATGATAACGTAAATGTAGAAGGTAACGGAAACGGAAGCGGAGATTCAGGATACGGCAGTACAAACAACGGTCCTGCATGGTCAGGAAATCACGTGAATTACGAAGAAGTTATCGGCGAGTACGAGAAGACAGCCTACGAAGGTATCGAAAGTGGTAAATACCCTCCTGGTATGGAGGATGTCATAAAGGATTATTTTGGAAACTTATTGGAGGATTAACATGGATTACAGTGAACTTCAGCAGAGAGTAGCTCAGTGTGAGGCTGAGATAGCAAAAGAGATAATCGGGCAGAGGGACGTCGTAAGGACGACCCTCCTTGCTCTTCTTACAGGAGGAAATGTTCTTCTCGAAGGTATGCCGGGCCTTGGCAAGACCAGACTCGTAAATACCATCAGCAAGGTTGTTGGACTTTCCTTCAAGAGAATACAGTTTACACCTGACCTTATGCCGGGCGATATTACCGGTACAAATATCATAGAGCACAGCGAGTCCGGAAACAACTTCCGTTTCGAACCGGGCCCTATATTTGCAAATCTCATCCTTGCGGACGAGGTAAACCGTGCGACTCCTAAGACTCAGTCGGCACTTCTTGAGGCCATGCAGGAGCATACGGTAACAGTCGGAAATACAAGCTATATGATAAATGAGCCGTTCTTCGTTCTCGCAACCGAGAACCCGATCGAGACAGAGGGTACCTATCCTCTTCCTGAAGCACAGCTCGACCGTTTCATGTTCAAGATCCTCGTACCATTCCCTACAAAGGAAGAACTTCGCGGAATCGTTGGACTTACCGAGGGAAATACAGCCACAGCTTCTGCGAGAGTAATCGACAGAGATACACTTCTTGCTGTAAAGGAAGCGGTTAAGACTATTCCTATCGCAGATGCAGTTATGGACAGGATACTTGATATCATCATGGCTACCCATGCAGATAACAAGTTCATCAGAGAAGGTGTCAGCCCGAGAGCAGCTCAGGCAGTTATCAGAGGCGCAAAGGCCAGAGCCTTCATGGAAGGAAGATATAACGTATCCTTTGAGGACGTTGAATATGCAGTTTATCCTGCACTTCGTCACAGACTCGTCCTCAGCTTTGATGCAGTTTCAGACGGCATAACTGCCGACAAGGTTATCGATGGAATCCTCGGCAAGTAAACGTCCGTATAGAACAATGGAGCAATTATAATGATCGACAGAAATTACTTTGAATTAATCGGCCGTCTCAGGATAGCCGTTCATAAGAAGAGCAGCTCTGTCATGCAGGGTGCAAGAAAGTCGAACGCAAAGGGTTCTTCTGCGGAGTTCTCTGACTTCAGAGAATATATGCAGGGGGATGATATCAGGCGTATCGACTGGAATGCCTACGGAAGGACCGAAAGGCTTTTCGTAAAGGAATATGTTGAGGAAAGGGAAGCCTGCATCAACATCCTTCTTGATACGAGCAAGTCAATGGATTACGGCGAGCCTTTAAAATCAGAGCTTGCCGGTGAGCTTGCGGCTGCCCTTGGATATATCGGACTGGCCGGAAACGATCATGTATATATTTATGATACACACAGGCTGGAGAGGCCTCTCAGTATTTCCGGAGGTGTCAGAGCCTTTGGAAGGATCAGGGATTTTCTTGATAACAGGAGTTATGAGGGAGAGACCGATATTTACAGCGCAGTCAGGAAGATGAAGAACAGAGGTGCGGGCGTGACGATCATTATTTCCGACCTCTGGGACGAAAAGTTTGTTACTGATGAGAAGAGAGAAGAGAATCTGGAGAAGCTTTTCAAATATCTTGATTACTGCAAGCAGCAGGTGATACTCATCCATACACTGGATCCGTCAGAGAAGGTTCCGACTCTTGAAGGAACCCACAACCTGATCGATATGGAGGATGAGGTCAGCCGTATCAGAGTTACGATGGATGCGAAGACAGTTAATGATTACAGAGATGCATTTAACAGCTTCTGCAGGATGATAGAGAGACTTGCCAAGAAATATCATGCTTTCTACAGACGTACTTATACGGATGAGAGTATGGAGAGAATAGTATTTGAGGACCTGAGAGAGATCTATGACATTTAGTACTTTACTTCCGCTGGCACTTACTGTATTTGTGCCTTTTATAATAATTTTATACTTCCTCAGACCGAGAGGAAAGGATACGAAGATATCCTCAAATTTACTCTGGAAGCAGCTGTTTGAGAAGACTATGAGCAGAACAACGAAGTCCCGTTTTGTAAGGGATATATTGCTTGTGCTCCAGCTTCTTATTGTCGTGCTTCTTATTTTTGCACTTATGGCACCTCATATCAGAACAAAGAGCAGGACTGAAACAAATGTCCTTATGCTCATCGATACCAGTGCCGGAATGCAGCATACCGAGGGTGGTAAGACAAGGCTTGAGAGAGCCATCGAGGAAGCTAAAAATATGGTGGATGACGCCGGCGCTACAAGCTTTACGGTCATTACTGCAGGCGGTACCACAGATATAAGAATATCCAATTCGAAGGATAAGGGTAAGGTAAAGAAGGCTCTCAATGCAATAAGCTGCACCGATGAGGAAGGAAGTCTTACCTCAGCTTACGATATAGTAAGGACCATGCAGGAGGGCAGCGGAGACGAGCCTCTGCATGTTGTGATATTTACGGATGGAAGCGGCGTATCTTCAGCCGAAGAATACAAGAATAAGCTTGATGCTGAGATCAGATCTTATGGCGGCGGTTCGGAAAATATTTCCGCCTTCAGCCTGACCTTTTCTTCAGCAGGATTGGATGCACAGGGCGAGGAAATATACAATTTTGCATCAAGGATAACCAATTTCGGAAACAGTGCAGCAAGCTTTGAAGTAACACTTTACGATGAGAACGGAACAGTTCTTGGTATTAAGGATCTTTCGGCAGATGCAGGACTTTCTGCAACAGCTATCTTTAACGATGTTCTCTGGAGAGGCCAGAGTGCAAGGATAGAGATTTCAGGAATCACCTTCGAAGACGGTGGTAAGGACAGCCTTGATAAGGATAACAAGGCTTACGCTGTAAAGACCAGGATAAATGACGTTAACGGTATGCTCATAGGCCAGGGAAATGTTTATATTGAGAAGGCATTTCAGGCTGTAACAGGACATACTGTACGTGTTGCTGCAGACGACAGCAGCGTTAAGAACAGTGATTCAAATATACTTATATACGACAGCGGCAGCGGTATGAAGGATTACACCGGCACCAGTGCCGAGGGTGAACAGAGTACTGTATCCGGTGTTATGAGATTCGGTATACCTTCAGATGAAGCGGATATAGAGAAGAAGCTGGAGGGTATATTTGTAACAGTAAGAGAGACTGCTCTCACCTATGGAATAGGCGACTTTTCACTGGGCGTAAACGAGGCGGCAATACTTAAAGTGCCTGACTGGGCAACCAGCTTTATCGAGCATAACGGAAGCTCTGTAGGATATTTCGGTGAGAAGGACGGTGTAAGATATATCGTTCTCGGCTTTGATATCAGAGAGACCGATTTCCCTCTGAAGGCTGAATTCCCTATATTTATAGCGGATTCCGTAAGCTATCTGTCCGATTCTGGAATACTTGTTGATAATATTTATACAGCAGGAGAGACACTTCAGGTCAATCCATCAGCTGATTATGATTCGGCAGTGCTTGCTTCAAGACTGACGGAGGCAGGTGTATTTTCTGTTTCTGCGGGAGAAGCAGCTGAGAATTATGTTGTACGTTTCCCTATGTCTGAGTCAGACGGAAGACCTGATGATAAGGGTAATGTCAGCACAGGTGATTATTCGGGTGCACTTATCAGAAAGAATCTCAGAGACTATCTTGTTGTGGCTGCGATCTTACTGCTGATCTTAGAGCTTATGATCTATGTAAGAGGCATGAGATACAGAGGGAAGTTCTACATCATTCTTAGATGTGTTATGGCCCTTCTTCTTGTACTTGGTATCCTCGGAATCAATATTCCGACAAAGGCCAAGGTGCAGACTACTGTATTTCTTATAGACCTTTCGGAAAGTGATAAGGATCATCTGGAGGAGATAGATAAATTCCTCAGCCGCGAGATCAGAAAGATCGGAAAGAACGATCAGTACGGCGTTGTTGCCTTCGGTGATGATTCAGTCATCGATCAGTTTGTTACCAAATCAGACAGCTACAGCGGCGTTATGGCCAAGGTTGACGGCGATGCGACAAATATCGAAGAGGCTGTGGGAAGAGCGCTTTCCATGATACCTTCCGAAAGCGCCGGCAGGATCGTTATCGTTACCGATGGTAGAGAGACCGAAGGAAATATCATGAATACGGCTGCCGCCATTACCGGCGGCGATATCGAGCTTCGAAGCATACTTCTCGAAGAGGATGATATCGACGATGTATATATTGAAAATGCGACTCTTCCGGACAGAGTAAGCTTCGGCGAACAGTTCACGATAAATGTAACTATTGTAAGCAATATTGAAACTGAGGCAAATCTGACCCTTACAGACGGAAACGGAAAGGGTTCGGAGATGAAGGTCAGTCTCAAAGAAGGAAATAACAGATTCTCCTTCCGTCAGACAGTTGAAGGTGAGCATTCTGAAAGCTTCACCATCACGGTTGATGCTGAGGGTGATCAGAATCCTGACAACAATTCCTTTAATGTATTTACGGCTGTAAGCGATGCTCCGGGAGTACTTGTTCTCTTTGGCAAGGGCGCTAAGGATGATGCCTTCGAAGCAGTGCTTAAGGCTGCGGGAGTTAATTACGAGGGGATGAGCGTTTCCAAGGCTCCGACTGAGCTTAAGGATATGCTCGCTTACGAAAGCATAATATTTGACAATGTATTTCTGTCCGATGTTCCAGACGGCTTTATGGATAGTATTGAGACCTATGTTAAGGATTACGGACACGGCTTTATCTGCTGCGGCGGCGAGAACAGCTTTATGCTCGGCGGCTACAACGATACCGTTATCGAGAAGATACTTCCTGTAGATATGGAGATGAGAGGTCTGGTGGAGATGCCTTCAACGGGACTTATTCTGATCATCGACCGTTCCGGAAGTATGCTTGAGCATGCGGCAGGCGGCGGAACCTTCCTGGACGTAGCTTTAAATGCGGCAGTTACAGCAGTTGATAATCTTAGTGAAAGAGATTATGTCGGCGTTGTGACCTTCGATGACAGATTCGAATGGGCAGTTCCTGTGCAGCAGGTTACCGATAAGGAAACTATCAAGGAATCCATCAAGAAGATTAAGGAAGGCGGCGGTACTACCATCAAACCTGCTCTTATGGATGCTGCAGTGAAGCTGAAGAGCACACCGGGAGTCAATAAACACCTTATCCTTCTCAGTGATGGTATGGGTGAGACTGATGATTTTGATGATGCCATAGAGCTTATAAATAAGAGTGGTCTTACTCTTTCAACGGTTGCAGTAGGTGATTATGCGGATACAATGCTCCTGAACCGTCTTGCAACAGCCTGCGGCGGAAGATATTATCACTCAAGAAATGCCGGAAATATCCCGAGCATCTTCACGCAGGAAATATATCTTTCCATGAATACCTACATCCAGAACGGTGAATTCGGTCTGAATGTATCGCCTTCAAATGCGATAACCAAGGGACTTTTCGAGGGCGGCTGGCCGGAAATACTCGGCTACATCGGTGCAACAGCTAAGGAGCTTTCAACTCAGGTCATCACAAGCAATCAGGATGATCCGATCCTTACAGTATGGCAGTACGGTCTTGGTAAGACTGTGGCATGGAATACTGATGTCAAAGGTGAGTGGACCTCAAATCTGTCCGGCGAGACCGATTATGCTGCAATGTGGAAGAGACTCACGGATTATACGATAAATGAGAGTATGAGTTCGGCTGATAAGGTTGAGACCAAGGAAGTGGATGGCAAGACCATCATCACCTATAAGGCAGACGAATTCAAAGAAGATACTGAGATCTCTGCAAATTATGTATCGCCTGACGGAACAGAGGGAAGCCTCAGCTTTGTTATGGTTGAGCCGGGCGTATTTCAGGCTGAGCTTGACGGTGACAGCGCAGGTATATACGAGATGAGTGTTGTCAGAGAGGACGGCGGAGCGCTCATTAACTCCATAAATACAGCCGCTGTGCTCCAGTACCCGAAGGAATACAGATTTGATATCAGTAACAAGAATTACATAGAATATATAGAAAAATACGGTAAAGCCATAAGCTTCTCTGATTCTGTCTGGGGAGACATGAAGAAGCATTTCTCTTCAAAGTTTGAGCTGACATGGATATTTATCCTGCTTGCGCTGCTTCTCTTTGTGACGGACGTAACCCTCAGAAAGCTCGGCTTCATGCACTTCCCTATCAAGAAAAAGAAGAAGGTGAAGTCAGTGGTTATAAGCGATGGAGCGGCTGCGATAAATGCAGGTCCGGACAGTGGAATATCAGCTCCTGCGGCACCATCGGCAGCATCGGGTGTATTTTTCACCGGTCCACAGACACCGGCAGCAGGTATTGCGGCTCAGGGTGGTACGCAGCCTCAGCAGGCTTCGGCAGGTAAGAAAGCCGGCAAGGCTGATAAGAAAGCGGCTAAACCTAAGGGCGGAGCGGCTCCGGCGGGCGGACTTGATATGTCTGAACTTCTGAAGAAGAAAAATAACAGAAATCTATAAAAATATTTTTGTATTTGTTGCTTTTTTGTTATGCCTGCAATGTTGCATCGTTGGACATGAGTAATCCTGTACTGTATTTTTTCGGTCGGACATGTTATAATATTTCTGCTAATTTTTTGGCGTAGCGAAAGATATTTAAGGAGGGCTGCAAAATGGAATTATTAGAAGGTATCAAGACAAGAAGAAGCGTTAGAAACTTTACTGACGAGAAGGTTAGTCATGAGACTGTTGAGAAGATAATCGATTCTGCAAGGATGGCTCCATCTTGGAAGAACAGCCAGACTGCAAGATATATTGTTGTTGAAGATAAGGAAGTGCTTGCTAAGATCGCTGACGAAGCAACTCTCGGCTTTGAGCATAATAAGGAGATCATATTAGGTGCACCTGCACTTGTAGTTCTTGCTTCTGTTGCCAAGAGAAGCGGTTATGAGAGAGATGGTTCCTTCACAACCTCTAAGGGACAGGGCTGGGAAATGTTTGACGCAGGTATCGCTGCACAGACCTTCTGTCTCGCTGCTCATGAAGCAGGAGTTGGAAGCGTTATCCTTGGAATATTTGATGATGCAAAGGTTGCAGAGCTCATCAATCTTCCTGAGAATCAGAATGTTTCAGCACTTATTCCTATCGGCTACAGCGATAAGGAGCTTCCAGCCGTACCTCGTAAGGAAGTAGCTGATCTTCTTACATTTATTTAAGATAAAAGGACATACGGATGTAGTTCAGAGTGATCATGGGTGTCAGTCGAGGATTCGCGTGATCATACAATATGACGATGCGAATCCGTGTGATCATATAATATAGACCGGATAGAAGAGACAGAAAATGAAAAAATTATACATAGCAGAGAAACCAAGCGTTGCCAAGGAGTTTGCGAAGGCTCTTGGCATAAAGGGCGGTGGATCAAATGGTTATATCGAGGAGGGCGACAACATCGTAACCTGGTGTGTCGGCCACCTCGTTAACATGAGTTATCCTGAAGCCTACGATGAAAAATACAAAAGATGGTCGATGGACACCATCCCATTTATCCCTGAAAAATACAAATACGATGTTATCCCGGCAGCCAGCAAGCAGTTTAAGATAGTGAGCGGGCTGCTTAATCGTGATGATGTTGAGACTATTTATGTCTGCACCGACTCGGGACGTGAGGGAGAATACATCTACAGGCTTGTGGATATGCAGGCAGGCGTAAGTGATAAGAAGGATAAGAGAAGGGTATGGATCGATTCCCAGACCGAAGAGGAAATACTCCGCGGTATCCGCGAAGCAAAGCCTCTGTCCGCATATGATAACCTCAGTACAGCTGCCTACCTTCGTGCGAAGGAGGACTATCTGATGGGTATCAATTTTTCGCGTGCTCTGACACTTAAGTATTCTTATCCGGTGAAGCAGTATCTGGGACTTGATAAATGCGTTATCGCCGTAGGTCGTGTAATGACCTGTGTTCTGGGTATGATAGTCACAAGAGAGAGGGAGATCAGAAGCTTCGTTCCGACGCCTTTCTTCAGAGTGCTTGCGAAGGTTGGAGATGAAAATGCCTCCTTCGAAGCTGAGTGGCGCAGCGAAAAGGGAACAAAGTATTTTGAAAGTCCTCTGCTGTATAAGGAAAATGGATTCAAAAAGAGAGAGGATGCGGAGAAGCTTATAGAAGAGCTGTCACAGCCCCTTCCGATCGAAATGATATGTGAGAAGGTTGAGAAGAAGACGGAGAAGAAGAATCCGCCGATGCTCTACAACCTTGCCGAGCTTCAGAATGACTGCTCGAGAATATATAAGATAAGCCCTGCGGAAACTCTGGAGATAGTGCAGGAGCTTTACGAGAAGAAGCTTGTAACCTATCCGAGAACCGATGCGAGAGTTCTTTCGACGGCGGTTTCGAAGGAGATAGGCAAGAATATCGGAGGCCTCAGAGCCTATGCGCCACTGGGAGCCTACGCCGACCTTATAATGAACCGGGGCGGCTATAAAAATATCGCAAAATCAAAATATGTTAATGATAAACAGATAACAGACCACTATGCCATCATTCCTACCGGCCAGGGCTTTTCGGCACTTGGTTCACTTTCGGGAGTTAAACAGGGCGTATATGACCTTATCGTTAGAAGGTTTTTATCTATATTTTTCCCACCTGCGGAATATGAGAAATACTCTCTTAAGCTTGACAGGAACGGCGAGAAATTCTTTGCAAGTGCAAAGGTACTTTCAAAGCCGGGTTATCTTGTGATAGCTGACAGAAATTATGGCCAGAAGAAGGATGATGCCGAAGATAAGAAGCAGGGTGAGAAGCCGGAGGAGAAGGGCGAGGAAGCCGGCGACTCTGAGGACGGAAAGAAGGACGGAGAGACCGGTGCGGTTTCAAACAGTAAGGAATTCATCGAGCTCTTTAAGAGCCTGAAGAAGGGAAGCGTGCTTCCGTGCAGCGGCTTCAGCATACGTGAGGGAGAGACGACTCCGCCGAAGAGATACAGCTCGGGTACACTGATCCTTGCTATGGAAAATGCAGGTCAGTTTATCGAGGACGAGGATCTTCGTGCACAGATCAAAG
Organism: Eubacterium sp.; assembly: GCA_017430325.1. Lineage (GTDB taxonomy): Bacteria > Bacillota > Clostridia > Lachnospirales > Lachnospiraceae > Eubacterium_Q. The sequence goes on from JAFRNE010000011.1 coordinate 111,635, forward strand.
GAAGTGGAATCGGTACTTCAGCAACAAGAGACTCGATCATCACAAAGCTTGTAAATAATAAATACATCGCCCTGAATAAAAAGACTCAGATAGTTACACCGACCTTCCTCGGTGAGATAATAAATGATGTTGTACTTTATTCCATCAACGGACTTCTCCGCGCAGACCTCACTGCAAGCTGGGAGAAGGGACTTGATATGGTTGCTTCGGGAACCATAACCGAGCAGGAATACAGCGATAAGATGTGCGATTATGTACGGAAATATACCGATTTTGTCAAGAGCATAACCAATCAGAATAATATGCGATATATATTTGACAAGACGGCACCGTATTACAGCAAGAAGAAATAAGAAAAAAGCATAGATACTCGGAGGGAAAATAATGTCAGATAATAAAGAGTTACTTATGATCAAGAATATGTACGACCTGGAGCATACAGAGGCCCGTGAGCTTCTGGAAGGCTTAAGCTATCCGTGGGAGGCTCTTCCTCATATCAAGGAGCTCATCATAAAGCTTGGTGCAAAGATCGATGAGGAGGCTTCCGGAGAATATATCAAGAAGGGCGAAAATGTATGGATCCACAAGACTGCAAAGGTCTGGGACAGTGCATATTTCGGTGAATATATCATTATCGGTGCTGAAACCGAGGTTAGACAGTGCGCCTTCCTCAGAGGCAATGCTCTCGTAGGAAAGAACTGTGTTGTAGGTAACTCCACAGAGCTGAAGAATGTTATACTTTTCGACAATGTTCAGGTGCCTCATTATAACTATGTCGGCGATTCGGTGCTCGGCTATAAATCACATATGGGTGCAGGTTCCATCACCTCAAATGTTAAGTCTGACAAGACTCTCGTGGTTGTTAAGGGATACGACGAATACAGCGATATCAATATCGAGACAGGCCTGAAGAAGTTCGGTGCTATGCTTGGCGACTTTGTTGAAGTAGGCTGCAACAGCGTGCTGAATCCGGGCTCTGTTATTGGCAGAAATACAAATATTTATCCGCTTTCACCTATCAGAGGCTTCATCCCTGAGAAGAGTATTGTGAAGACCGGAAATGTAGTTATTACAAAGAATGAGTAAATGACAGAAAATATTAGAAATATGGAAGGATACTCGCCCTGCAGGCTGTGTCCGAGACAATGTAATATTGACAGAACCTTAGCCAAAGGCATCTGTAATGAGAAAAGCACCCTGCATGTCAGTCGTGCTTCTCTTCATATGTGGGAGGAACCGTGCATATCCGGAAAAAACGGCTCGGGCACTATATTTTTCTCGGGTTGCAATATGGGCTGTGTCTTCTGCCAGAATTATGAGATCAGCCGCGGAAGGATAGGAAAAAATATCGATATCGGAAGGCTGGTGGAGATATTTTTCGAGCTGAAGGAAAAGGGCGCAAATAATATAAATCTTGTCACCGGAGATATATTTATCCCGACCATCAGGATAGCCATAGAAAAGGCAAAATCGGAGGGCTTTGACCTGCCGTTTCTGATGAATACCTCGTCCTACATAACCGTCGATACGCTGAAAAGCCTTGAAGGACTGATAGATATCTACCTTCCGGATATGAAATATATACGTGAGAGCGATGCTGTAAAATACAGCAATTCGCCGGGGTATCCCGAGGCTGCGAAGGCTGCCATAGCCGAGATGGTGCGTCAGCAGCCGGAGTGTATTTTTACGCAGCGGGATGCAGGGGATGATGAAGCAGAATATAAAGATGATTTGAATGATACGGCAGAATATAGAGATGATCCGGAGGATGAATATGACTCAGGAAGACTCATAAAGAAGGGTGTGATCGTCCGCCACCTGCTCCTGCCGGGGATGCTGATCCAGGCAAAGCTGATAGTGAGATACCTCTATCAGACCTATGGCGATAGTATTTATATCAGTCTGATGAATCAGTTTACGCCGGACAGTGAGAAGCTGAGTGAGAGATACCCTGAGGTCAACAGAAAAGTAACGGAATACGAATATAAAAGCCTGGTGGATTATGCTGCCGAGCTGGGAGTGACAAACGGTTTTATACAGGTTGGAGAGACTGCGGAGGAGAGCTTCATACCGGCCTTTGATCTGACGGGAGTCTGAGCAGGGGACTTAGAGTAAAAAGTGATCCGGAAGTAATGTTCGAATGAGTCTATCATGTTCAAAGAGACCCATATACAGAAATGGAGATAAGCATGGAAAAAGTAGCGTGTAAATACAGTAAAAAATGCGGTGGCTGCACATATATCGGAGAGGAATATAACAGCTATCTTAAGAAAAAGGAAGATGAGATAAACAGCTGCCTTGAGGAGTTTATCAGTGAGGAGTTTGTGGGTATCGAACCGGGCAGGATCAAGCTTCTTGGCATGAAGGAGCCGTATCATTACAGACATAAGGTGAATGCTGCCTTTGCGCGTACAAAAAAAGGCGAGATAATCTCCGGAATCTATGAAGAGGGAACTCACAATGTGATAGATATCGCTGAGTGCCTGATAGAGAATGGAAAGGCAGATAAGATAGTTCAGGATATCAAGGGGATGCTCAGGTCCTTCAAGATAAAGATCTATGATGAAGATCTTGGAACCGGGCTGCTCCGACATGTTATGGTCAGAGTCAGCAGAAGTACCGGAGAGGTTATGGTAATTCTTGTAGCGGCAAGCCCTATATTTCCGTCAAAAAACAATTTCGTGAAGGCGCTCAGAGAAAAGCATCCTGAGGTAAGCACGGTAGTGCTGAATATCAATAACAAGCATACAAGCATGGTTCTCGGAGACAGGGATATCGTTCTTTACGGCAAGGGCTTTATTAAGGATAAGCTCTGCGGAACGGAGTTCAAGCTTTCGCCGAGAAGTTTCTTCCAGGTGAATCCCGAAATGACAGAGAGGATATACAGAACAGCAATTGATTTTGCTAAGCTTAAGAAGGATACGCTTGTTATCGACGCTTATTCCGGAATAGGAACGATCTCGCTGCTTGCAGCAAAGAGTTCTGCAAACGTTATCGGTGTCGAGCTGAATCCTGAGGCTGTCAAGGACGCAAATAAGAATGCCGAGATGAATAAGATAAACAATGTCCGTTTCGTCAGAGACGACGCCGGAAAATACATGCTCAGCTTCGTTAACGGTGACGATGAACGGCCTGCTGATATAAAAGAAAAGGTTGTTTTCATGGATCCTCCACGTTCAGGAAGCAGTATAGAATTCCTTGAAGCACTGACTGTATTTGCGCCGGAAAGAGTGGTATATATTTCCTGCAATCCGGAGACCCAGGCGAGGGATGTGAAGTATCTTGCAGAGAAGGGATATGTTGTAAGAAGAGGCATCGCTTTCGATCAGTTTCCGTGGACGAAGGACGCTGAATGCGTGCTCATGCTTGAAAAAAGAAAAAATGGCTGAAATAAGGCTTTTCAGCATGATTATAAACAAAAAAAGAATACAAATTTGTGTTAAATAACAAATAGCTATTTATAAGGGGTTTGTGGTATAATAAAGTAAGTGGGAGTCTGCCCTTTTTTAGCTATGTCCAAAGGGCGCTTCGGTGGCTGTCTGTATGATAAGGGGTTATTATAAGACAGCGGTAAAACATGAGGGAGGAGGTGTCCGCATGGGTGGTGTATTGGATCAATTCTATAATGATAATTACTCTCCTGTAGGGGATATAGTTGTTGTGGCCATGTGCTTCGTCATGCTGATACTTGTCTATACCTCCTATGTCAGCAAAACACGTACTTTCCTGTATTTTAATATAATTGTGGGACTGCTTCTTTTTGCAGCGATCACAGATATAGCGTATCATTACCAGTTGTCCGGAATCACCTCTGCTGAAGGACATGTTCCGGTATATATTTTCAGATGTCTCTATTATTTCTTCCTGACAGCAAGCCTTTTCATGTATGTTGTCTATATCATCGATGTCCAACGACTTGAGATAAGTAAGAAAAAGCCTATCCTGACGATAGCAATGGTTGCTTTCGGGGTAGTGGTTGTATTTGATATTCTTGGTGTGGTAAGGGAAACAGGCTTCCATATCAATGACGACGGAACCACCACAAAGGGCAGGAACATATTCCCTGTAGGCTATATCGTATTTGTGGGAATCATTATATTCCTTATGATCGTATACAGAAACAGAATATTTAAGCAGGTAATGAGGGGCTTCTACGGAACGATGCTTGTATCATTTATCATTATTTCGGTACAGCAGTTCAGTAAGCAGTCATCCTTTACGGTTGCAACCTTCCTCTTCCCTGTTGTTTCAATGATGTATATCATTCATTCAAATCCTTATAACATCGAGCTTGGTGCGATAAATGTAAGCGCCATGGAGGACATGTTAAGGTATTATTATGAGAAGAATAAAACGCTTATCACCATGAGCCTTTACATCAAGGAGTTTGATGAAGAGGGCAAGAACTTCCCACCGGAAATACAGTCGGCCATCAGAAGATTTGCAGGTGAGTTCTTCAAGGGTGCGGTTCTCTTCCAGGTTAATAACGGTCATATGATACTTCTCGCGGATAAGGGGCTTAATCCTGATTACGAAAAGAAGATCCTGAAGATGTTTAATGATTTTGATGTTGAATACGATCAGTATAAGCTTGATTACAAGATAGTTTATGGTGAAAGTGTTGATGAGATCAGTAGGAACCATGAATATATCAGTTTCATCAGACATATCCACAGAGGTATGAAATATAATGAGAAGCACAGGGTTGAGATGAGCGATGTGGCTCTGTTCAATAAATACGAGTATATCCTGAAGGAGCTGGCCGATATTCATCGAGGTGGAAACCTCAGAGACCCGAGAGTGCTTGCATATTGTCAGCCGGTATTTAATGTTAAGACTCAGAGATACGATACGGCTGAGGCACTTATGAGGATCAAGCTTCCTGAGACCGGACTTGTATTTCCTGATCAGTTCATTACTCTGGCAGAGGAGAATGGTTACATTCACACTCTTACCAAGATAATACTTCAGAAGACCTGCGATGAGATAAGATATCTGCTGCAGGAGGGATATGAGGTTAATCGTATTTCAGTAAATGTTTCGGTTCTTGAGCTTAGAGATGAAAGCTTCTGTGATGATATATTCAGAATAATCGATGAGAGCGGCATTCCAAGTGAAAAGATCGCGATAGAGATCACCGAATCCCAGAGTGAGAAGGACTTTGAGGTAATGAAGTCGAAGATAGATGTACTTAAGGAAAAGGGAATTAAGTTCTATCTTGATGATTTCGGTACCGGATATTCGAATATGGAAAGGATCATGGAGCTTCCTTTCGATATCATCAAGTTCGACCGCTCGCTTGTGCTTGCAAGTAATAATGATACCAAGTCGGAGAAGATGGTTGACGGTCTGGCAAATATGTTCAAGGATATGAATTACTCAGTTCTCTATGAAGGTGTTGAGAATGAGAATGATGAGCAGAGATGTATCAACATGGCTGCTTCATATCTTCAGGGCTTCAAATATTCAAGACCGATACCTATCATGGATCTGAAGAATTTCTTCTCAAAGGTTAAAGAAACTGCATAAGAAGCAACACGGCTTCCTGCATCTTTTTTGAGGCGGGAAGCCTTTCATAATAAAACGGCAGGGGGCTGTTATGAAAACGAAAAAACAGATTTATAAGGAGATCAAAAGAAAAAGGATAGTAGGACCTATCATATTTTTTATGCTTATGACGGCTGCTCTTGGAGTGGGTGTATATTATGTTGTAAAATATTTTCTGGAATATACTCTTGATAACAAGATGACAACGGAATATGAAAATGCGGGCAATATGGCTGAGATCTACGATGCCGGAAGTGAAGGGCGTGAAGCCTTCAAGCTTCTGGATAAGTTTGGTCGCAGTTTTTTTATTACCGATAAAAACGGAAAGATCGTCATGCAGAAGGGTGAAAATACCATCGGTGATGAGGCGAAGAAGGTTGAACTGAAAGTATTTGATACTGAGGAGTATATAACAGTATACAGGGATACCAAGGCCAGTGCTGTAAAGATCGGAAAGGATAATAAACTTCATCTGGATACCGGTAAGCTTCAGAAGTATCTGGATTCGGATGAATATGCGGATAATTATATAAATGTCATGATAGGTGATGAGTCTATGGAGATAGAAGATGAGGAAGATCTTGCTCCGGACTATTTTGAACTCCCTGTCTGGATAGCCATTGATGTTAAGAATGGAAGCGAAACCATGTATGTACAGGCGATGCTGCTTATATCGGAGAGGGATATCATCGCATTTGCGATCATCCTTATCATAATGGTCGTACTTGTTCTGGTCATGATGATAATGCTTCTTGCAAGAACTATCAGCAATGTCCATCGCCAGAGAAAGATGACGAACTTCTTCTTTGCCGACACAGTTACCGGCGGTAAGAACTGGATGTATTTTATCCTTAGAGGCGAGCAGCTTCTATGCAAGAGGAAGAGTTCGAAGAGTAAATATGCCGTTGTCAGTCTGGATATGAAGAAATACAGAAACTACTGTCTATGTCATTCGATAGCTGAGGGTGAAAAGCTCCTTCAAAATGTTCACGAGATACTTAAGGCTGAGGTTGATAAAAAGACAGAGCTGTTTGCTCATGGCGAGTCTTCAAACTTTGCACTTATCCTGAAATGTGAGGATGAGGACAGGCTGAAGATGAGAGTATATGAGCTTATTAAGAAGCTTGAAAAACTGGATGACGATCACAGATTCAGCTTCCAGGCCGGCGTCAGCGTACTTGATATGATCACAAATGAAAAGGGCCATATCGTGAGAAGAAAGTCGGTCAATATCGAGGAAGAGTACAATAAGGCTCTGTCGGCAAGAGAGAGTATGGGAGATTCTGATGAATCAGGCGTTGTGATCTTTGGCGACAAGCTCATCGAAGAGGAGAAGTGGCTTGATAAGGTTCAGGAATATCAGGAGAAGGCTCTCAATATGGATGAGTATGAGGTTTATTATCAGCCGAAATACGATCCGAGGACCAAGGAGCTTCGCGGAGCAGAGGCGCTTATCAGATGGCAGTCGCCTGAACTTGGCTTTGTGAGTCCGGGAAGATTCATTCCGATATTTGAGAAGAACGGCTTTATCACAAATATCGATCACTATATGTTAAGCCATGTTGCGGTAGACCAGAAGAAATGGCTGGATGACGGTCTGAAATGTGTACCTGTTTCGGTCAATGTTTCAAGAGCACATTTTGCCGAAGAAGATCTGGCAGAGCAGATAAGAGATATTGTTGATGCGGCAGGTACACCGCACAATCTTATAGAGATAGAGCTTACGGAGAGTGCTTTCTTTGATGATAAGAAGGCGATGGTAAATACGATCAATAAGCTGAAGGAATACGGCTTTACTGTTTCGATGGACGATTTCGGTTCGGGTTATTCATCACTTAATTCACTGAAGGATATGCCGCTGGACGTACTTAAGCTGGATGCGGAATTCTTCCGTGGCGAAGAATCGGACGGCAGAGGAAGGATAGTTGTTTCTGAGGCTATTAAGCTTGCACAGAGCCTTAATATGAGAACCGTTGCAGAGGGAGTTGAGGTAAAGGAACAGGTTGATTTCCTTGCCGGTGAGGGCTGCGATATGATACAGGGCTACTACTTTGCAAAGCCTATGCCGAAGAATGATTACAGGAGCAGGATAGAAGCAGGAAAGGCTGATCCTGAGGAATTGGAAGAGAAGAACTGATGAGATATTTGATAATAGGCGGAACGTATTTCCTGGGAAAGGAATTTGCGAGGCTGGCCGCCACGGATCCGGAAAATGAAATATATTTTATAAACAGAGGCTCGAAGCTTTCTGAACTTTCTCAGGAGGAAAGGGAGCGTACCTTTGTGATGGACAGACATGACGCTAAGGCTCTGAGTGAGATAAAGCTCGAAAGGATAGACGTCATCGTGGATTTCTGTGCATATCAGCCTGGAGATATCAGACTGGTGGCAGAAAATATCGGAAGCAGCTTCGGAAGATATATATTTGTCAGTACGACGGATGTTTACAGACGCGGTACCGGGAATGAACTGATAAGTGAGTCGGCGGAGTTTGAGACCAGGGATTTCGGCGGAGAGGCCGGAAGCTATATACTGGGGAAGGCTGCACTTGAGCAGGAGGTTGCTGTGCTCAGGGACGGTGATGGACTGGTTAAACCGGAAGGGGAAAGCTTCAGACCTGAGTTTACGGTCATACGCCCGGCCTTTATTTACGGACCGGAGAATTATGCTCCCCGTGAGGGAATATATTTTAACTGGATACTCAGAGCCGGTCAGATACTCAGCCCGATAGCTGCGGATGGGTATTTCCAGATGGCCTATGTAAAGGATGTGGCTGCGGCTATACTTTTATGCAGCAAAAGTAAAGATGCGGCTGATAAGGCGTTTAATGTATGCGGTCCCGATAAGCTGACCTACGAAGTGTTTGAGGATACAATGCTTGAAGTCATGAAGGAGTGCTTTGATGTAAGTGCAGTGAAGGTACCGGTGGATATAGCGGTTGTCGAAGAAAAGGGTATACCGCTTCCGTTTCCGATGAGAAGCGCTGAGTCTGAGTTTTATGACAGCAGCAGTATCTTGAAGCTCGGTGCGGAGTTCAGAAGTCTTCGGGAAGGACTTCTTGAAACGGCTGAGTGGTATAAAAACGCAGAATGATATTATGAAAAACAAGAGATGGCTGAATGGCGCGTGTAACATGGCGATCTCAAGAATAAATAGACAGAAATCGGTAATAAAATATGGCAAAAAAGATTATGATACAGGGCACTATGTCAAGTGCCGGAAAAAGCTTAATAGCTGCAGGGCTTTGCAGGATATTTCATCAGGATGGATACAGGGTGGCGCCTTTTAAGTCACAGAACATGGCGCTCAACTCCTTCGTAACCGCGGACGGACTTGAGATGGGACGTGCGCAGGTGATGCAGGCAGAAGCTGCAGGAACCGCACCGACAGTTGATATGAATCCGATACTTCTTAAGCCTACCAGCGACAGAGGCTCGCAGGTAATCGTGCGCGGTGAGGTTCTGGATAATATGGAGGCGCGGAAATATTTTGAATATAAAACAGAGCTGATACCGATTATTAAGGAATCCTTTAAGAAGCTTGAGGAAGAATATGATATAATCGTGATCGAGGGCGCAGGAAGTCCGGCAGAGATCAACCTGAAGAAGAATGATATCGTAAATATGGGTATAGCGAAGATGTTTGATGCAAATGTGCTACTTGTTGGGGATATTGACAGGGGCGGCGTATTTGCACAGCTTGTGGGAACACTTGAACTGCTCCCGCAGGATGAGAAGGACAGAGTTAAGGGACTTGTTATTAATAAGTTCCGGGGCGATAAGACTATACTTGATCCGGGCATAGATATGCTCGTTGATAAATGCGGGGTTCCGGTCTGCGGAACGGTGCCTTATATAAAGGATCTGAAGATCGACGACGAGGACAGCCTGACGGAGAGATTTAACTCAAAGGTTGAAGCAACTGTGGATATAGCTGTTATCAGGCTGCCACATATATCCAACTTTACGGACTTTGATGTATTTGACAGTATCAGCGGCTGTCATGTAAGATATGCGGATGATATTTACAGTCTGGGCACACCGGATATCATTATGATCCCGGGCAGTAAAAATACGATCGCTGACATGAGATGGCTCAGAGAAAGAAGCCTTGATAACGAGATAAAAAGACAGGCAGAGAAAATCCCTGTTTTTGGAATCTGCGGAGGGTTCCAGATACTCGGCGAGACCATAGAAGATGAATACGGTTCTGACAGTGGTGCTGCAAAAACGTATGATACTACGCCTGCTTATGTGGCGGAGAATGGGGCTGTAAACTGTTCTGACAGACTGATAAAGATAAATGGTCTCGGCCTTCTTCCGATAACAACTGTTATGAAGAAGGAAAAGACGAGAAGGCAGGTAAGCGGCAGATTACCGGAGCTTGAAGGTGTATTTGCAGGTCTTTCGGGAAAACAGTATTCCGGATATGAGATACATATGGGAGACAGTGAGATGGCTGCATCTGTTATCTCCCGCGGAAATATTTACGGAACCTACATTCATGGGATCTTTGATGATTCTGATATAGCAGCTGAGCTGGTGAGAATACTTGCCGGGGCTAAGGGCGTGGATATTGCGAAGGATAGTGTGGTCTCATATAAGGATTTCAAGGAAGAGCAGTATGATAAGCTGGCTGAGGTTCTGAGAGAGAATCTTGATATGGAGTATATTTATTCTGTTATGTAAGCACCGGACATTATTACATACATGATTAATAGAGAAGAAAATGAGTAGATCAGATGATGTTAGAAATATAATAGAAATGGGCTTCGGAAAGCCGACAGGGCTTGATGAAGAGGCAGGAAAGCTTGTTAGAGAGAGACTTGATGATATTGCAAAGCCACTGGATGGACTGGGAGATTTCGAGGAAATACTTGTGAAGCTCGGCGGGATCACAGGCACAGACAAGCTGGATATAAGTAAGAGAGCTGTTATAATAATGTGTGCCGACAATGGTATAGTCCGTGAGGGAATAAGCCAGTCGGACAGCTCGGTAACAAGAGATGTTGCAGAGCTTATGGTTGAAAAGAAGAGCTCGGTGGGAGTGATGTCAGAAGTCGTAAACTGCGATACATTTCCGGTAAATATCGGTATCAAAGGAGAGAAGATCCCGGGACTTATCGATATGAAGATAGCTGACGGAACCGCTGACTTTCTTGAAGAGCCTGCCATGCGTTTCGATGATGCATTTCAGGCCATAAGCGCCGGTATAGAGCTGGTGGGCCGTCTCAAAAAAGAAGGGTATAAGATCATAGCTACAGGCGAGATGGGCATAGGAAATACGACCACTGCAGCGGCTGTTATTTCAGCTGTCCTCTATAAGATGCCGGAGGAGATAGTAGGAAGAGGAGCGGGCCTTTCGGATGAAAAGCTGCTTCATAAGATAAATGTTGTTAAGGATGCCCTCAGGTTTCATGAGCTGGATACAGGTCCGAAGGATATAGTTGATATTTTATGCGCTGTTGGCGGACTTGATATAGCAGGAATGGCAGGCGTATTTATTGGTGGCGCGCTTTTCAGGGTGCCGATACTGATCGATGGGCTGATAAGCTCGGCGGCAGCTCTTGTGGCAGCAAATATCATACCGGAGACGGTTGATTATATGATAGCTACACATGTGGGAAATGAGCCCGGAATGAAATATGTTCTTGAGGAGCTTTCTCTGAAGGCTGTGATAAATGCGGGTCTCAGACTGGGTGAAGGAACAGGTGCGATCATGATGCTTCCACTCCTTGATGCAGCATTAAACCTTTATAATAAGGGCAGACGATTCAGGGATATTGAGCTTGAAAACTATAAGAGATATGACGTGTGATAGTTTAACGGCTGGATCGGCGGCGTGAGGCACGTACTGATATCATGAGGTTAGATAAGCGGCGTGAGGTGCGTACTGATCTCGCGAGGACGGGTGGAAAACAGAGTATGTTAAGACTGGTAATAGGAGGAAGTGCCTCCGGAAAATCTGAATATGCAGAGCAGCTGATCCTTTCTCTTTCGGAGGGAGAAACGGTTGATTATATTGCAACCATGAAGTGTTCTGATGAAGAGCTGGAGAAGCGGATAGAGATACATAAAGAGAGACGTGAGGGAACGGCCTTTCATACGATCGAAAAACCGGACAAGCTTTCGGAGCTGGATACATCAGGACTCCATGAATATGGGATGCTTGAATGCGTTTCGAACCTGCTGGCGAATGAGATGTTCAGCGGATGGAATGATGAGGCCGCAACGGAAGCTGACGAGGACGAGCCGGCAGAGTGCCTGGCGAAGGAACTGATCACGCTGGCGAGGCATTATAAAGAATTTGTAATTGTGACAAATGATATATTTGAAGACAGTATAGTATTTGATGAAGTAACAAAGAAGTACGTTGGACAGCTGGGCAGGATCAACAGGCTCCTGACCGAAGAGGCAGAGAGTGTAACCGAGGTTGTCTGCGGAATACCTGTAAGGATAAAGTGATGAAGGGCTTACTCACAGCATTTTCAATATATTCAAAAATACCGGTTCCAAGAGTAAAGTGGGACGATAAATATATGAAATATTCTCTTGCATTTTTCCCTTTCGTGGGTGCGCTCATAGCAGGACTGCTCTATGGCTGGGAGCTTCTCTGCAGGGAGTTAGGATGCGGAGGACTGCTCAGGATAAGTGTTGCTACAACTGTTCCACTTATAGTTACAGGCGGTTTCCATGTTGACGGATATATGGATACCATGGATGCATTCCATTCCTATAAGAGCCGCGAGGAGAAGCTGGAGATCATGAGTGATCCGCACATAGGTGCGTTTTCGGTGATCATGCTGGCACTTTATTACATACTTTTCATCGGCTTCTATTCTGAGATCGGAAGTATAAATGATGTTATCCTTGTAGGCGGAGGCTTTGTGATATCAAGAGCCTTAAGCGCTTTCATGGTGGTATTTCTGAAGCCGGCCAGAGGCGACGGAATGCTGAAATATTTTAACGATACCGCAGGAAAAGCTGTTGTCGTGGTATTTGTTGCGGTGGAAATGACAGTGCTTAATGTACTGCTTGCTATATTTATCTCACCGGTCATTCTTATCGAAACGGCAGTGGCGGTGCTTTTCGCATTATATTATAAATACCGCTGCTATAAGGAGCTTGGCGGTGTTACGGGTGACACGGCAGGATATTTTGTAACAGTGACCGAACTCCTGATGTGTATGACAGTTGCGATTTACGGGCTTATCTAGAAGATAGCTGAAGTTTATGGACTGATAAAATAACTGCGGCAGTTTATGAACTGGTTATAATAACGGCTGTAATTAACGGTTTTATTAACCTGGAGGAAATATGAAAATCGATTTATACATCGGCGGGCATGCCCAGGGCAAGGAAGAACTTGTCAGAAATAAATACGACAGCTCGGCCCTCATCATAAACGAACTTCATATATGGATAAGAGAACGACTGGAAGGGATGTATAAGGATAATGCTGATATGACAGTGCTGACAGACGACATCAGCAATATGCTTTGGGACATCATAAACAGTAATGATAAAGTAGTGATAATCTCCGATGAGATCGGAGGTGGTATCGTACCTATTGACAGCTTTGACAGATGCTGGCGCGAAGTGACAGGAAGGGTACTGACCAGACTGGCGGGAAAGGCTGACAATGTTTACAGAGTGATATGTGGCATGGAGCAGAAGATAAAATGAAAATAGACATATATCTTATAAGACATGGAAAAACAAAAGAAAACGAAGAAGGTCGTTATGCCGGATGCAAGACTGACAGCAGTCTGTCGCCTCTCGGCAGAGAAGAGCTTCTGGAAAATATAAAGAATAACTGCTACCCGGAGGATCCTTATCTGATATTTGAGTCACCGATGAAGAGATGCAGGGAAACTGCGGACATCATCTATCCGGAAAGAGAGAAGATCGTTATAGAAGGTACTGAAGAGATCGATTTCGGCAGCTTTGAAGGAAAGAACTATGATGAACTGAACGGTAAGGAACTGTATCAGAAATGGATAGACAGTGGCGGAAAGCTTCCTTTCCCTGAGGGGGAATCGATTGAAGCTTATACAAAAAGAGTCATGAAGGGTATTGAATATATTAAAAATACCGTTAATGAAAAGCTTGCCGGTGAGGAAAGTGCAGCACAGGAGGCTGTTCCTGTTGTATTTGCATGCCATGGTGGTACAATAATGGCTGCAAGATATGCGATCTCCGGCGGGGAGTATTTTGATTATCTTTCGAAAAACGGAGATTGTGTTAAGATCAGCTTATGAATCATTTAATAGCATTTGTTTCAGGATTTATATTGGACCTACTTTTTGGGGATCCGCATTTTATGCCTCATCCTGTGAAGCTTATGGGAAGCGTTATCTCGCTTCTGACAAAGGGGCTGAATAAGGGGAAGAGAAGGCGTGCAAAAGGGCTGCTGCTTGTGGTATTTATGATAGTGGCTGCCGGTGGAATAAGCTTTCTTATCCTCTTTGCTGCATACAGCTGGCATAGCACAGCAGGGATAATCGTTGAGGCGATAATGACCTATCAGTGCCTTGCGGCAAGGCAGCTTAAGATAGAGAGCATGGCCGTTCATAAGGCGCTTAAGAATAAGGGACTTGAAGCCGGACGCGAGGCGGTTTCCATGATAGTGGGAAGGGATACCGCAGAGCTCACAGAAGAAGGTGTCATCAAGGCCGCTGTTGAGACTGTAGCAGAAAATACCTCTGACGGAGTCATAGCGCCGATGATATTCCTTGCAATAGGCGGACCGGTCCTCGGAATGATATATAAGGCTGTAAATACCATGGATTCCATGGTAGGCTATAAGAATGATGAGTTTTCCGAGTTTGGTTATTTTCCGGCAAAGACGGATGATATTTTTAATTTTCTTCCGGCAAGGATATCCGCTATGCTTATGATATCAGCCTGCAATATGAACAGTGCGCTTGATTCGAAGAATGCTTACAGGATATTTAAGCGTGACAGGATGAAGCATGCGAGTCCGAATTCGGCGCAGACCGAAGCGGTGGCTGCAGGTGCACTTCATGTTCAGCTGGCAGGGGACGCCAGCTATTTCGGGGAAATACACCATAAGGAAACGATAGGTGATCCGGACAGAAAACCGGAACCGGAAGATATAAGAAAAGTAAACGAGCTGATGTACGGGACAGCATTTCTGGCAGAAATAATATCACTTCTTGGAATATATGTCGTAACATTATTGGCATAAACAGCATTGTTAATAATTCTTAAGTTGATAATATTTCATCACATATATACAATGACTTGAGATATAAGCAAATCTGGCTTACAATAGATAGGTAAATAAGAAATATGTGGAGGTCTAGGCAATGATAAGTATCATTGTTCCTTATTACAATAGAGAAGAATATCTGGAAAGGTGTGTCAACAGTATTACTGCACAGACCTATAAAGATTTGCAGATCATACTCGTAAACGACGGGTCGACTGACGGGTCTGTTAAGGTTGCGGAGGAGCTTGCTGAAAAAGATAATAGGATAGTAAATATAAATATCACTCATGGTGGAGTATCCAACGCCAGAAATATAGGACTTACTTATGTCGAGGGCGAGTATGTCATGTTTGTAGACAGCGATGACTGGGTCGATAAAGACATAATAAGAAAGCTTCACAAACTTATGATAACAAGGAATGCAGATCTTACTACCTGTGAACTGATGAGAGTCAGTTCCTTCGAGGAAGTAAAGAAGCCTGCAAACAGCAAGGTGACAACCTATGGAAGAAATCGTTATCTCAAGGTTTTCTTCAAGATAGGAAGTAATGAATGGGTGCATTATCCTGTTGCAAAGCTTTATAAGAAGGAGCTTCTTCCTGCAAGGCTTTATCCTGAAAATATCAGAATAGGCGAGGATATCATCGGAACTTATCAGGCCATAAGAGAGACAGGAAAGATAGTAAGACTTCGTGAGGTTGGCTACTATTATTATAAAAATGTTGAGGGAGCAACGGGTGCTTTTTCTGACAGCGATTTTGATCTGATCTCAGTATGGGATGAAATGGTAAGACTTACAGAAGGAACTGATCCGGATCATTCCTATGCGGTTCTTAACAGGGATCGTATCAATTTCACATTGCTTTCAAGAATGATAACCAGTATTTCCAGAAAAGAGATAAACAGTAATGAGAAATACAGAAGGATAGAGAAGGAGCTTCTTCATGATCTGAAGAAATGTAAAAAGGAGCTCATTCATTCGCCGATGGTTATTTCAAGAAAGGCAGCTATCATATGCTTAAGTACGTTTTATCCGGTTGCTGCTTTCTTTGGAAATATATTTGTAAAGCTCCGCAGGCTTTTCTGTAAGAGATAAGCGGAGCGGATCTCATCTGGGAGAATCTGATATGAAAAAAATGACACTTATGGATATCCAGAAATGTGAACTGGATATGATGGTATTATTTGATGAGGTTTGCAGAAAATACAACCTCAAATATTCGCTCTGTGCCGGAACGCTTATAGGAGCTGTCAGGCATCAGGGCTTTATTCCGTGGGATGACGATATAGATATATCCATGCCGCGCCCTGATTACGAAAAGCTGATAAGACTTAACAGAAAGAAGAAGCTCTGGCCGGAGCATATAAGATTTGCATCTCTTGAGGATGGAACACTGGATGCACCGTTTATCAAGCTTTTTGATGTAAGGACCAGAGTAAAGGAAAAGAATTTTACGCAGAATGATGTTAAATGCCTCTGGCTTGATATATTTCCGGCTGACGGACTTCCGGAATCAAAGTTTAAGACAAAGCTGCATTACAAGGTTGCATTTTTCCTTTGCAAGCTGAATGTAGCTTCAGTAGTTAATAAGGGCTATGGCACATCAAAGCTGAAGATAATATTCAAGACTGTATTTTTCAGTCCCCTTGCAAAGCTTATCGGAAGACAGAGGATAGCAAGAATACAGAAGAGATGGGCTCTCAGATATTCATATAAAAAGTCTCCACGCTGTGGAATGGTCACCTGGGCTTATGATGGTCCGGATCAGGCTTTGACAAAGGAAGAATACGAAAACAGAGTTCTTATGCCTTTTGAGGATAAAGAGTTTTACGTTATGTCCGGCTGGGATAAGAATCTTACGGGAATATTTGGTGATTATATGACTCTGCCTCCGGAAGATGACAGAGAGAATCATGAATTAGAGGCTTATTATGTACGATGAGAAGATAAGTGTGATACTGCCTGTCAGAAATGGCGACAGGGACGAACTTTTACGTGCGATAAACAGTATATATGCTCAGAAGCATGAAAACTTTGAAGTGCTTCTTATCGATGACGGAAGTGATAAGGACTTTGCTGCTGTACTGGATGAAGTGGCAAAGATGGATGAGAGGATAAAGCTTCATCATATCAGCCCGTCAGGAGTATCAGGGGCAAGAAATTATGCGATAGATATTGCAGAAGGCGATGTAATAACCTTCCTTGACGGAGATGATACGCTGAGACCTTTTGCTTTTGTTGAAGCCCTTGCACTTTTACAGAATAAGAATATTGACGGTGTTATCGGAGGAACTGTTTATATTTCCTATGGCTCTTCTCCGATAGAAAAGGAAAGTCCGTTTTCTTATGAGGAATTAAAGAAGAGGTCGGTTAAACTCACACTCGGCAGGATACATAAGACCCGTTCGGAATGTATTGGTGAGCCTTACAGATTCGAAGATGCCTATATCAACAGAGGTATCGCGGCGAGATTTATAAAAAAGAGAGTATTCAGTGATAATGCTCATAGATACCCTGTGGGAATAAAGCTTTATGAGGATGCAATCTGGAACCTTCAGATGCTTACAGAACTGAAGCTGCTTTACGTTGAGTCAGGCTGGTATAATTATTATGAAAATAACAGATCGGTCTCAAACAGCTATAATCCTGATGTTATAAATGATATGGAGCTTCCGCTTTCAAGGATAAGAAAGCTGATCGATCTTGATAATCCCGGAGAATACAGAGCATACACAAGAGTACTGGTCGATTCTCTGAGATATGTATATAAATGTCTGTATGGTAATCCGGAATGGAAGCCTTCACGTGCAGGAAGAAAAGCTGTGAAGAAGCATCTATATAAGGATGAACCATGGGCTGAAATAGGAAGTAAAAAATATTTTAAATATGCCGAGAAGAGAGATAAAGAGAAGGCTGTATTATATAAAAGCAGACTTCTGTTTTTATACTGGAGACTCAGGCGGGGATCGCTATAATGGATATCACGAATGACAAGGTAAGAAAGAATGCGGGGACTGTTCTGCTTTTCATCTTTCTTACACTTCCTTTTTACCAGATAGATTATTTTGTAGATAATATCGGATGGGCCGGCAGGATATATACAGCTATGCAGCTGATGTCCGGTCTTGTTATATTGTTTATATATTACAAAGAGAGACTTTTTAAGAAGATATCACCTGTATTTATTCTTATTGCAGGCATACTATGCTGTATGTGTCTGGGCTCTTTGATCAACGGAGAGTTCGGTGTTAAGAGAGCACTGCAGTATTCCTTTGCTACGATAATAATATCGCTGGTCATTGAATACGGAATACTGAAGGATCTTAAGCATTTTCTTATGGCCCAGATCATTTTCTTCGGGCTGCTTACCTTGATAAATCTTATAACTGTATTTTGTTACAAGGATGGTATGTATATTCTCATGGATCATTACAAGGAAACCTGGTTCCTTGGCTTTGAGAGTGGACACATACCTTATCAGCTTGCGCTTCTTTTCAGCGTAATCATGTACATAGTTCTTTTTGAGAAGAAGATGTACGCGGCATATGTTTGTGCAGCAGGAATACTTCTGTCAAATTACAAGGTAACAAACAGTACTGCGGTTGCAGTGGTTGCTGCTATTACGGTTGTGATCCTTATTCCGAAACTGCTTAAGTACACAAAGATATTTAATATAATCACATACTTTTCCATAGCGGCTGCGGTGGATCTTATTTTTGTCGTGTTCAGAAAACAGGAAATATTCAAGTGGCTGATAGTTGATATCTTTCACAAGAGACTTGACCTTACACACAGAGCAGATGTGTGGGTTAAGGCGATGAAGGAAATTGGAGACCATCCTGTGATAGGTCATGGCTATCAGAATTTTGTATTCAGCAAGATAATCATAACAACACACAATGAATATCTCGAAGTGCTTTACAAATGCGGTATCATAGGACTTATGTTCTTTATGGCTTTTCTGTTTTATTCCATGTTTAAGCTTATAAAAAACAGGAAGGAAAGAGCTGCCCAGTGGATATCTGTATTTCTTGGTGCATATTTCATGATGTTCATCATGGAGCAGTATGCCTTTGCAAACTTCTTCCTCATACTCCTTTTTGCGGTTCATGTAGGAGACCTGAAGAGACTGAGAGATGAGCAGAAGGAGAAAGAGGACAACTTTGTAGCCGGAGAAGCCGGAAGAGTTGAGCGGTCGGCAAAAAACTTTGTATTTACAATGGCGGCAAACTGTATTGCCATTCTTATAGGGCTTCTTGCACAGAAGCTTTTTATCAGTATACTCGGTCTGGAGTATGCAGGTCTTAACGGCCTTTTTTCAAATGTGATCACAATGCTTGCTATAGCTGACATGGGTATAGGCGAAGCTGTGGTTTTTCATCTTTATAAACCTCTTAAGGATAAGGACGAGGATATGGTCCGTTCCCTTATGAATTTCTATCGTAAGGCCTTCCGTATCGTTGCGGGAATTATTGCGGTGATAGGTGTCTGCCTTATCCCAGTACTTCCGTATATCACCGGAAAGAGTGAGGTGGATATGAACCTTACACTGATATTCCTTATCTTTCTGGCAGACACGGTATTTTCTTATTTCCTCAGCTATAAAAGAGCAATACTTTATGCGGATCAGAAGAACTTTTTTATCAGCATGATCCATATGATATATCTGATAAGCGTAAATACAGCCCAACTGCTGATGCTGTATTTTACCCGTGATTACTATGCTTATCTTCTTGTGAAGCTTGCTTTCAGAGTATTTGAGAATGTTGCTATCGCAGCAATAGCAAATAAGCTTTATCCATATCTGAAGGAAAAGTCTGTTAAGCCCCTTGAAAAAAATATACTTGCGGATATCAAGAAAAAAGTCGGAGCATTGTTTTTTCATAAGATCGGAACCTTCGTCGTAAACGGAACTGATAATATACTTATTTCAGTTTTTCTCGGGCTTTCGAAAGCAGGACTGTATAATAATTATTTTATAGTTATCGATGCTGCGACCAAGCTGATAAATCCGGCGATAGGAGCACTGACGCCGAGCGTTGGAAATATGCTTGTATCGGAGGACAGGGAGCATTCCTTCAAAATATTCAGAAGAATGAGATTCATGAATTTCTGGATAGCAGCCGTTGCGGCGACGACTATGTTTGTTATGATCCAGCCTTTTGTAGGCTTCTGGTTTGGAGCAAAATACCTGCTGAGTGTATATGTTGCGATGATACTCTCTCTGCAGTTTTACCAGCTTTTGATGAGAGGAACCTTCAGCGCCTTCCAGGATGCTGCCGGAATATTCTATGAAAACAGATTTGTTCCACTCATCGAGTCACTGCTGAACCTTGTTTCATCGATAGTTCTGCTGAAGCTGTTTGGACTTGCCGGAGTTTTCATGGGGACAATAGTCAGCTCCCTTGCACTCTGGTGCTTCAGTTATCCGAAATTCGTTTATACAAAACTTTTTGGAAGAAAATGGTCTGATTATATACTGGAAATGGCAGGTTATCTGGCTGTATTTATAATAGTATTCGGAGCGACCTATATAGCTTCCTACGGAGTGGATCTTTTGATCCCATATGGCGGAATAAAACTGATGGCAGCAGACCTGCTTCTGTGTATGATCCTGCCGAATATAATACTTTGGATCATTTTCAGAAAGAGTGAGCTGTATAAATATTTCAGAAGTATAGTTAAAGAAAAACTGCATATATGATAAATGCGGTTTCTCATGATCGTTAAAAATGAGAAGGGAAGAAATATGCTTAATTTTACTGTAGGACCGGTCATGTCCGATCCGGAAATACTGGAGATAACAGGAGAGTCGGCACCTTATTTCAGGACGCCGGAGTTTTCCGATATAATGCTTGAAAATGAAAAGCTTATACTTGAGATGGTGCATGCACCGGAGGGCTCGAAGGCTGTATTTCTGACGACCTCGGGAACAGGTGCCATGGAATCCTGCGTTATGAATATTTTGAATGATCAGGATAAAGTAATCGTCATCAACGGAGGAAGCTTTGGAGCAAGATTTGCTGAGCTCTGTAAGCTTCATAAGCTTGATCATACTGGGGTTAAGTGTGAATTCGGTAAGCAGCTTAGAAGAGAACAGCTTAGCGGTCTTGAGGACTATACAGCACTTCTGATAAATATGCATGAGACTTCTTCGGGAGTTCTTTATGACATGAAAATGGTGGCTGAGTTCTGCAGGGAAAATAATATCCTGCTGATAGTTGATGCTATTTCTGCTTTTCTTGCAGACGAGCTGGATATGGAAGCACTTGGTGCGTCGGCAGTTATCACCGGCTCACAGAAGGCACTTGCAGCCTTTCCGGGAATATCACTTATTGCACTTTCACCGGAGGCACTGGAAAGGATCGAAAAAAATCCTGAGCAGTGTATGTATCTGAGTCTGAAGCTGGCATTGCTGGACGGAAAGCGTGGACAGACGCCTTTTACACCGGCGGTATCAACACTGCTTCAGATAAATAAGAGACTTAAAAAGATCATGGCCCGGGGCGGTGCGAAAGCAGAGAGTGCCAGGATCGCAAAGGTGGCTGAGGATTTCAGAAATGGTATAAAGGAGCTTCCTTTTGAGCCGGTTTCGGATTCACCTTCAAATGCGGTTACATCACTAAGACCGCTTAAGGCTTCTGCAAAAGATATTTTCAGGATACTTAAGGATGAATATGATATATGGATCTGTCCTAATGGTGGACAGTATGCAGAGACGGTTTTCCGCGTTGGTCATATCGGATATATTACGGATGAGGATAATAAAAAACTGATCGATGCACTTAAGGACCTTGAGAGAAGAGGGCTTATTTAGTTTTTTGTAACGAAGCATAAAGTAGATATAACAGGGAAAAATACAGGAGTTAATTTATGTCCCACGGTGGAGATATTTACAGAAATAAAGTGAAGACAGATCTTTCGGTCAGTGTAAATCCGCTGGGCTGTCCTGAGTCAGTCATGACTGCTATGCAGGAAGCACTGTCCTCTGCAGAGAAGTATCCGGACATCAGACATGAGAGACTTATTGATGCACTTGCAGAACTTACAGGAGTTTCGGGTGATAGGATACTCCTTGGAAATGGTGCTTCCGAGCTTATCATGACTATCCTTAGATATTTCTCCGGAAGGAGAGTATTTCTGCCGGTTCCGTCCTTTATCGGATACCGCTATGCTTTGGAAGCAGCCGGCTGTAGGGTTGAAGAATATCTGCTCAGACCAGATGATAATTTAGGAACTGGTTATGCAGAGGAAAACTTAGAAAAATGTGCGGAATGTTTCTCGGAATATATCAGAGAGAATGCATCTGCCGGTGACGTTATCCTCTTAACAAATCCAAATAATCCTACGGGAAAACTTGTACCGGAAGATGAGCTTCAGAATATATTATCAGTGGCAGCGGAAAAGAATGCCTATATAATAACAGACGAGTGCTTTATGACTCTGACCGGAAGAGGCAATGAGTGCAGTGCACTTAAGTATATCAGTGAAAACGGTTTGGATGGATCGAACTGTACAATAAACGAGGTTCGTATAGGATCAGAATATTATGATAAATTGCTCATAATAGATGCTTTCACCAAAACCTTTGCAATCCCGGGAGTGAGACTTGGAATGGCATATTTTGGTGATGCAGAGCTTGCAGAAAAGATAAGAAGACTGCTTCCGGAGTGGAATATTTCCTGCGTGGCTGAGGCGGCAGGATTGGAAGCTGTGTCTATTTTAAAAGAGTTCGGCGATGTTATTAAGGAGCTGGAAAATAACGGTAAAATGGATCCGTATAATAACATGAAAAAAGCTCCGGATAACATCAGAGAAAATTACATAGCAAAAAGTATAGAATACATTAACAGAGAAAGAAACAGGATCATTTCGATGATAACTGAGCCTTCTCAGAAGGATGA
The DNA here is from genome assembly GCA_017430325.1 of Eubacterium sp. Classification (GTDB taxonomy): domain Bacteria; phylum Bacillota; class Clostridia; order Lachnospirales; family Lachnospiraceae; genus Eubacterium_Q. Next base: position 134,321 of record JAFRNE010000011.1, read on the forward strand.
TCTAAATAGTAAACATCATGTGGAAGTATTTCCGAGTGATGCAAATTTTATACTTATTAAGACAGATAAGGATATTTATGAATATATGCTGAGTCGTGGGATACTGATCAGAGACTGCAGTGATTTCGTGGGACTTGGCAAGGGCTATTACAGGATATCGATAAGCTCGGAGGAGAATGATTCGGTATTTATCAGAGAGTTTAGGGGACTGAATGAGTAGAAACAGCGGCGATGAGCCGGTTTACATGAAACTTTATAAAAAGCTCAGGGATGATATAGTCTCAGGTGTTTATGCTTACGGCAGCAGGCTTCCGTCCAAGAGAGTTCTGGCGGATGAGTCGGGTGCAAGTGTCATTACGGTCGAGCATGCGTATTTCCTTCTGATGGATGAGGGCTATATCGAAGCAAGAGAGCGAAGCGGTTATTTTGTTTCCTTCAGGAAGGATAACTGGTTTGCGGCGGTCGGGAAGATTGATGAACCGAACACTTCTGCAGAGAAAGCTGAAAAAGTAAGTGATCCTCTGATGACAGATGGTTCAGCAGATAGTTCGACAGACGGTTTGAAGGTAAAGGAAACAAGATTTCCTTTTTCGGTATTTAGCAGGACCATGCGAAGAGTTATTTCCGAATATGGTGAGGAGATCATGCAGAAGTCTCCGAATGCAGGGCGAAAGGAGCTTCGTGAGGCACTTAAAAAATACCTTGCCAGAAGCCGTGGAATCTACGTTGATATAGATCAGATAGTGATAGGCTCCGGTTCGGAATACCTTTATGGAATGATAACCGAGCTTCTCGGAAGAGATAAGATCTATGCGATCGAGAGACCTTCCTACAAGAAGATCGAGGAGGTCTACAGAGCGCTGGAGCTGAGCTATGAACAGCTGGAGCTTAAGCGGGACGGAATAGACAGCAGGGCTCTTTCGGAAACCGGTGCGGATGTGCTTCATACAACCCCGTTCAGAAGTTTCCCGAGTGGTGTTACTGCTTCGGCATCGAAGAGACATGAATACATCAGATGGGCAGACAGACCGGACAGGTTTATCATTGAAGATGATTTCGAGTCGGAATTCTCTGTTTCGAGAAAACCGGTTGAAACGCTGTTTAATATGTCTACGAATGATAATGTAATATATATGAATACCTTTTCAAGGACGATATCTCCGGCTTTACGTGTAGGATATATGGTCATTCCGAAGAAGCTGGTGGATGCATTTGAGAAGAGGGTAGGATTTTATTCCTGCACGGTACCAACCTTTGAACAGCTGGTTATTTCGGAGCTTCTGGATAGCGGCGATTTTGAGAGAAATATCAACCGTATCCGAAGAAGCATGAGGGCTGCAAAGGGTGTGAACATAGTCAATCATAAATAAAGTAAAAGGAAAAGAAACATGGAAAAAGAAGTAAGTCGTGACAAAAAGATCATAAAAACAAGTATTATCGGAATAGTGACAAATGCAGCACTTGCATCATTTAAGGCTGTGGTGGGACTTTTGTCCAACTCCATTGCTATCGTTATGGATGCGGTAAACAACCTGTCAGATGCAGCAAGCTCAGTCATTACAATAGTAGGAACAAAGCTGGCAGGAAAGGAAGCGGACAGAAAGCATCCGTTCGGATACGGAAGAATAGAATATCTTTCGGCAATGCTCATCTCGATGCTTGTACTTTATGCCGGAGTAACTGCCTGCGTTGAATCGGTGAAGAAGATAATCCATCCGGCAACACCGGATTATTCAGCAGTAACACTGATCATTGTTGCAGTTGCTGTAGTGGTAAAGATAGTACTTGGAAGATATGTTAAGGGAGTCGGTGAAAAGGTAAATTCAGATTCTCTTGTGAACTCCGGAGAGGATGCAATGATGGATTCGGTAATATCTGCATCAACTCTTCTGGCAGCTGCGATCTATCTTATTTTCGATGTTTCCCTTGAGGCATATCTCGGTGTGATAATCGCACTTGTTATTGTCAAGGCAGGACTTGAAATGCTCAGCGATACACTGTCGAAGATACTCGGTGAGATGGCAGATTCACAGCTTGCGAAGGAGATCAAGGAGACGGTAAGAAGCTTTCCTGATGTCAGCGGAGCATACGATCTGATACTTCACAATTACGGACCTGATTCATATAACGGTTCGGTTCATGTTACCGTGCCTGACACAATGACTATGGATGAGCTGGACAGACTTACCAGAAAAATACAGGCAGAGGTATATAAGAAACATAATGTTCTTCTCACAGCGGTCGGTATTTATTCACACAATACACAGGATCGGGCTGCAATAGCTACAAGAGAAAATGTTTCGAGGATCGTTACTGCATTTGAAAGTGTAAAACAGATGCATGGCTTCTATATGGATAACGAAGAGAAGAGCATGCGTTTTGATATAGTAGTGAGCTTTGATGAAGCGGACCGCGGACAGCTTTACAGGGATGTTCGCGCGGCGGTTGAAAAGGAATATCCGGATTATACGATACAGTTTAATCTTGATATGGATTTTTCGTAATAACAGGAGATTTGGTTGAAGATGAATATTATCATGTGACATGATGGTAATAGCGTAGTATTAAGTGGAAGGTATCATGGCGGAGGAGAGAACAGCAGAAAACAGAATAGAGATCGTTAAACCTGAGGATATCGAGAAGAGAAGCTTCGAGATCATCAGGGAAGAGCTGACTGCCATGGGTATAACTCTGCCTGAAGAAGAGGATAAGATCATCAGAAGATGTATCCATACCAGTGCGGATTTTGATTATGCAAGGACTCTTAAGTTTTCGGAGAATGCGGCGGCAATCTGCAGGAAGCTCATCATTAACGGGGCAAATATCATTACCGATACAAATATGTCCAAGGCCGGCATCAACGAGAAGAAGCTTTCAGCATTTGGCGGTAAGGTGTACTGCTTCATGGCTGACCCGGATGTTGCGAGGGAAGCTAAGGAGAGAGGCGTTACGAGGGCAACTGTCAGTATGGAGAGAGCTGCAAAGCTTCCGGGCAGGAAAATATTTGCTGTTGGAAATGCACCGACTGCACTTATCAGGCTTCATGAGATGATCGTGGCAGGAACCTTCAGACCGGACTTTGTGATCGGTGTTCCTGTTGGCTTTGTGAATGTAGAGGCTGCCAAGGAGCTGATCATGTCGACCGACGTTCCTTATATAGTAAATGCAGGCAGGAAGGGCGGAAGTAATATTGCAGCAGCTATCTGCAATGCTCTTCTGTATGATCTGAGATACGGTTTTACCACAGGTAGCTGTGCTGCGGCTGCATCGAAGGCGGCGGCTTATATGCTGCTTTCCGGACAGGAGAAAAAGAAGATAACCATAGAAACTCCGAAGGGTATTCCTTACGAAACGGAAATCCTTGATATAAAGAGAAGTGAGAATGTTGTCAGATGTGCAGTGAAGAAATACTCGGGGGATGATCCGGATATCACTGATGGGATGATGATATATTCGAGAGTTTCGTTTGAGGATGTGGCGGCTGATGGTGAAAATGATAGCATTGATATAGAGTTATCCGATGATCGTAGTAAGAGTGATATTAAGAGAGAATGCTCATCGATTAAGATAACAGGCGGCGAAGGAATAGGCCGTGTGACTCTTCCGGGACTTGACCAGCCGGTTGGTGAATATGCGATAAATCACGTGCCTCGCGAGATGATAACTAAAGAGGTTGGCGAAGTCTGCGATGTATTTGATAATAGGAGAGGACTTCTGGTTGAAATATCTGCGCCGGAGGGAAAGAAGGCTGCAGAGAAAACCTTCAATCCAAGGCTTGGTATAGTGGATGGTATTTCTATACTCGGAACCTCCGGGATAGTTGAGCCTATGAGCGAGAAGGCTATCCTTGATACCATAAGGACTGAGCTTTCGGTTCACAAGGCCCAGGGCGAAGAGAAGGTTGTCGTTTCGCCTGGCAATTACGGACTGGATTTTATTAAAAAACATTATGATTATGATCTGAACAAGGCTGTGAAATGCAGTAACTTCATCGGTGATACGGTCAAGGCCGCAGAGGAGATGGGCTTTAAGAGCTTCATCCTGATCGGGCATATCGGTAAGCTTGTTAAGCTTGCAGGCGGAATGCTAAATACACATTCAAAATACGGTGACAACCGTATGCAGGTTATTTCAGAAGAGGCGCTGAAGGCGGGAGTGCCGCAGAAGGTCTGTGAGGAGATCATGGGCTGTATTTCCACGGATGCCGCGATAGAGGTTTTGAAGAGATACGAGGCTGAAAATGCTGCGGGTGATGTTAATAAACCGGAGGATCCGTCGGGTGATACCAACAATATCCCTGAGTACGCTGATAATGGTATTAATTGTAAAAAGGCGGACGGTACGATGAATATCATTATGGACAGTATCTGCCACAGGATAGTGGAAGTTTTGAATGGTGTTATTTCGAATGATATGATGATCTCGGTTGTGATGTTCTCGAATGTTTATGGACTTCTTGCCGAAACACCGGATGTTGAAATATAAAATGGTTTTGGAACTGACAGAATAAGGTTTGCTGTTGGAGGAAATACGATGGATATAGCAAAAACAATAAGAGGGTTACGCGAAAGCGTCGGAGAAAACAGAAGACAGTTTTCGGAGCATACAGGTATCCCGGTTCGTACGCTGGAGGATTGGGAGGCAGGCAGACGTACACCACCTGAATATATTCCGCGTCTGATCTCATATCAGCTGGAATATGAAAAGTTTACACAGAAAAAGGAAGAGAAATAATGGTTCATTTTGTTGGCGCCGGTTCGGGAGCCGTTGATCTTATCACGGTCCGGGGCGCAGAGCTTTTGAAAAAAGCAGATGTTATCATTTATGCAGGCTCGCTGGTTAACAGGGAGCTGCTTTCCTATGCAAAGAAAGAGTCTGTTATTTATGACAGCAAGGATATGACACTGCCGGATGTGATAAGTGTTATGAAGGAAGCTGTGGAGAAAGGACTTGAGGTGGTAAGACTTCATACCGGAGAGCCAAGCATATACGGCGCTGTCCGTGAGCAGATGGATGAACTGGACAAGCTGGGTATAGAATACGATTCCTGTCCGGGGGTCACTGCAGCCTTTGGTGCAGCGGCAGCTCTGAATCTTGAATATACACTTCCGGATGTTTCGCAGTCCCTTATCATAACCAGAATGGAAGGACGCACCGCAGTTCCTGAGGGTGAGGATATAGAGAGCTTTGCGGCACATCAGGCATCGATGGCTATTTATCTCAGCGCAGGAATGATGGATAAGCTCTCTGCTAGGCTCATCAACGGCGGATATAAGCCGGACACACCAGCAGCCATCGTATATAAAGCAACCTGGCCGGATGAAAAGAAGGTCGTTACAACAGTCGCACAGCTTGCTGAAGCAGCTGCAGAGAACAATATAAAGAATCTTGCGGTTGTTCTTGTGGGAGATGCGGTAGGACATGAAAAATACGATAAGTCAAAATTGTATTCGCCTGATTTTTCGACTGAATTCAGAGCGGCTGATACGAAAGAAAAGAGTGAAACCATAATCTGTGGCAGGGTCGTTAACAGATATCCGGAGGCGGATATATTTGTATTTACCGACAGGGCTGAGGCGCTGGCCGGAAAGATAAAAGATCAGATGACTGAGCTTGGAAATATCAGCACGTCTGTATTCAGAAGTCATATGGATGAGGTGAAGAAGAGGCTCAGCTTCAGTTTTGAGGAGAAGAGGGCGGTCATATTTGTCTCGGCTTCCGGAATTGCCGTAAGATGTACAGCAGACTTTGTTAAGGATAAGCTTTGCGACAGTCCGGTCATTGTCATCAGCGAGGATGGCAGGTATGTGATACCGCTTCTTTCGGGACATATCGGTGGAGCCAATGAGCTTGCCTCTGAGCTTGCTGACAGGATGGGAGCCTTCAAGGTTATAACAACCGCGACCGATATCAGCGGCGGCTTCCAGCTGGATAATTATGCAAAGAGTCACCATCTGCATATCGCTGACAGAAACCTGATCAGGAATGTGGCTGCTGAGTCACTGGCGGATAAATATCAGGAACAGGGTGACTCGGATGGTGCTGATAAAAATAATGAGCAAAATAATGATCGTAAAAATGTTGATGGCATAAAGATATCATCGGTTGATGATATTGATAAATATATAGATAAAATGATAGAAGCAGGCGGGCTTGTTCCAAAGATTTATTATCTTGGTATCGGCTGTCGCAGGAATAAACCTTATGGAGATATAAAGACAGCGATCGAGAGTTTTCTTGCGGATAATAAGGTAGATATAAACAGGCTGGCGGCCATAGCTTCAATAGATATAAAGAAGGATGAAGAGGGCATCAGACGCTGGGCCGGCAAGGAGAGAATACCTTTTGTGGTATTTAGTGCTGAGGAACTGAATTCACTGGGTGAAGGCTTCAGCAGTTCCGAAACCGTGTTGGAGAAGGTCGGAGTGGATAATGTCTGTGAGAGAGCGGCTGTTGCAGCGGCTGTAAAGTTTGCCGGTGAAGGAAACTGTGGCGAAAGCCTTATGGTGAAGAAGACTGTATTTGAGGGTATCACTCTGGCGCTTGCCTGTGACAGAAGAAATAACAGAGGATAAATAAATGTCTGGAAATGATGATAAAAATATCATATACATAGTTGGAATCGGTCCGGGAGACATATCCATGATGACCGGCGAGGTTGTTGATACGATAAAGGAATGTGATGCGATTGTCGGTTATCCGGTTTATCTAAGGCTTATCGAAAGCCTGACGGAGGGAAAGGAACTGATATCGACTCCGATGAAGCAGGAGATTGAACGCTGCAGGATAGCTTATGAGGAGGCCGGCAAGGGAAAGAAGGTTGCGGTGGTATCGAGCGGTGACGCCGGTATTTACGGCATGGCTTCTCTGATGTATGAGCTGCTGCCGGAATATCCCGGAACAGAGCTTTATGTTATGGCAGGGATAACCGCGGCGAACAGCGGTGCGGCTGTTCTTGGAGCACCACTTTCAGGAGACTTTGCGGTTATCAGTATGAGCGACCTGCTGACACCTTTTGAGCTGATAGAGAGAAGGCTTCGTGTGGCTGCGGGAGCGGATATGGTGATCGTGCTCTACAATCCTTCAAGCCATAAGAGGAAGGATTATCTGGCGAAGGCCTGCGAGATCATTCAGGATATCGTGCCTGCTGACAGAGCCTGCGGTTATGTAAAAAATATAGGAAGAGAAGGCCAGGAGGCAGTTGCCCTCAGTTTCGGCGAGCTTCGCGTCACTGAGGTTGATATGTTTACGACGGTCTATATCGGTAATAGTATGAGCTATATTGAAGGCGGAAAGATGATCACGAGACGTGGTTATCGCAAATAAGCTGTGCGCATTGAGGTATCGATTCCACAGCGTAGTAGATCGGTCGGTTCGATATGACATTTTGCTGCAGTATCGGGATCATAATATAACAGGAGTTTTGTTGTGAATATTCTCATATTTGGTGGGACAACTGAAGGAAGAGTGCTTTCGGAGAAGCTGGCCGAGAGAGATACAGCTGATACTATCATTGTGTCTGTTGCCTCCGATTACGGCGAGGAGATGCTGCGCGGGATAGAGGGTGTCACTGTTCATGTCGGAAGGATGGACAAGAGCGAGATGACTGCATTCTATAAAGAGAAGCAGATCGATATCGTGGTTGATGCCACACATCCTTTTGCAATCGAGGTGACTGAAAATATCAAGGCTTCAGCTGCCGAATATGGTATCAGATATTTACGCCTGAAGAGAGCAGAGGAAGCTGTGAAGGAGAACTGCAACAGATTCTTTAGTTCCTGTGAGGCTGCAGCCACCGAGCTTTGTAAAATATACGATCCAACAATTGATGATGCAGGAAATATCCTTCTAACAACCGGCAGCAAGGAACTTGGGGTATTTGCTTCAAGGCTGAAAAAAGATAAGCTTTTTGTGAGAGTTATCCCAACGGAAAGCAGTATCGAAAAGTGCAGGACGGAAGGGATAGATGAGGAGCATATCATCGCCCTGAAGGGACCTTTTTCCGAAGAAACAAATATAGAACATATCAGAAAATACAATATAAAATATCTTGTCACCAAGGAGAGCGGTGCCGGCAGCGGCTATGCTGAGAAACTGTCTGCGGCTGAGAAAGAGGGCGTAACTGTATTTGTCATAAGACGCCCTGAGGACGAAGGACTTTCCATGGATGAGGTACTGATCACACTTGCCAAGATGGGACAGGGCATATGAAGCCTGCTTTCTGGGGATCATTGAACAGGATACGGATATGATTCCTTTTGCCAGGATTAACCAGCCCTGCCAGAATGAGGATGTTACGGCGAGACATATAAAAATGTCATAAGTGATCTATATAAGAGATTTATATAAGAGAAGTCTATAACGGACTTCTCTTTTTTAGTGCGTAAAAAAATATGTCTCATAAGATAATACAGTGTATTTTTCAAAACATGACTTTAGTCATATTGATTATGTTTCTTTCTTCACTACAAAGTATTTACAGTATGTAATACTATCATTACAACGAAAGAAATAACAGGGCAGACGTGAAAACAGGCAGTTGAAGCGATAAGAACAGATGAAATAAAAATAAACAGATTAAAACAGGAGAGGCGAAATGGAAACAATCTTAAAAACCAAAGATCTTACAAAAAAATACGGTAACAAGATCGTAGTTGATAACCTTAATATCGAGATCAAAAAAGGAGAGATTTTCGGACTTCTCGGACCGAACGGTGCTGGAAAGAGCACGACCATGAATATGATCTGCGATGTCATAAAGCCGACCCTGGGAAGTATCGAGATCATGGGCAAGGAGCTGAAGAAGGACAGAAAGAAGATCCTTTCTAAGATCGGTTACATCCCACAGGAGCTTGCGATTCATGGAAACCTCAAGGCCTGGGAAAATGTAGAGCTTTTCACTTCGCTTTACGGTATCAAGGGTGAGGAGCTGAAGAAAGCAATAGATGAATCTCTTGAATATGTTGAGCTTTCTGAAAGAAGAAATGATTATTCCAGGAATTTTTCAGGAGGTATGAACAGAAGACTGAATATAGCCTGTGCGATCGGACATCATCCGGAGCTTCTTATCTTCGATGAGCCCACAGTAGGTATCGACCCGCAGTCAAGAAACTTCATCCTGAATAAGATCAAGGAATCCAACAGGAACGGTGCAACAGTCATCTACACCAGTCATTATATGGAAGAGGTTGAAGCAATCTGCACCAGGATAGCAATCATGGATAACGGAAATATCATAGCCTGCGGAACAAGCGAGGAGCTTAAAAAGCTTGTAGTTGATGATACAGAGAAGATAACACTTGAAGAAGTATTTCTTACTCTTACCGGTAAGAAGCTGAGAGATTTTTAAGGAGACGTCATGATCAGATATCTTATAAAAAATAATTTCAAATTGATGATGCGAAGCCCTGTGAATCTTGTGCTTATGATTGCCGGACCGCTCTCAGTCATATTGGTGCTGGCAAGTGCCTTCAGCACACTGCTTCAGAAATACGACGGTGTGAACGATAAATTCAGCATCGGCTACAGTATAGAGGCTTCAGACAGTGAGAATGAGAGAGCTTATATAGAGGCTCTTAAAGAGATTGCTGCAGGTGAAGGGATAACCTTCCTGGAGTTCCCGGAGGGAGAGCCGAAGAAGACGATAGAGAACAATGATCTTTCCGGTTTCATCAGCTTTGAGGGTGAAAAGTATACGGTTTATAAGAGTAAGGATCATCCTGCAGAGGGCAAGAAGGTAGAGTATCTGGTATATGCCTTTATGGAAGAAATGTCAGATGCAGCTGTAAAGCCGGATAGTGCAGTTAATAAAACGGATGCGCCGGATAGTACAGTCAATAAAATAGATGAGCAGGGCGCTGCAGTCAGTAAGATAGACGATATCGAGCTTACAGCCGAGAAGCACTCCTTCATGAAGGATATCGATTCAACAGATTACTATGGCATCATCGAGATTGTATATTTTGGCTGGTGCGCGATAATCTGCGCAGCAGGTATCATCGGAACAGAGAAAAAGTTCAGGATGAACAAGAGGTTCACAGTATCAGGCCTCAGCACCGGAAAGCTTTATCTTGCAAAACTTATCCCAACCGCATTGGTGGTTACAGTGTGCCTTGCTATTACAACAACTCTTACAATAACAATGATGGGAGTCCGCTTCGGAAATATAGCCCTTACAGCAATGATACTCGTTCTTACAGCATTCGCGGCAACTGCTCTTGGGCTTATGTGGTATTACATAACAAATAATATGGTGGTAACGATCGTTATTGTATGGATGCTTGTATGGTTTTCCGGCTTCTTCGGAGGAAGCTTTGAGACCTATATGTATGCAAATCATCCACAGTTCTTAAAGGAGCTTTCGCCGATCTATCATGTTAACAGATCGCTTGTAGAGCTTTCCTGCGAGGGAAAGAGCGACTACATAGGAAGTGCAGTAATATATCTTATATCCATCACAATAGTTTGTTCACTGGTTTCGGTTCTGGCCGGACACATCAGAAGGAGAGGTACAGCATGAGTATTATAATACGCACAACTTTAAAGCTTTTATTCAGAAATAAAGGCTTCTGGTTCTTCCTGCTTATAGCACCGGCTCTGTCAGTTCTTATTTATTCGCTGAATATGGATTCCCTCTCTATGTATCTTGAGCATGATAATAATAAGATTATCGAGATCGAAGATGATACAGTCAAGGCTGCATACGTAAGGGTTGAAGATACCTTCTGCGTAAAGGTATATGATGCATCCGGTACAGCACTTTCGGAATATATGTTAAATAAGCTTACAAAGAGCGGTATGTTCTCTATCTGCAGACAGCACACGAATGATATGACTCTTGCAGAGGCAGATAAGAGGGTGGACAAGGATACAAAAAATGATAAGGCAGGAGCCTTCATATATCTCAGCCCGGACTTCGACAGGCTGATCACAGAAGGAAAGGTTAGTGAAGCATTTAAAATATATATCACTTCAGAGGATGACAGATATAATATCCTTGACAGAGAGATAAAGAATGTTGTTTCAGATATTCTTGATACATCGGCGGAGGGTTTATCTGCGGATGACACAGCGGCAGCTCTTGCTGAGAAGGATGCGCTTCTTCCTGAGAAGGAGGTTGTATCCCTTGCCGGCAAGAATGAAGTAAGTCTTACGGCTGAGCAGACCAGGGAGAAAACCCGTATAGGATATGCCTTTGCAATCCTTTCCATGGGCTTTATATTCAGTGGTATATTTGTTGCGCATTCTGTGATCGAAGAGCAGAAGGATAAAGTACTGCTCAGGATAGACCTTACAGGAACAAAGAGTATAGTTTATTTTGCAGCTAAGTTCATAACATCGATCATCACATCGGTTATGCTTACTACGGTACTTTTAATCTATTCAGTTATTGCCGGGACGGAATTCAGTATGGGTATCATGAACTTTATATTAATGGTATTTCTGATGGGCTTTATCTTCAGCTCACTCAGCCTCCTTCTGGGAGTGGTCATCGGAAATGCAATGAGTGCCAACTATGCAGCTTTCACAATCTGGGCAATGTCATCGCTTCTTTCAGGACTTTATTTCCCTCTGGGAGAGATGAAAAATGGTACGAAAATGCTTTCTTATATGATGCCGCAGAGATGGTTCATGGATTCAACAGACCTGATATTTACAGGCGACAACAAGGGGTATTTTATGGTATTATGTATAACAGCAGCATACTTACTTATCATAATCAGTCTTGGGGGAGTAGGACTTAAACTGAAGAAGAATGAAGCGTGAAAATTATTTTGATGCGGTTCGAATAATCATATTAATATTGTTCAGTGCTTATGGCATATTGAAGATCAATAGTGAGGAAGGAGTATCATTCGTGATGCTCCTCCTTGTTGCGTTTGCAATTGGACTTTTCAGTATCGGAGAGCTGGTGTCAAATAAGAAAAAATGGATATTTACGCTGGCGGCTCTGGGAGTGGGTATCGTGCTTTCTGTAATGTATGGGAGAGGTTTTATTCTGACCATAGTATTTTTCATATATGAAATACTGGCTATTCTCAAAGTGGACTGGAAATGGTATATGCTGCCGATAGTACTGCCGGTGATCTGGCCGGGGGATGTATTTCTGATGATGATCATGATACTGTTCATCGCGATGGTTTATATCCAGCATGAAAAGATCATCGTTTATTATCAGGAGCAGCTGATGCAGGACACGAAGCAGGAACAGAAGCTTAAGAGAAATATGCAGGAGCGCGACCGTGAGGTTGAGAACGAGCTGAAGAAGAATGCTCTTATCACCGAGAATCAGATCCTGGAGGAACGTTCACAGCTTTCCCAGACACTCCATGATAAGCTGGGCCATAATATCAACGGTTCCATCTATCAGCTTGAGGCGATAAAGCTGCTGATTGAGGCGGATCCCGAGAGGGCGAAAGGGATGACGCAGGGAGTAATTGACCAGCTTCGAGGCGGTATGGATGAGATAAGAGGAATACTCAGAAAGAAGAGGCCGGACAGAAATCAGATGGCTCTTCTTCAGATATATAAGCTTTGTGAGGACTGCAACAGTAAAGGAGTTGAGACAAGCTTTGAGAAGGAGGGTGACCTTACTGTCATAAGTGACAGGCAGTGGGAGATAATACTCGACAATGCCTTCGAGGCGGTTTCAAATTCCATGAAATACGCAAAATGCAGTCATATAGATATAAGGTTATTTGTTATGAATAAGCTCATAAGATGCAGCATATCCGATGACGGAGTGGGCTGTAAGGAGATAAAGGACGGTATGGGTATCTCCGGTATGAGGCGCAGGATAAGAGCTGCGGGAGGAACACTTTCCTTTGAAACTCATGACGGTTTTAAGATCAATATGATAATGCCCTGTGATAATGTGGAAAACGGATAAAGAAGCAGCCCTTTAGGGTGAGCAGGATCGAGTGGGATGGTTAATGAGGTGACAAAGTATGGATAAGATAAAAGTGATAATCGCAGATGACAGTGATTTCGTCAGAGACGGAATGAAGATAATACTGGATGTGGATCCTGATTTTTCGGTGATCGGAACAGCGGCCAACGGCAGAGAGGCTATTGAGATAGCCGAGAAGATGAGGCCGGATGTATTTGTCATGGACATACAGATGCCGGAGATGGACGGAATAGAAGCGACGAAATATATAGTTGAAAAGGATCTTGGAAAGGTCCTGATACTTACGACCTTCGATGATGACCAGCTTGTAAGGCAGGCGCTTAAGAATGGCGCAAAGGGATATCTTATCAAGAATCATACGCCGGAGCATCTTAAGCAGATGATCAAGTCTGTATATAACGGAACAGGAGTTATGGAGGAAAATATCCTCGAGAACCTTGCGGGTTCAGCTTCTGATGTATCCGGATCCTCTGCAGTAGGCGGCTTTGACAGCTCAGCTTATTCGGAAAGAGAACTCGAAGTCATTAAGGCAGTAGCTGAAGGACTATCCAATAAAGAGATAGCGGACAGGCTGTTCATATCCGAAGGAACGGTTAAGAATTATATAACCGGAATACTCTCTAAAGAGAATCTTTCACATAGAACTGCGCTGGCAGTTTACTATCTTACAGGCAGGAAAAACTCATGATTAAGATTAAAAACGGTATTATTAATTTTTAATTCAAATATTATCTCGTTTTAATGATATTTTAATTTTTCCCTGTTATTATCAACTTGTCGAACGAAAGAGAGACAAAAAATCTTTAACATAAAGGATAAATGTGAAGGAGGAAAAGGAAGATGAATAAGAGTGAATTCCTTGAAGCGCTTAGTAAAAGGCTTAAGGCGTTTCCTGAGGAAGAAAGAGATCGATTCGTTACTGAATACAGTGACAAGATAGATGATCTTATAAATGACGGAATGTCAGAGGAGGATGCAGTTGCTTCAGTAGGAGATGCCGGAGATATAGCACTTAAGCTTCTGGTTGAAAACGAGGACCTGATCCCGAAAGATGAAAAGAATGATAAACCGCTGGTGACAACAGCTTATTATAAAGGTGATACTAAGGAAAGCTCTTCAACGGGTGATAACAGAAGAAGAAATCAGTCAGGAAATTATGAATCATATGATGATTACAGAAGAGCTCCTGAAAAGAAGGGTGGAAGTTCAGCAGCTAAGATAATTCTTATAATCATCTGCTTCCCATTCATCATTGCAGCGGCTGCAACGGTATTCGGACTTTTCTTAGGCGCATGCGGACTTACATTCGGACTTCTTGCGGCTGCAATAGGAGTTGCCGTTGGCTTCATAGCAGCAGGCGTTGGCTCGGTAATATGCTTTATTGTAAGCATCATGTCAGGAAGGATAGCAGTCGGACTTGCAACTCTTGGCGCAGGATTCGTGCTTGCGGGTATCGGACTTCTTCTGTTCCCTGCGATCAAAGCAATATCAAAATTAAGTGTTAGTGTTATTAAGAGCATGTTCGGATTTATCGGAAAACTGTTCAGAGGGAGGACAGCATAATGGAAAAGAGTAAAACATTAAAATATTCGGCACTTTTTTTAATAGCTTTGGGACTGATCACTTTCTTTGCCGGTTTCGCTATGGCAGGATTTGATTTCAAGAAGCTTACAAGAGAAAAGATTGATAAAAAGAGTTATACAACAGATGCAGATATAGATATAATAAATATTGAAAGCAATATCAGTGATGTGATCATAAAGAAATCAACAGATGGCAGCTGCAGGATTGATTATTCAGAATCAAAAAACATTAAGATAGATATTTCCGTAAGTGACGGTGTGCTTAAGATCAAGGAGAAAGACAAAAGAAAATGGTATGATTACATATCAAACATTAATCTCTATTGTGCGGATCGTAAGATTACCGTATATCTTCCGGAAGATGTGTATGAGTCAGTTACAGTATCAAGTGATACAGGTGATCTGGGAATCTATTCGATCCCTGTAAACGGAAAGATCAAATTCACGTCAGATACAGGCGATACAACAATATATAACCTCAGCTGTGATGATGTAGTTATTGATACAGATACAGGTGATGTTGATATGGATACTGTAAGATGCAATAATATAAAGGTCAGAGTTGATACAGGTGATATTGTATTTACAGATGTGATCGCAGCAGGCGAGCTTAATGCCGATACAGATACCGGAGATGTTGAGTTTAAGGATTGCGATGCAGAAACAATAGTTGTCAGAACAGATACAGGTGATATTGAAGGAACACTTCTCAGCGAGAAGATTATCATAGCCAAAACAGATACAGGTGATGTAAAGGTTCCTGAAAGCCTTACAGGCGGAGCCTGCAAGCTTACAACTGATACAGGTGATATCATTATCAAATACACATTAAAATAACAGGAATACGTGATGGTTAAAAAGATAAGCATAACCTTAGTCGGAGCCGGGATGGGTAATCCCGGCTGTCTGACTAGAGAGGTCAAAGAAAGAATTGATACGGCTGATATGGTATTTGGAGCGGCGAGACTGAGTGGTCCGATGTCGGATGCAAATACGCAGACAGTTGTCGATACATATCGGGTTAATGATATGATAGAGGCACTGGACAGGCTGATAGAAAGCGGTGATAAGCCGGAGTTAGCTGCGGTATTTATCTATTCGGGTGATTCGGGCTTCTACAGCGGCGCAGAAAAAGCATACCTTGCCCTTTGGAAATGGGCAGGAGCTGTGAGAAAAGAGCATCCGGAGCTTCAGGTGGGTATAGATATCATGCCGGGAATATCGTCGGTTTCTTATCTTGCTGCACGACTTAAGGTTTCGTGGCAGGATGCAGAGATACTGAGTTTACATGGAAGGGACTTTGAGGAGACCCTTCCTTTGGTGCGTGATGCGGTAAGATATAATGACAAGACCTTTGTGCTGCTTTCCGGAGCAGAGGATGTAAGAAGACTGATAAAAAACCTGAAGGATTTCAAAGATGCAGAGCTGTTCCTCGGCTACAGGCTTTCTTACGATGATGAGAAGCTTCTGAGAGTCGGGGCAGGTGAAGAGCTTTCGGATATAGAGGAAGGACTTTATACTGCATTTATCAGAAATTATGCACCGAATAGAAAACAGCTTTCCTACGGAATACCTACAGGGGAATATTTGAGAGAGGATGGCGTTCCGATCACCAAGGAAGAGATAAGAGAGATAGTGCTCAGCAAGCTCAGATTGTTTAAGGGCTGTACATTTTACGATATCGGCAGCGGCACCGGCGGAGTGACCATCGATGTGGCAAGGATCTCGCCGGAGATAAAAGTATTTGCTATAGAAAAGAAGGCTGAGAGGATAAATCTTCTGAGAAGAAATATGGATAAGTTCGGACTTCGGAATATCTATCCGGTTGTCGGAGATGCAGGAGACGTACTTGATGAAGTAATGAAAAAAAATCCGCCTGACTGCGTTTTTATAGGTGGAACAGAAGGGCGTCTTCGTGATATAATAGACCTGTTAAGGAAATATAATAAAAATATCAGAATATGCCTAACTGCGATCACTCTTGAAACGAAGGATCAGATCATGAAGCTTCTGGATGAAGAGTATATTTCGAAACCGGATATAGTCGAAGTCAGTATCTCAAGACTGACTAAGCTCGGCGGCCAGCATATGATGAAGAAGGAAAATGACATAATGGTTGCGGCATTTGACCTGACAGGGGGAGAATGAATATGAGAGAACCGGCATTTATGATAGCTGCTCCCGGCTCGGGCAGCGGAAAGACACTTATCACCTGCGGTATTATCAACCTGCTGAAAAAGAAGGGGTACAGACCGCGTTCTTTTAAGTGCGGTCCGGATTACATCGATCCAATGTTTCACAGAAGAGTTCTCGGTATACCGTCGAGGAATCTGGATACATTTTTTACCGGTAAGGATATGACCAGGGCGCTGTATCAGCAGCCTGAGGAGAATTATAATCATGATATTTCCGTTGTAGAGGGAGTCATGGGACTCTACGACGGACTTGGCGGGATCAAGGAGGAAGGCTCCTCATATGATCTGGCCGATAAACTTCGTATACCCGTGATCTTAGTGGTGGACGCTCATGGTATGAGCAGGTCCGTCATTCCACTCATTTCCGGCTTTCTGCGTTATGACAGAGAGCATCTGATCAAGGGCGTTATCTTCAATAAGATGAATGAAAAAGTATATAATATTATCGAGCCTCTCGTAAGGAGTGAGCTTGGTATAAGTCCAGTGGGCTATCTTCCTGTTTCGAAGGAGCTTAAGTTCGACAGCAGACATCTGGGACTTAAGAGTCCGGATGAGATAGAGGGACTTTCGGAGTGCTTTGACGGTCTTGTAAGGATAATGGAGAAGACTATCGATCTCGGAGAGCTTATCCGTATATCCGATATGGCGGAATCGCTCCCGGCTTATAAATTCCAGGTGAAAAATATAACAGGAGACAGTACCGTAAAGATCGGTGTTGCAAGTGATGAGGCCTTCAGCTTCTTCTACGAGGACAATCTGAGAATGCTTCGTGCAACAGGTGCGGAGCTGATACCGTTCTCACCGATCCATCAGGATATATTGCCGGAGGGGCTTTCCGGACTGATATTTTATGGTGGTTATCCGGAACTGTATCTGCCTGAGCTTTCAAGGAATCTGAATATGATCAACAGCATACGTTCGGTTGTGAAGAATGGTATGCCGGTCATTGCGGAGTGCGGCGGCTTTATGTATATGAATGACGTTATCGAGGATGATAATGGTGCAGAATATAAGATGTGCGGCATCACCCATGGAAGATGTAAAAATATGGGACGGCTTGTACGTTTCGGATATGTAAATATTGAGGAGAAGGAAAAACGCTTTCTGGGAGATTCAGAGAGGATCAAGGGGCATGAATTCCATTATTTTGACAGTACGGATAATGGCATTTCCTGCATCGTTGAGAAGCCGGTTTCAGGAAATGCCTGGGACGAGATAAAGGTCGGACCGGTTTCGTGGATGGGTTTCCCGCATATTTATTATCCTTCAAATCCGGAGTTCGTATATCACTTTATTGAAGAAGCTATGAGGTATGAAGGAACTGCCGGGAGACAATGATGAGTTTTGAAGCTGCCGGGAGACAGTGTGAGTTATGAAGCTGCCGGGAGACAGGCAGTGCGGAATATGATTTCTGTCCGGAGACAGGCAGTGCGGAATACAGCTTGAGACAGGGGGTGAAATATGTCCGAGTTTAGTGGAAGAAAAGATACGGTCCTGGCGATATGCTATGACTTTGATAAAACTCTTTCGCCAACAGATATGCAGGCGCAGGGGTATATACAATCGGTCGGCTATGATGTGGGTGAGTTCTGGAAGAAGACAAATATATTGGCCGAGAAGAACGAGATGGACGGTAATCTTGCCTATATGTATGTCATGATGGACGAGGCAAGAGGCAGACTTGTATTTAACAGGGAGAAGCTGCAGGAATACGGCAGCAAGGTTACACTTTTTCCGGGCGTTGAGGAGTGGTTTAACAGGCTCAACAAATATGGTAAAGAGAAGGGTATCACGGTTGAACACTATATCATATCCTCAGGACTTAAGGAGATGATAGAGGGTACCGGTATCGCGAAGAAGGGCGTATTTAAGAAGATATATGCAAGCTCCTTCTTCTATGATGACAGAGGTGTTGCGGTGTGGCCGGCACAGGTCATCAATTATACCAACAAGACCCAGTATCTCTTCAGGATAGAGAAGGGCGTGCTGGATATAAATGATGATGGAGTGAATGAGTATTTTGCACCGGAGAACATGAGGGTGCCTTTCAGAAATATGGTATATATAGGCGACAGCGATACGGATATCCCGTGCATGAAGCTTGTAAATATAAATGGCGGTCATTCCATAGGAGTATACAATCCTGATACGATGAAAAAGGACAGGGTTTACAAGATGCTTCGGGATAACAGGATAAGATATTTTGCACCTGCTGATTACAGGGAAGGAACAGAGCTCGATATGCTGCTGAAAAATATCATTGACAAAACGGCTGCTTATGAGGTGCTGGAGACAAAACATTTTAAGGATGTTTATGAAACGAAGTAATTATATACCGGGGGTGAACAAAAATGGAGAAGTACGAGGGACTTAGAAATTACCTGAACAGATTTGACAGTATTGCGGTTGCATTTTCGGCAGGAGTTGATTCAACCTTCCTGCTTAAGATATGCCATGATCTTCTGGGAGACAAATGTCTTGCTATTACAGCAAAGTCGCCGGGAGTGCCGGGGGTTGAGATCAAGGAAGCAGAGGATTACTGCAAAGAGAATAGCATCAGACATATAATATTTGAGTCTGATGAACTGAGCGTGCCGGAGTATGTTTCAAATGTCGATGAGAGATGCTATTACTGCAAGAAACATATATTTGGAAAGATCAAGGAGATTGCGGCAGCTGAAGGTATCGATACGGTCATAGAAGGAACAAATAAAGATGATATGCAGGATTACAGACCGGGCATGAGAGCTGTTCAGGAGCTGGGAATACTGAGTCCACTGCTTGCTTACGGCTTCACAAAAGCTGATATCAGAGATTATTCGAAGATGCTTAATGTGCCGACCTTTGATAAGAATTCCTTCTCATGTCTTGCAACAAGGGTTCCTTACGGTGAGGAGATCACATCAGAACTGCTTGGTAAGATTGAAAAGGCTGAAGAGGTCCTGAGGTCTCTCGGACTTAAGCAGTACAGAGTAAGAGTTCATAATAATGAGCTGGCCAGGATCGAGGTCCTTCCGGCAGACATCGAATTTACGGTCAGAGAGGTAAGCCGCAGAGTCATCACAGAGAAGTTCCGTGAGCTGGGCTTCAAATATATTACTATTGATCTGATCGGTTACAGAACAGGGAGTATGAATCCTGAGGTATAAATGAAAGATATAAAAGAGATACTTTTAGAATATAAAGCTGGAAATATCAGCGAGGAAGAGGTGCTTCTTTATCTGAAGAGAGCACCCTTCGTTGATATGGGCTTTGCAAAGCTGGATACGCACAGAAGCCTGCGTCAGGGCGCGCATGAGATAATCTATGGCGCCGGAAAAACTGCGGAGCAGATAGTGAGTATTATTTTAGCAATGCTAGAAAATGGCCAGGAGCATATCCTTGTTACAAGAGTAGATGAGGAGAAGGCTGCTGAGGTGGAGAAGCTTTTAAAACTTCGGAAGACCGGAGCGGATGAGGCAGATGGATCGGTTAAAACCGGTGAGAGGATTGCGGAAGCTGATATTAAATACAGTTATTTCAGTGATGCGAGACTTGTGATCGTCGGTGGAAATATACCTGTAGACTGTGAAGGCTATATTGCAGTTATTACTGCAGGAACCAGTGATATTCCGGTAGCTGAGGAGGCTGCAAGAACGGCTGAATTCCTCGGAAACAGTGTGGTCAGGATATATGATGCCGGAGTTGCGGGACTGCACAGGCTGCTGGACCATCTGGATGAGATAATGAGTGCAAGAGTTATAATTGCGATCGCTGGAATGGAGGGAGCTCTGGCAAGTGTTGTCGGAGGACTTGCTTCGTGTCCGGTCATTGCAGTGCCGACAAGCGTTGGTTATGGTGCATCCTTTGAAGGGCTGTCAGCACTTCTTTCAATGCTTAACAGCTGTGCCAGCGGTGTTTCGGTCGTAAATATTGATAATGGTTTCGGGGCGGCTTATCAGGCAAGTATGATCAATCACATGAAGTGATCAAAGACTATGAATGATAATGTCGGGTGGTGCATGAGAGATGCACAAAAAGTTATAAGGTATTTTGAAGGAGTTAAGGATCATGAAGGTTTTATATTTTGATCTTGGAATGGGTGCTGCAGGAGATATGCTCTCGGCAGCACTTTATGAGCTTTTAGATGAGGATAGTAAGAAAAGCTTTACAGAAAAAATAGAGAATATATTTGCAGAGAAGAAGGTCGAGCTTGCTGTTGAGGAAAGTGTTAAGTGTGGTATAACAGGTACGCATTTTCGCTTTACTGTAGATGGTGAGGAGGAGCATTCCCACGACCATCACGAGCATGACCATCATCACCACGATGAGCATGACCACCATCACCACCATCATCACACCTCAATGCAGGATATCAGGGATATGGTGGGACAGTTTGATATTCCGGAGAATGTTAAAGAACAGGTTCTCAAGGTTTATAAGCTGATCGCTGAGGCGGAGAGCACTGTTCATGGAAAGACGGTTGAGGAGATCCATTTCCATGAGGTCGGAACCATGGATGCAGTCGCTGATATTACGTCGGTTTGTCTGCTGATGGATATGATCAGACCGGACAGGGTTGTTGCAACTCCTGTTCATGTAGGTTCGGGTAAGGTGCATTGTATGCATGGAATACTTCCGGTACCGGCGCCTGCAACAGCGCACATACTTAAGGGTGTGCCTGTTTACGGCGGAAGGATTGAGGGTGAGCTTTGCACACCGACCGGTGCGGCTCTTATCAAAACCTTTGCCGATGAATTCGGAAATATGCCTGTTATGACTATCAATAAGATCGGTTACGGAATGGGAAATAAGGATTTCAAGGTCGCAAACTGTGTCCGCGTTATGCTTGGTGAAGTTGGAAGCACTGCAGGAACAGTCTGCAGTCTGGAATGTAATATAGATGATATGACCGGCGAAGAGCTTGGCTATGCAAAGGACGAGCTGATGAGATGCGGAGCGCTGGATGTATTTTCGATTGATGCTGATATGAAGAAGGGCAGGCCGGGAGTGCTGCTCACAGTCATCTGTAAAACTGCCGAAAAGGAGAAGATGGCTGAAGAGATATTCAGGCTGACTTCGACCATAGGTATCAGGCAGAAGATCTGTGAGAGATATATCCTGGATAGGGAGATAAAGAAGGTCAGCACCTCATTTGGCGAGGTTAATGTTAAATACGTCAGCGGTTACGGCGTCGAAAGATGCAAGATTGAATTCGAAGATCTGAAGCGTATAGCCGATGAGAAGGGTATTTCTATCGCAGAGGCGAGGACCCTTGTCATGAGTGAGTTGAAATAGCAGATGTCCATCATACTGCTAAATAAAAATGATATTTCGGAGTGAGAATATGGATGATCATTCAGAAACAAATATAATAAATACAGAAGCTGATACGGCGGAATATGCTCCGTCGGAAAGGTATTTTGAGAACAGGGCGTGTCCTTATTATCCATGCCATAAGAGAGCTGAGGCGGCCGAAGGAAAGGACGTGCATATTAACTGCCTGTTCTGCTATTGTCCGATGTATCACCTTGAAAACTGTCCGGGGAATCCGACCTACAAGGAGAAGAACGGCAGGAGGATCAAGGTCTGCACGAACTGTACATTTCCACATGAGAAGGATAACTATGAGCTTGTCATGAAGAAGATACGCGGGGAATCGTAAACTCATATACGATAGGATAATAGGTGACGAGTCATAAACCGGCGGAGTACGAATAAAAGCGAGTGGGTTGCTATTACATACAACATGACAAAAATCAGCTATATTGACTAAAATAGTAAAAAAGACTAAAATACTATGATATCCGGATTGAATGATCCGGCTATAATATTGATTTCACAGAGGATGAGATAATGAATATTATTATTGCGGGCTGCGGAAGAGTTGGACATACTCTTGCTGAACAGCTTAGTAATGAAGGACATCAGATAACTGTTATGGATACAAATCCGGGCGCCGTGCAGAGCGTTTCAGCTGCCTGTGACGTTATCGGATATGTTGGAGACTGCACCAGCTTCAGGTCACAGCTTGAGGCAGGTATTGAGGAGACAGATCTTCTTATTACAGCGACAGACCAGGATGAGAAAAATATGCTTGCCTGCCTTATCGGACGTAAGACAGGACACTGCCAGACCATAGCGAGAGTCAGAAGCCCTCAGTATTCTGACGAGATCAGCTTCCTGAAGGAGGAGCTTGGTCTTTCTATGTCAGTTAATCCGGAGAGTGCAGCGGCTCATGAGATGCAGCGTCTGATACAGGTGCCATCCGCTCTTGAGGTTGATACCTTTGCGAAGGGACGTGTAAATCTTATCAGTCTCGTTATTCCTGAGGGTTCGGTCCTGGATGGACTGAAGCTTCGCGATTATTATTCGAAGGTCAAGGAAAGTGCCCTTATCTGCGTTGTTGAGAGAGGTAAGGAGATAGTTATCCCTGACGGTAATTTTGTCCTCATGTCAGGCGATAAGATATCAGTTACGCTTCCTCTTTCTTCTGTAAATGCATTCCTCAACAAGATCGGCATCAAGGCCAAGAGGATCAGGGATGTACTTATAGCCGGTGGCGGAACGATAAGCTATTATCTTGCAGACAGCCTTATCAAGGCCGGACTTAATGTAAAGCTTATCGAGAAAAATGAAGAACGAAGCAGAGAGCTTTCGGAGCTTCTTCCGAAGGCTATGATAATAAATGGTGATGCAACCGACAAATCTCTTCTTCTTGAGGAGTCTATTGAGGATATGGATGCAGTCTGTGCTCTTATGGACAGTGACGAGGCAAATATCCTGCTGGCCCTCTTCGTCAGAAAAGAGACAGAGGCCAAGATGATGACCAGAGTTCACAGGAATTCTTATGAGGATATGGTCGCAGAGATGCCTGTCGGCAAGATAATTTCAACAAAGAAGATCACAGCTGAATACATCACAAGATATGTCAGATCGATGCAGAATTCCCTCGGCAGTGATGTTGAGACGCTTTATCATATGATGGATGGAAGAGTAGAAGGACTTGAGTTCAATGTTGGTGCCGGTTCAAAGGTAGCGGGTATTAAGCTGAAGGATCTGAGGATCATTCCAAATACTCTTATATGCTGTATTTCAAGAGGAAGATACGTAATTATTCCAGGTGGTAATGATTCCATCGAGGTCGGAGACAGTGTAATAGTAGTTACTACCAGGAAAGGACTCAACGACATAGACGAAATGATCGCTGGTTAGGATTTGTAGTATGAATTATTCTGTTATAATTTATGTAATAGGACTTCAGCTTCAGTTTACTGCGGGATTCATGATGATCCCGGAGCTGGTGGGAAATATCTATCATGAGAAAAATGCGCTGTATTTTCTGGTGGTTGCGGCAGCCTGTCTTCTGATAGGAACCCTGCTCAGACTGAAAAAACCGAAGGATAGAAAAATGCATGCCAAGGAGGGTATGATCATCGTTGCTCTTGGATGGATCGTACTCAGTCTTGTGGGTGCATTTCCTTTTTTTCTGTCCGGAGAAATACCGGATTACACGGATGCTGTATTTGAGACAGCATCAGGCTTTACAACCACCGGTGCAAGTATACTTAAGAACGTAGAAGCATTGTCACACTGTATGCTCTTCTGGAGGAGCTTTACTCACTGGCTGGGCGGTATGGGTGTGCTTGTATTTATCCTTGCAATAACACCATCGGGTGCAGACAGTATGTACCTTATGAAGGCAGAAAGCCCGGGACCATCGGTTGATAAGCTGGTTCCGAGAGTAAGGACAACAGCGTTCTATCTTTATGCTATATATTTTGCAATGACAGCTGCAGAGGTGATAATACTTATCTGCGGAAAGATGTCGATCTTCGATGCCTTCTGTCTGAGCTTTGGTACGGCAGGTACCGGAGGTTTCTCAACAAAGGCCAGCGGTATAGCAGATTATAATGTATTCTGCCAGACGGTCATTACCGTATTTATGATGCTCTTCGGTGTCAATTTCAAGGTGTATTTCCTTCTGGTCTGCAGGAAGTTCAAGGATGCTCTTAAGGCCGAGGAGGTCAAGTGGTATCTTGGAATCTATGCAGCAGCAGTTACGATAATCACATTAAGCATAATCAATTCTGTCGGAAGCTTTGGTAAGAGCCTCAGTCAGGCCAGCTTCCAGGCCGCTTCCATCATGACTACCACAGGTTATGCGACGGCGGACTTTAACCTATGGGGAACTCTGCCGCAGGCGATACTTGTCATGCTCATGTTCATAGGTGCCTGCGCGGGCAGTACCGGCGGTGGTATGAAGGTTTCGAGAGTGATGATATACTTCAAACAGGTTAAGAATGAAGTATCTTATCTGATCCATCCGAGAAGTGTTAAGAGAGTCACGATAGATAAGAAGGCCCTTGATGATACAACTCTCAGAACTGCCAGTGCTTTTATAGCGGCGTATTTTCTGATCTTCGGAGCATCTTTCATTGCCGTATGTGTGGACGGCTTTGATTTCACTTCAAGCTTTACTTCGGTAGCAGCGACGATAAATAATATCGGACCGGGACTCGGAACTGTCGGTCCTTACGGAGGCTATGCGGACTTCAGCGCACCGTCGAAGTGGGTATTTATATTTGATATGATCACGGGACGTCTGGAAATATTCCCGATGCTCATACTTTTTACACCTTCCACCTGGAGAAGAAAATAATGTTAAGATGATTACAGGAACCGTAGTTGTACAGACTGCGGTTTTTTTGTGCTTAATTAATATACGGGTTTAAAGGATTTAAGGTGGCGGTAAGGGAAGTGGTATGCTATAATAAAAGTGTGTATATTTTGGCGGACAGAGTCGATTTGACAGACTATTTCAATAGAGGGGAAAGCATCTGCTGAAAGAAAAAAAGGATCAGAATTGAGGTGATAGGTTATGGCAAATATATGCAGAAACTGTGGTAATTATCTGCAGGACACAGATACCTTCTGTGACAAGTGTGGAACGCCGGTATACGGGGGCTTTAATCCGAATAAAAAGAGTCATACCGGGCTGATAATCGCTCTTATTGTGAGCTCTGTGGCAATACTTACAACAGTCATACTTTTATTCGTGGCACCGGGCTTTCTGGTGAAGAAAAAAGACAAGAAGAACGATGGTGGTACAGAGGTGGCTTCGTCTTCAACGGCGGATGATACAGAAAGGGTAAATCCTGATAATACAGAGGTTGCAGCCTATTATACGACTGAGCAGTCAACAGCCGTAACCGAGCGGACTGAGGCAACGACTGAACAAACGACAGCAGCGCCGAATACCTCGTCAACAACAGGAACTCTTGCTTATACATTTACGGAAGCAACCGACGAGGTTACAACAGAAGCAACCACGGCAGCCACAACGCAGTCAACAACTCAGGTTGGATCTACGATCACCACAGAAGCCACAACTCAGGCGACGACACAGGCTGCAACTCAGGGGACCACCGAGGCGACAACTGAATCAACAACCCAGGCACCGCCGGTGGACAGCAGTAAACCTGATTTTGAAAAATACGGTATCAGAACTGATCTTCCGCTGGGAGGAAATATGGATATCATCGGAAGGAGTACCGATGGTTATAAGGTAGAGATAAAAGGAAAGGTCAGTGTTGATGCATTTACAAGGACCGGAGTTTCTGAAGAGGTAATGGCTTTCGGTAAGGAGAATGGTCTGGACTTCTCAAACTATGAAGAGCTGAGGGTAAGATATCATGCCTTCTTTGATGATACGAGACTTTATACTATCGGACTTACTATCATGCCATGCAGCTACGATTATTATAATGTTAAGCTTTATGAAGATACTAAGGTCGAGTTCTATGATAATTATGAAAGTGAATATGACAGGTTTACGATCAAATATAAGGACAAAGAAAGATACGTCTACAGATGGATCACCAGCAACTGGACAGATTACAATGATTATGCGGTATATGACTGCGAGATAATCTATTATGTTCCGGCAGGCTATGATGGAATAGTTTATGGCTTCAGGGATCCTGCACATGATGAGAATGGTTATATTTACGATAATTACGACAGCAGCTGCTATCAGCTGTTCCGTTTAAAATAATATTTTTGGAGATAAGGGAAAAGGTTTGTTACTTGCCGGTTCGGTTAGGGGTGGCCGGGCCGGATGACAGTATTAATGGATAGTGTCAAGTGACGTATGAAAAAACCGAGTCTAAAAAATAGGCTCAGATGAACCTTGATAAGTTGATATTTGTAAGTACATTCAAGCGGACGGTGCCGCTTTTCGCCCACCCCATTTACTTTTCGGACAAGCGAAAA
>JAFRNE010000012.1 GCA_017430325.1 Eubacterium sp.
ACCTTAGTAGCCATATCAGCAAGCTGGAACTGTGTATTCTGGAATGCACCGATAGAACGTCCGAACTGCTTTCTCTCCTGAACATAAGCGATTGTTCTCTCAAGAGCACCCTCAGCAAGACCAAGAGCCTGAGCAGCGATACCGATACGTCCACCGTCAAGAGTATGCATGGCAATGTTGAAGCCCTTACCCTTCTGTCCAAGGAGTGCATCCTTAGGAATACGGCAATCCTGGAAAATAAGCTCGTATGTAGATGAACCACGGATACCCATCTTCTTCTCCTTTGTACCAAAGGTGAATCCAGGTGTTCCCTTCTCAACGATGAATGCTGAGATTTCCTTCATCATCTTACCGCGCTTCTCAACCATACCTGTAACTGCGATAACGATATATACGTCAGCTTCCTTACCATTTGTAATGAAGCACTTAGAACCATTAAGTACCCACTCTTCGCCATCAAGTACTGCCTTAGTCTGCTGACCCTGAGCATCTGTACCTGCACCTGGCTCTGTAAGACCGAATGCACCAAGCTTCTTTCCTGAAGCAAGATCAGGAACGTATTTAGCCTTCTGCTCCGGTGTACCGAATGTAACGATTGGATCAACGCAAAGTGATGTATGAGCTGATACGATAACGCCTGTTGTACCACAAACCTTTGAAAGCTCTTCTACGCACATAGCATATGTAAGAACATCACATCCCTGACCACCAAGCTCCTTCGGAACAGGAATTCCGAGGAATCCGGCTTTAGCCATCTTCTCTACTGTCTCTTTAGGAAATTTCTCTGTTTCGTCAACTTCCTGAGCGAGAGGCTTAACTTCTTTCTCAGCGAACTCACTGAAAAGAGTTCTTGCCATTTCATGCTGTTTACTGAGTGTAAAATCCATGAATATATCCTCCATATAATTTATATTGATTATTATATATAGAACACATACCAATAAGCATAGCAGGCATTTTCGTCTGTCTATGCTTATTGTTATAGTTGTTCATATTTAACTATTTAGAATAATCGTAGAAGCCCTTACCTGTCTTACGTCCGAGCTTACCTGCACGAACCATCTTACGAAGAAGCGGATGAGGACGATACTTAGAATCGCCTGTCTCGCTCGCCAGAACTTCCATGATGGCAAGAACGATATCAAGACCTACAAGATCACCAAGTGCAAGAGGTCCCATTGGGTGTGAAGCACCAAGCATCATAGCTGTATCGATATCTTCTACTGTAGCAATGCCTTCAGCGTAGATACCAACTGCCTCATTGATCATTGGGATAAGAATTCTATTTACAACGAAACCAGGAGCTTCGTTAACCTGAACAGGTGTCTTACCGATCTCTGTAGCGATCTTCTTGATCTCTTCAACGTATGCATCAGATGTATTCTCGCCTGCGATAACTTCAACGAGCTTCATTCTGTCAGCCGGGTTGAAGAAGTGCATACCGATGATCTCTCTGTCAAGACCTGCACCGATCTCTGTGATTGAAAGAGATGATGTATTTGAAGCGAACTTGCAATTTGCAGGAACGATCTCCTGAAGCTCCTTGAAAGTTGTCTTCTTGATGTTCATGTTTTCTGGAGCAACCTCGATAACGAGATCACAATCTGTACAGATATCCTTAAGTCCTGTCTTGATCTTTCCAAGGATCTCCTCACCCTTCTCTGCGGTGATCTTTTCCTTGCCAACAAGGAACTTGATGTTCTTCTCGATCTTAGCCTTTCCGCCATCAGCAAACTCCTGCTTGATGTCAACAAGACGTACTTCATAACCGTCTGTCATAGCGAAAGCCTGTGCAATACCTGAACCCATTGTTCCGGCACCAATTACACCTACTACCATTTTTTTATCCTCCTAAAAAATATTTTTTCCTAACCAATGGGACGACACGTTACGCCGTCCCATTGGACAAATGATTACATGTTTAATTATGCATTCTTAAATGCAACAACCTTAACCTTAGCCGGGTCATCCTTCTTACGTAAGAAGTTTGCCATACCTTCCTTCTGGTCATAAGACTCGAAGCAGTCTCCGAAAAGCTTCTCCTCAACTTCAACAGCCTTGTCGATGCTGAGTGAAATACCATCGTTGATTGCCTTCTTGCAGTTACGAACTGCGATAGGTGCGTTAGCAGCGATTGTAGAAGCCATCTTCTTAGCCTGTGCAAGAAGGTTCTCCTGAGCAGTTGCTGTAACATTTCCTGCCTCGTCAGTTACTGCTGAGTAAACTGCATTTACGAGACCGATACGAAGAGCTTCGTCAGCCTTGATATTTCTTGCAGTATAGATAAGCTGCTTAGCCATACCGATACCAACTGTTCTTGCAAGTCTCTGTGTACCACCGAAACCAGGTGTGATTCCGAGGCCAACTTCAGGCTGTCCGAATACTGCATTGTCAGAGCAAAGTCTGATATCGCAGCTCATAGAGATCTCGCAGCCGCCGCCAAGTGCAAAACCGTTGATTGCAGCGATTACAGGGATTGGGAAGTTCTCGATCTTAAGGAATACATCGTTACCCTTCTTACCGAATGCCTCGCCCTCTGCCTTTGTAAGTGTAGACATCTCTCCGATATCTGCGCCTGCAACAAATGACTTATCTCCTGCACCTGTAAGTACAAGCGCTCTTGTTGTCTCAAGATCAACACTGTCAAATACTTCTGAAAGCTCATCAAGTACCTGGCTGTTAAGTGCGTTAAGAGCCTTTGGTCTGTTGATTGTGATAACACCAACAAATCCTTCCTGCTCGTATGTGATAAATTCCATTATCTTTTCCTCCTGAAATGAAACTCGTCAATTCATCCGCCCGATCAGCAGACAAATAAAGTATTTTTACGTAATAGATTAGTCTCTCTCAACTACAGTTGCGCAGCCCATACCACCGCCGATGCAAAGTGTAGCAAGACCTCTCTTAAGGTTACGAGCTTCCATCTCGTGAAGAAGTGTAACAAGGATACGAGCTCCTGATGCTCCAACCGGATGTCCGAGTGCGATAGCACCACCGTTTGGATTAAGCTTAGCAAGATCAAAGTTAAGATCCTTACCAACTGCTACTGACTGAGCAGCGAAAGCTTCGTTAGCTTCGTATACATCGAAATCATCAATTGTAAGACCTGTCTTAGCAAATACCTTCTTTGTAGCTGCTACAGGACCAACACCCATGATTGAAGGATCAACACCGCCAAGTGCTCCGGCGATGAATGTAGCCATAGGCTTAACACCAAGCTCTGCAGCCTTCTCCTCGCTCATAAGAACGATTGCTGCTGCACCATCATTGATACCTGAAGCGTTACCAGCTGTAACAACTCCGTCTGGGTTAAGCGGACGAAGCTTTGCAAGGCCTTCAAGTGTTGTTCCAGGACGAGGACCCTCATCCTTGGCAAATGTGATAACTGCCTTCTTCTGCTTAACTTCTACAGGAACGATCTCCTTATCGAAAGCGCCAGCTTCCTGAGCTGCAACTGCCTTGTTCTGTGAAGCTACTGCAAACTCATCAAGCTCTTCTCTTGTAAGACCCCACTGCTTTGCTACATTATCAGCAGTCTGGATCATGTGATAGTCATTGAATGCATCCCAAAGAGCATCGTTAACCATTGTATCAACAAGGGCACCCTTGCTCTGGCTTGGCCATGTCATTCTGTAACCGAAACGTCCCTGTGGGATAGCGTAAGGAGCCATAGACATGTTCTCCATACCACCTGCGATAACTACATCAGCATCGCCGTTCTGGATCATAGATGCTGCTGCATTTACGCAGTGAAGACCAGAACCACAAA
The DNA here is from genome assembly GCA_017430325.1 of Eubacterium sp. Classification (GTDB taxonomy): domain Bacteria; phylum Bacillota; class Clostridia; order Lachnospirales; family Lachnospiraceae; genus Eubacterium_Q. Next base: position 3,770 of record JAFRNE010000012.1, read on the forward strand.
CTACGTTCATTGTAACTGCAGGTACTTCTACAGGAAGTCCTGCCTTAAGAGCTGCCTGACGAGCTACGTTCTGTCCAAGACCAGCCTGGATAACGCATCCCATATATACATGATCAACATCTGTAGGAGCAATTCCTGCTCTTGACAGTGCCTCTTTAATAACGATTGATCCAAGTGTTGCCGCAGGTGTTGTACTTAGTGTACCACCCATTGTTCCGATAGCTGTACGACATGCACTAGCTATAACTACTTTCTTTGCCATAGATTGATCCTCCATTAAAAGTTTATGTTTTTTTATCCTTCATCGTACGTATGGGCACACTTCACCCACTACGCGCCGAAAAGCTTTTACAATCATAACATAAATGTAACATATTCGCAATAATACTTTTTACTGCAAATACAGCGTTTTGTATGTAATTTTTGTGAATATTTACTCTTCTTCCATCTGGCTCTTCTTTATCTCTTCCTGAACCATGATGTATTTGCCTGCAAGGCCTGTTCCGAGAGCTACCAGACTGTCCGCTTCTTCACTTGCCACAACCTTGATCTGAGATTTTGTTGCTATGAGTTTCTGCATACCGGCGATCTTACTTCCGCCGCCTGTAAGCATGATTCCTTCTCTTGCCACATCGTTCACAAGTTCAGGAGGTGCAGCCTCAAGCACACTGTTTATCCCCTGAATTATCTGCGAAGTTACTTCTTCAAAGGCTTCCACTGTTTCATTTGCATGAAGCTTGATACCTACAGGAAGCCCACTGAGAAGGTTCTTTCCCTTCACCTCGGTGTATACGTCATTTTTTCTCTTCATGACTGAGCCTACAGCTTCCTTTGCTTCCTCTGCTGAAATCTCGCCAAGTTCGACATTGTATTTTCTTCTGACGTATTTGATGAGTGCTTCAGTAAAGTCGTCGCCGCCGCATTTAAGCGATACATTTTCTGAAAGTCCTCCGGAAGAAATGATAGCAATATCCGTTGTACCACCACCGATATCAACTATCATGTGGCCGTAGGTTTCCATTATATCCATATCGGCGCCGATAGCCGCAGCTATTGATGACTCAAGCACAAATACCTGTTTTGCACCGGTCCTTACAGCAGCATCTTCAACCGCTCTTCTCTCAACCTCTGTAACTCCTCCCGGAATACATACACAGATGGTCGGCCTTCCCCAGAATTTTCTCTTGGTAAGAGCATTCTTAACAAGCGCTTTGATCATTCTCTCCGCAAGCATATAATCGGAAATAACACCATGCTGTATCGGTCTTGTAACACATATCCCCTCCGGAGTTTTGCCCAGCATACGTTTGGCTTTTGCTCCCACCGCTATGATATTCTTCGTCTTCTCCTCATAAGCCATATATGCCGGCTGGTCTATTACCACGCCCTTATCTCTTGCAAATATCCTTACGTTTGAGGTTCCGAGATCTATTCCCAAATCTATTCTGTACATTCTTTATCCTCTATAATAAAATGTCTTTCCGACAAAAAAGCCGGCACGTTTATTATACGTGCCGGCCTCAACTTTTTCAACTTAATTGAATATAAAGTTTTATACAAAATCTTCTGAAATAAGAAGTCTCTTATCAGGTGTTCCGTCAGCCTTCTCTCTTTCATCACATCTCTTGATAGCGTCGTCAACAGCCTTCATAAGACGATCGATATTGCCGCACTCCATAGCAAGGAGCATATTGCTGAGCTTGCCTTCAAGGTCTTCAGCGATTCTATATCCACGCTGTACACAGTAGCCCTTACCAATACCGATCATATCATCGTTATCGATCATGTTGAGCTGTACAAGGTTTGTGAACTCATCCTCGATATCTTCAGCTTCCTTGAATATTCTTGTCAGTGAATCAATCTCACCTGTAAGGATAACAACAACGTCGTCCTCGCCGCCCTTTGAAAGCTTGATGATCTGCTTAAGTCTGTCGATACCAACAAGACCTGCATTGTCGATCAGCATACATCCGCCCTGGAGCTTCTTCATAGCATCCTCGATCTTTGCCTGATCAAGCTTGTTAAGAGCCTTAGCTGCGATCTTACCGATCCTGTCGGAGTTTACGATGCCCATATCATAGAAGCTTCGCGCGAAGTCTTCAGCGACACCTGTTGAACCAAATCCCTGTCTACCAAGGATAACGATATTTCTGTCTGAAGGGTTATCTGCAACATCATTAAATACTTCGATGATCTGTGGACCGATCTCAGTAGCTGTGTATTTCTCAAGGTAATATGCTGCAAGTGGAAGTCCACTTGGGCTTATTGTCCTTGTCATATCTGTTACAGAGTTCTCAGCTTCATCAGCTCTCTTCTTAGCATCAGCTTCTGCTGCCTTAGCCTCTTCAAGTACCTTAGCTGCTTCTGCCGCCTTCTTCTTCAGCTCTGCAGACTTAGCCTTAGCATCTTCCTCTGCCTTCTTCTTGGCATCTTCGTAAGCTTTCTTTTTAGCATCAAGTTCAGCCTTAACCTTAGCCGCCTCTGCTGCCTTAGCTGCTGCAGAATCCTCAGCCTTCTTGATTGCATCTGTAGAGAATTTAAGCTTAGCAGCATCTGCTGCCTTCTTCTTAGCATCCTCATCTAATCTAACCTTAGCTGCAGCCTCTTCCTTAGACTTCTCTTCAGCCTCAGCCTTAGCTCTCTTATCAAATACAGCCTTCTTCTTTGCATCAACTGCAGTCTTTCTCTTAGCCGCATCTTCGGTACGCTTCTTAGCATCAGCTTCAAGCTTCTTCTTAGCGTCCTCGATCTGCTTCTTAGCTGCTTCGATCTCCTTGTTTGCCTTATCATCAGCAGCCTTTGCATCAGCTATAGCTGTGTTTGCCGCCTTGATCTCATTATCAGCATCTGCGATCTGCTTGTTAGCATCTGCAATCTGCTTATTAGCATCCTCGATAAGCTTCTTAGCTGCTTCCTTCTTCTTGTTAGCCTCATCGATCTTCTTGTTGTTCTCATCGATAGACTTCTTAGCTTCATCAGTCTTAGACTTTGTAGATGCTACAAGAGCAGCAAGATTCTTCTCATCAAGAGCTACCTTATCAGCAGCATCCTTTGCAAGCTTCTCAGCATCTGCAACCGCCTTAGCTTCTTCATCATCGATAGCCTTAAGCTCTGCATCAAACTTAGCCTTAGCTTCTTCTGCTGCCTTCTTAGCTGCTTCAGCCTTTTCAGCCTCTGCCTTCTTAGCATCCTCAGCCGCCTTAGCCTCTTCTTCAGCTTTCTTCTTAGCTTCTGCCTCTGCCTTAGCCTTAGCTTCAGTAGCTGCCTTAGCAAGATCAGCTGCTTCTGCTGCAATCTTTGTATTCTTCTCTTCAAGAGCCTTGATCTCATCCTCAAGCTTCTTGTTAGCAGTATCGGAAGACTTCTTAACCTCTTCCTCTGCCTTACGAGATTCTTCTATGATACGGCTAGCCTCTTCTGCCTTCTTACGTGCCTCTTCGATCTCCTTCTCAGCAGATTCTCTTGCACGCTTGATAGCCTTTTCAGCAGCTTTCTGTCTTGCAACCTCTGCAGCCTTCTTACGCTCAGCCTCAAGAGCCTTACGCTTAGCCTCTTCCTCTGCCTTTTTCTTCTTCTTAGCTTCTTCAGCTGCTTTTCTCTTAGCCTCAGCTGCTGCTTCAAGTGCTTCACGCTCCTTGCGCTCTGCCTCTTCTCTTGCAGCCTCTTCTGCCTTACGAGCTTCTTCTTCAGCCTTTCTCTTAGCTGCAGCCTTCTGTCTTGCAGCTTCGATACGCTGTCTTTCCTGCTCAGCTCTTTCTATACCTGAGCTAGACTTCTTCTTAGCATCAGCCTTAGCCTTTGCATCAGCCTTTGATTCTGCAAACTTAACATCCTCAACATCAACAAAGCTGTCTGAACCTGCTTCATCCTTGTCCTTACCATCGTAAGCAGCTTCGTATTTGCCGGTCTTAAGCTGATCATCAAACTGAGTATCCTCATCATCGATGTCATACATAGTATTTACATCGCCTGTAGGTGTTGTTCTGTTTTCCGGAAGGATGCTATCGAGTTCATCACGACTCTTACCCTTCTTACTGTCCTTATCAGATGAAACCCATCCTGATTCGTTTCCGTTGATAGTACGGGTTCCGTCTGCTGAAAATGCATGGTCCTTATCATCCTCGATGATCTTAACCGTGCTCTTTCCGCCATCCTTTTCAGGAGAAAGATTGATGTCCAGACCGCCGCCGGTTGTACCACCGCCAAGGCCGCCAAGGCCGCTCGGAGTATCACCAAGACCGCCGCCAAGGCCTCCGCCGAGACCTCCAAGACCTCCACCGAGACCGCCAAGACCTCCACCGAGACCGCCAAGGCCTCCCTTCTCTTCAGCCTTCTTCTCAGCAATCTTAGCCTTAGCTGCTTCTGCCGCCTTTTCTTCCTCTGTTTTCTCTTCTGTCTTCTTGGTTTCTTCAACCTTCTCAGGTTCAGGTTCAGCAGGAGCATTCATTCTGTCGAGCTCTTCAAGGGTAATACCCATAGCTTCAGCACGTTTTCTACGTTTCTTCTCTTCGATACGTGCAAGATCTTCTGCGGAAAGAGTCTTAAACTTCTGTTTACCGGTGTCTTCAGTCTTCTTTGTTGCTCCACCCTTGGTAAACATCATGGCTTCCTGCTCTTTTTTAAGCTTAGCCGCTTTCTCTGCCCTTTCCTTTTCTACCTGTTCCCTAATCGCCTGTATCAGGGCCTCTCTTTGATCAATTGCCACCTCAAGTTACCTCCTTTATGTTGTACCTGTCCCAATCACAGATTAATTCCAAGTGATTTAAGAAGTTCTTCTGCCTGTCTCTGCAGTTCTTCTTCTTTTTTGAGTTGTTCTTCAAGCTTATTGCTCTCTGACTTAACCACATCGTCGAAATCATTCTTCACTTCTTTTACTTCCTTCTCAGGGAATAATGAAGATGAGAATTTCGGATAGTCATCAGCAGCTGTCTCAGTTATCTCTTCAACAGTTTTTTCTTCAACGAACGATCCGATTGTTTCTTCGGAAACTTCAGAAGCAGTCTCAGCCTTGTCTTCTACAGTTTCTTCAACTGTTTCTACCGCCTCTTCTACGACGTCTTCAACTGCCTCTTCAAAAACCTCATCTTCTGTTTCGATTGTTTCTTCTGCAGTCTCTTCAGCAGTCGTGTCTACAGCTTCCTCAAGAGTATCAATGATCTCTTCATCGACGATCACCGTTTCAGGTTCATGATCTGAAGTTGATTCATCCACATTATTTATCTCGAGCTCGATTCTAAGATCATCAAGAGTCTTTCCGAAGGTCTCCATCTCGGAATTCTTCTTTTCTTCCTCATCCTTCTTATAAGCGCTTATGCTGTCGAATGGATTTGAGAAATCAAATGATGAATCATCAAGCTCTGCAATAGTTTCTGACTCAGGTGCAAAACCATCATCAAAATCATATGTGATCAGATCATCTATACTTGTGTCAGGTTTTAATTCCCTCATATCATCCTCTTCTGATCCCTCTGCCGCTTCTGCAGCTTCAGGCTCGTCAGCTTTTACTTCTTCAATAATTATCTCATTATCATCTGACGTATCAGATACGGATTCAGCTTCCTTCTCGGCAGCCTCTTCCTTCTTTTCTTCCGGAACTTCTTCCGGCTTTACTTCCTCAGACTTTTTCTCTTCTGATTCAGTTCTTTCCTCTGTTTTAGCTTCAGACTCATTCTTCACTTCAGAATCTTTCTTGTCTTCAGACTCAGACTTATTCTCAGCTTCAGTTTTCTTCTCAGCCTCATCCTTACCGGTCTTATCTTCCGAATCTTTTTTATCTTCAGGTTCTTTCTTATCTTCTGAATCCGTCTTCTCGTGAGAATCAGTTTCTTCCGAATCCTCTTCATCCTTCTTAGGATTCTCACGTCTGAATTTACGCTTGATAAAATCTTTCAGGCTATGCTTTATGCTCTCGCCAACCGGAACATCTTCCTCCAAAGCATCAGCTTCAACTGCCTCAGCTCCTTCTGAAGCCTCTGCCTCCTCAGATGTCTCGCCGTCCTCCGAGCCTTCTCCGGACTGCTCAGAATTCTTTCGCATGCTCTTCAGAAGTTCCTTACGATTCTTCTTCTGAGCTTTTCTCTTCTGCTTATCCGTGAGCTCATCCTGAAGATCATCGACCATCAGGAGTATTTCCGGTTCCTTAGGATTCCTTATAAAGTAATCCTTCTCGAGCTGTTCAGCTTCAAGATTTCTTACTTCCTCCTCTTCAGGAGCATCATCAATAACCACATCTTCACTGAAGATATCAAAATATTCCCTGGCCTTTTCTTTGTCCATAAAGGCCTCTTCGATGAATTCTATCCTCTTGCTGTTCTTGAAGGTTGCGAGATAATCCGAAACCAGAATATCAAGCCCGTCAAGTTTACCGAGAACTATCGACAGAAGAATGAGCTCGTAGCTCCACTCCTCGTCCATATTGTCACGATAATGTGGATAAAGGATATCATACATCTCATCGGAAATATCCTTCTTCGCCTTCTTCATGATATATTCCATATCCTGAAGCTTACGCGGAGAATTCTTCTCTATGAAAATATATTGTTCATAATATTTCTGCGCCAGTTCCTTGAATCCACGTTTCAGATAAAGGATTATCAGTGACTGGATCACCTTGCTGTTACCGTCAGCCATGATATGCGCTCTGACATACTGCTTTCTGGCATCAGCGTATCTTCCAACGTTTTCATAAACTTCTCCACAGGTCCTTACGAACTGCGGATTAAGAGATTTTTCAAGATCCTGTGCGTCGAGAATATCAACTGCAACACTGTAGTCGCGGGACTCGGCCAGTTCCTTTATCTTATTTACGCTGGCCATACTTAATCCTGCACTCATCTATATCACCTCATACTTCGTTATCACTCGAAATCAAATACCTTTTCTACCTTTTCGATAACGCTGTCTTTCATGTTACCGCGAGTCTTCTCATACTGCTGTCCTGATTCCATGATCTCGAGGAGCTGAAGTCTGTACTTGGTATCGATATCCTTGATGTAACCCATGAGTACATCCTTGATCTCGTTAACGTATTCCTTCTCTTTCATTTCCTCGATCATCTTCTCGTAATCGAAGTTGATATTTACTTTCATATCTTCCTGCTTACGTCCGCAAACGATACACTCTTCGTTGCCTGCTTCGTTCACGTGACCGCAGTTACAGGTCCAGATCATGCCGTCTGTTCTGTATTTCTCAACGGCATCGATACCACGCTTAGCCTTGAGTGATTCAAGTCTCTTCATCTGCATGGTTACATTTATAGGATTATCATTACATGCGAAAATACCCCTCGGAGTCACATACTTATTGATGATGACCTTCGCATCCTTGAGGAGTTTGATATCATTTACAGATAATTTACATGGTACATAATCAGATTTGATAAGTGAGATATTTCCCTTATCGATAATGAAATCAACGCCCTTCATAACAAGCTTCTCATCATAGAGATTTGTAAGTTCGATATCACCTCTTACAGCATTGATATCATCAAGATTGTAATTATAGAACCATACTGAAAGGTTTACCTCGTCCCTGCTGCCCTCGATGATAACCTTAACAGGTCTTGGAACGAGCCTTGTATAGTAATTTGTAACGAAAAGTTCTTTATGAATATCAGGAATGATCTGTTCCTTCTTAGCAATCCTAACTGCTGTTCCGGTCATAACAACTGCAAACGAACCGGTAGCAAGTCTGTTGTATCTCATGCCGACGCCGATGATCGCATTTGCCTTCTTAGCTTTAGCAGCCTTGATGAGATTCTTCTTTACCTCCTCATCGCAATCATTAAGGTCGTCAAGATCCTGATCGTCATCGCCTGAAACATCAGCAGCGATACCCTTTACAAATTTAGACTGATATACAGCCTGTCCCACAACAAATCCAAGATACTCCTGGACTTCGTAGCCTTCAAATCCATCACCCGTTGTGAGTAATAAATCCGCCATTTTAGCAACCTCCCGTATATCACTCCTATGAGTGATATTTTCTCTTTTGAAATATTATTTCATAACCATTTAATTATAGCATATTTTATCTATAAATCAAACAATTCTTATCATTTTAATACTATAAAAAGATTAGTAAAATCCCCCTCGAAATACTAAACAAGAGGCAGTGGTGAATGGTTGATATATTTTCTGAAAGTATACTCTATAGAAAAGCAGGTCTCCTCCTCACTCTCCTCTACCATCTCCCATGAATCAATCTTGTCAAGGTTAGGGAAATACGTATCTGCCTGATATTCATAATCGATCTTGGTTATGATCGCTTCATCACAGTAAGGCACAAGAATATCGTAGATCTTGCCGCCGCCAATGATGTAAATATCATCGCTGTCAATCTCAGCAAGTACCTCCTTCAGTTCATCGATGGAATGAACCACCGTAGCGCCCTTCACTTCAAAATCCGGATTTCTTGAAAGGATGATATTGTTTCTGTTAGGAAGAGGCAGTCCGTTCGGGAAGCCTGCAAGAGTCTTCCTTCCAAGAACAACTGTATGTCCCGTTGTCACCTTTCTGAAATTCTTCTGATCGTTCGGTATCCTGATCAGGAGATTATCCTGGAATCCGATAGCCCAATTGTTATCTACTGCAGCAATTGCTTTCATGTGTATTTCCTCCCTAAAACAAGTTGATCAGACAGCGATAGGAATATTTTTAACCTGAGGTCCTGTCTGGTAATTTTCTATTGTAAAATCTTCTACCTTAAAGTCGTAGAAATCCTTAACATCAGGATTGAGTGTAACCTTTGGAGCAGGGAAAGTCGGTCTCTCAATAAGCTCCTTAACGATCGGTATATGCCTGTCGTAAATATGAGCATCCGCAATGACGTGAACAAGCTCGCCCGGCTTAAAGCCTGTAACCTGGGCGATCATCATAAGCAGCGCACTGTACTGAACAACATTCCAGTTATTTGCGGCAAGCACATCCTGTGAACGCTGATTAAGCACGGCATTCAGCTTGTCACCCGTTACATTGAAGGTCATGCTGTATGCGCATGGATAAAGCCTCATCTCATGAAGATCCTGATGAACGTAAATATTTGTCATGATCCTTCTGCTGTAAGGATTGTTTTTCAGGTCATAGATAACTCTGTCAACCTGATCAAACAGGCCTTCCTTATACTGATGCTTAACTCCCAGCTGATAGCCGTAAGCCTTGCCTATCGAACCATTCTCATCAGCCCATTCGTCCCAGATGGTACTGTTCAGATCCTTGATATTATTTGACTTCTTCTGCCATATCCAGAGTATCTCATCAACTGCCGACTTAATATAAGTCTTTCTAAGCGTAATAGCAGGAAACTCCTCCTGAAGATTGTATCTGTTGACAACACCGAACTTCTTGATGGTATAAGCGAGAGTTCCGTCCTCCCATTTCGGTCTGACCTTCTCTCCTTCCGTGCTGTATCCGTTATCGATTATATCTCTGCACATATTTATAAACAATTCATCTGCGCGACTCATATTTTCCTCCAAACCTCGGGATCGAATTGCACAAAAACACAAAAATACCCATTTCAATCCGTAAAACAGGTAATTCGATCCGAAAATGAATTTTAACCACCTAATCATGTTATCATAAATCACCATCAAAAAAAAGGTAAAAAACATGTGGGAGGTATAAAAAATGGATAATCTTATTTACTGGGGTGAAATACTTAAGGAAGCAAGAACGCGCCGTCATCTGACGCAGAAAGAGGTCGCAGATGTACTTCATATGTCACGGCAGGCCTACAGCAACTATGAGACCGGCAGACTTCAGCCGCCACCGGAGGTGATCGCTATCCTGTCGAATGTATATGACTTTAACTTCTTCGACCATATATTAAAATACATGCCTGCAGATTATATCGCGGAGCAGCATGAGTTTAAAACCTCTATACCGGCTTCGCCTGATAAACCCGCAGGCAGTAAAAAGAATATCAGAAAGAAATCCCAAAGGATATACCCTGATGATATTGAATTGGATGATTAATTAAGCGATTGAATAAGCTTCTTGGTCTCAGCCTTGATAGCCTGGAAATTCTTCAAATCGATATTACGTATCATATCAAATATAGTATTTCTGATATCAGGATTGATATCATATTCAGAAGCAGAATCAAGTATCTCCTTAGCCTCTGATGAAATATTTCCTGCATCTACAGCGACAAGAGCACGGTTCAGCATAGCCTTAAGATCCTTATTCGAAAGCTTGATACCGTTTGAAGTGAACGGCATGCCCTTGATCGGACCATATTCCTCAAAGCCAAGCCAGAGCCTAAAGGTCTTAACGGTAGCAAACCACTTCTGCACAAGGTTTGGCCAGTTATTGGCTGCTATATCAAGAGAATCCTCTTTAGCCATATTTACGTGGTCATCAAGCATGTCAGCAAGATATCCACAGCCAAGCCCGGTAACTTCATCTCTTACTTCTCTTGTCATGCTCATGTAGCCATTTTCATCAGATGCTTCAAGGAGTTCCATAAGCTTATCTGATTTCTCATCATATTCCTTACAGAATTGAAGCGCCGCTCTTCTGTAAAGCTTTAAGTTTCCACCAAACTTCTTCATTCCGGCAGTTAATGATATACCGCCCTTCTGAAGCTTGTCCTCCTGACGAGCCATAGCCATGATCTCGTTTACAAGATCCTCGTCATCAGGAAGGTCTGCCTTCTGCGAATTCTCTATAAGCATCTTCTCAAAGGTGTATTTTCCAAAAGGCTTTCTGATTATCCCGTTAAATCCGTACTGGATCAGGAAGTCATCAGTCTCATCATGATCTTCGTTTATAACCGCATAGATCTTTGCGTTGAAGCATCTGTTCATTGTAAGGTTCTCGAGATTGCGAAGAGTCTGGAGACCATCCATTCTCGGCATATATCTCGGGATCATGATCACGTTAAACTCACTGATCTTAACCTTATCAAGACACTTTATACCGTTATCAACGAAGTCGATATTTACGCCTGCTGTGTTTGCATATTCTTTAAGAAGGTTTATATCGTCAAACTCATCTGTGACAGCGAGGATTGAGATTGGCTTCTTCACCTTGAACTCATCACGTCTGATAACGCCTTCTGCGGTTACATCAACGTAATCCTTAGCCTCGCCTTTCTTAAATACATTTTCCATGATAGTCTCTTTGATGCTGTTAAGCTTCTCTCTCGGAGACTGATTCTTCTTTGAATTATCCTCTGTTTCAGGTGCAAAATACACCGGTGCAGCATCATCTCTTGATGAAAGGACCGTTGTCTTGGTCGTTGCATCAACCTCTGACCAGCCCTCTTCGTCCGGAGTGCCGGTAAGATTCATATCTTCTCTGCTGAATGCATCCGGTCTGTTATCACCGAAAAGATCATTTTCTACGCCATCGAAGTTGAATTCCTTCTGAGCATAGCTTATAAGTGAACCTGTTTCTGTTGCAGGAATACCAACTGTATTTCTTGTATTCTCTGCACGGGCAGCCGCTGCAGCCTCACGTCTTGCAACCTCTCTCCAGTATTCTGATGAGTTCTCAGCCTGAAGGTTCTGTGCAAGCTGTTCAGGTGATGCAGGCTTCGGCTCTGCGTCACGTACAACATAGCCGTATTTTTCATACAGTGCCTGATTGAAGGCCGAACCGCCTACAGGTGGTGCAGACTGCTGTTTAACATTTGCTGCTTCCCAGGTACTCTGAGCACCTGCTGAAGACGATGCACTGCTCGCTGTTGAAGCACCGGAAGCCGAACTTCCGGAACTGCTTGTAGCGCTCTGGTTTGAAGCTCCTGTTAAAGAGCCCTGCGAACCCGATGCTGTGCTTGTTGATGAAGCCGTTGAAGCGCCGCTTGTTGATGAACCGTCTGCCGGCATATCTCTTCTTACCGCGCCAGTTCTTGTACTTGCATAAACAGGAATCTCGTTAACATCATAAACTGCATGAGTCTGATTCGCTGAACTGAATTTATTCTTATATACAAATGCCGCAATTATACCTATAACGAATATGATAATGATTACAGTCATATATTAACCCCTCTGAATAAATAGTATTATATGCTGCCGGATAAGATTTAAAGAGTTATATTAAAGAGTGATCTTCTTGAAGCTCTTCTTACCTCTTCTGACAACGAATCCCTTCTCTATACCCTCTTTGGTGTATGATGCGTAAACATCTGTCACCTTATCTTCGTTAACAACTACGCCACCCTGCTCAATAGCTCTTCTGCCTTCACTTCTTGACTTAACAAGGCCGGCCTTAACAAGTATTCCGATAAGATCGATCTTACCATCTGTAAAATCCTCATCACTGAGCGCAGCTGTTGGCATATTCTCTGAAGAACCTGCACCAAAAATACCCTTTGCAGCACTCTCAGCCTTCTTAGCCTCTTCCTCACCATGAACAAGCTTTGTAAGCTCAAATGCAAGGATCTCCTTAGCCTTGTTAAGCTCAGCGCCTTCCCAGCTCTCCATAGTCTGGATCTCCTCAATCGGAAGGAATGTCAGCATCTTAAGGCACTTAATTGTATCCTTATCATCAACATTTCTCCAGTACTGATAGAAGTCGTATGGAGATGTCTTCTCAGGATCAAGCCATACAGCACCCTTAGCTGTCTTACCCATCTTCTTACCTTCTGAGTTAAGAAGAAGTGTTATTGTCATCGCATGTGCGTCCTTACCGAGCTTCTTTCTTATAAGTTCTGTACCACCAAGCATATTTGACCACTGATCGTCACCGCCGAACTCAAGGTTACAGCCGTATTTCTCATAGAGCATAAGGAAATCGTAGCTCTGCATAAGCATATAGTTGAACTCAAGGAAGTTAAGGCCTCTCTCAAGTCTCTGCTTGTAACACTCAGCTGCAAGCATCTTGTTTACGCTGAACTGCGAACCGATATCACGGATGAACTCAATGTAGTTGAGGTCCATGAGCCAGTCAGCATTATTTACCATAAGAGCCTTGCCGTCAGAGAAATCTATGAAACGGCTCATCTGCTTCTTGAAGCACTCACAGTTATGCTCGATAGTCTCCTTAGTCATAAGAAGTCTCATATCTGTACGTCCTGTAGGGTCACCGATCATTCCGGTACCGCCGCCTACAAGCGCGATTGGCTTATTTCCACCCTGCTGAAGTCTCTTCATCAGGCAGAGTGCCATGAAATGTCCTACATGAAGGCTGTCAGCCGTAGGATCAAAGCCAATATAAAATGTTGCTTTTCCTGTATTTATAAGCTTTTTGATCTCTTCTTCATTCGTCACCTGCGCGATAAGTCCGCGGGCAACCAGTTCTTCGTAAAGTTCCATTTTTACTTGTTCCTCCGATGTGAAAATATATAGTTTGTATCTGTCCAACAAACTAAACTAAGATATTATAGCATTTATTTCAACTTTTTTAAATATATTTATTGTATATATTAGATGAATTTTACGTTAACGAATTAACGTTCGCATAAAACTCCTCATTGACCGTATCATAGTAACCGATATTGGTAGAACTGCCTGCTATTTTTCTGAGGCGATAGTTGCCCTCTTCGATCTGCTTTTCAACAGCCTCAAGAACTTTTACGGAATAAATACTGGCAAGCGGCTGGAGTCCGCGATTCTCTGTTCTCGCAAACAATACGTCCTCACCTTTATACACCTCAAATACCCTTTGTATTTCTGCACTTTCATACCTGATCATATCGCACGCCAGAAATAACACCGCATCAACACCGTCTTCCTGCGCTTTTCTTAGAACCGACGCGATACCTCCTATCGGTCCGATATTATCAAAAATATCCTCAACCGGTATATAACCGCCGCGCTTTATCTTCTGCCCTGCGCGGACGGATATATATTTCTTTATTATCGGTCCACGTGCCATTTCGGACGTGGAATCTACCACATCTTCACTAACATCGTCAATAACCATTTCGCAACATGCCGTATCAATTTCATCGCAGATTTTATCGAGGAAGGTTCTTCCGTCACCCTCAATGATTACGTTTTCCTTCGGTCTGCCCATTCTCTTCGACTGTCCGCCGACCATGACACATACTGCAAATTGTCGGATGTCACTACGTATGTTATTCTGTACATTTTTTCCCATGAATCTCACCTATCATGACATACCTTGCCAATACACACACTCACTTTGCATGATACTCTCCATGAATCCCGCCGGTCTTATGAACGAGATGTATATCCGCTATCCTAATATCCCGCTGCACACTTTTACACATATCGATAACCGTCAGAGCCGCTGCACTGCAGGCCGACAAAGCCTCCATCTCAACGCCGGTTCTTCCGCTGCATGAAACCGTCGCCTCTATCTCCACACAGGTCTTCTCTTCATTCAGCCTGCACCTTACGTCAGCCGAATCAATTATCACCGGATGACACATTGGTATCAGATCCGGCGTTTTCTTCGCGCCAATTATTCCCGCGATCTGTGCAACCGTCAGAACATCGCCCTTCTTAACGCCCCCGCTCTTTATCAGTCCGAAGGTCTCCATATTTACCTGCACCGTCGCCACAGCTGTAGCCGTCCTTCTGGTTATATCCTTCATGCCCACATCCACCATACGGGCATTACCCTCATCATCAAAATGCGTGAATTCCATATCACCCACCGCTTTATTATCCACCTTTTTATAAATAAAATCCGCAATCGAATAAACATCATCAATATCAAATACAGTTTTTCCCGACGATTCAAACCTCTTCGGAGCATCAGTAATAATAGCCTCAGCCTTAGCCATATCATCCGGCTTGCGGTATTCATTCCTCTCAGTCATAACATACATTTTCAGAATATCCGCGCCCTTGTAGCCTTCCACGATAACGATATCCATATCATCGATTCCCCGAAGCATCTCCTCAAGGCTTCTCGGACTTTTATCGATCTCAGCAAATCCCGACACAGCAGACGAGATCATCACCCTGTCCGCACCCGCAGCACTGAAGCGATAGGTGTCCATGCCTTCATGATCCATTTGAAAACCATGAACATCATGTTTAACCACCGCTACTTTAAGCCCCCTGCTTTTCAACACCGGAATCAGCTTCTCTATTAAAGTTGTCTTACCACCGCCCGAATAGCCGGCTATCCCCAAAGCAAAACTTTTCATCTAATATCTCCCAAACGTACAGTTCGGATAATGACAAGGCCTGCATTTCTGGCACAGACCGCCATCACCCAGACTAATCAATTCCTTCTTCGTAAACCTCTCCCCCGCAAATATCTGTGGGAGCATCACATCCAGCATAGTTGTCGGAAGCGATATTGCAGCTCCCGGAACCCCAAGGATTGGAATATCTCCAAGATACGCAACCAATGTCATATTTCCCGGCTGAGCAGGTACTCCATGACTCACAACATCTGCACCAAGTTCCCTGATAGCTCCCGGAGTCAGGTCATCCGGATCCACCGACATTCCGCCGGTAAATACGAGTAAGTCCGCGCCGCCACCAAGAAGTTCTTTGGCCGCTTCTACTATCATTAATTTATCATCATCGCATATTTTAACCCCAACGATCTCTGCCGGATAGTATTCAAGCTTCTTCCTGATCACAGGCTCAAACTTATCACTTATCCTGCCGCTGTAAACCTCCGAGCCGGTGATTATCACGCCGACTTTCTTCTCCTTATACGGAAGTATCCGGATCAGTTTTCTGTCCCTGCACAGCTCCTCAGCTCGCTCTATCTGCTCTTTTTCAGTATACAGAGGAACTATCCTCATGGATGCAACAGCCGTATCCTTCTCAACTCTGTAATGATCCGGCAGCGTTGCGATAGTAATATCACCTATACTGTTTATCTCTCCCAGCAGCTCAGTATCAATTCTGAGCATCCCCTTTATGTCCGAAACAAGAAGAATCTTGCCCTCTGCCGGCCCTGTAAAATGCCCCTCGGAAATACTTGTCATTTCAGCAAGTCTTCTCGCACATTCATCCTCGTGCAGCAGGCCTTCATCAGGCTCTCCCACATATACAGTTTTCTTGCCGATATCAAGAAGCTTCTCTATATCCTCTTCTTTTATCACATGCCCACGTTTAAACAGCGCCCCCTTGAAGCCATCATACATGGCAGTCACATCATGTGCCAGCGCCATTCCAACCGCTTCTTCTGTTTTTATGCTTTTCATCTTATTCACCCACACACATTACATTATTTTAGTGCCAAACAAGTAACAATATCTATACCTTCAGCATTGATCAAACATTAAAAATCATGTATTTAGAAAACGTTTACCAATCCACTGTGCATTTCCGCTTAATATCATACAATGAATCCTGCAACAAGCTCCCCGGCAGTTAATAATCCTGCCTCCGCAGGAATGATCGCGTATGCATCACACCCAATTGCACTGCTGATAACGACATTCCCCTGAGAAGAATTAAAATCAACAAATACCTCTCCACCTCTAAGCGAAAGCTTTCCTCGGATCAGGCGAACATTACCGTTCTTATTCTTGAAATCATGTGAAAGCTTCATCTCGATCAACTGATGATCAGCCGCCTTATAACCGGCCATCTTCCTCAGTGCAGGCATACATATACACTGCAGATTCGTCAGACTCGACGCAGGATTACCAGAAAGCGCAAGCATCAGCTTACCATCCCGAACACCATAGGCCGAGGCCATTCCCGGCTTGATACGCACACCATCTGCCAGCACCTTAAACCCGACCTTTTCCATTGCTGATATCACAAGGTCATAATCACCCACAGAAACTCCTCCCGTGGAAATAAGCACATCGCACTCCGTCAGACCCTTTTCTATCGCATCTACGATACTATTTTCATCATCATTTACATGTCCGAGGTAAACCGGTTTAGTATTATATTTCAACAGAGCCACGCTGATCGTATATCGATTCGAATTACGTATCTGTCCTTCTCTCAGTTCTTCATCAACCTCAGCAACCTCATCTCCGGTGGAAATAATCCCTGCACGGACCTTCTTAAACACCTTCACCTTCGACTTCCCAAGTGACGCCAAAGTCCCCGCAAGTCCCGCATCGATAACAGTTCCTTCTTCAGCCAGAATCTGCCCCTTCTTTATATCCTCGCCGGCATAGATCACATTCTCCCCCGGCTTATAACTCTTCTTTATAACAACCTCTGTATCAGTGAAATCAGTATCCTCATATTTGCAGATTGCATCTGCTCCATCAGGCATAGGTGCCCCTGTCATAAGTCTTATGGCAGTTCCCGGAGTCACCGATTTAGTCGGAGTCTGCCCCGCGCGAATATTTTCGATAACCTGTAGTCTCACACCCTTAGTATCTGCTCTCGAACCATACTCTTTCTCCGAATCAACCTTCTCTAAATCACTATTTTCCATACTATTTGATGATATAAAACTTATATCCCCAACACCAAAAGTATCCTCTGCACGAAATGCATAGCCGTCATATGGCGATCTGCTAAATGGCGGAACATTTTCTTCCGCCACAACCTTCTCAGCGATCACTCTTCCGTAGCTTTCCTCAAGCCCGACCTCTTCGATATCTATTCTATTTACATTATCCAGAAGCACCTTTATTGCCTCATCGTAATTTACCTTCATTAATTCATCCCCAGCCTATAATTCACAAAATACTAATCCCGTAACGAATATACATACAGCTAAATTGTGTCTTCCTGCTTCTGCTCCATCATCGAGCTATATTTCATTATTGTTTTTCTGCCATCAACTATGCCCGGCTATACTGTGACCTCTTATTCCTGTCCTCAAACATATTTATCGCGATCAGTACAAATGCAGAAATAGCTATATTTATCAGTACCCACTTTGTGACCAGATCATCCTTGCCGGTGCGCCACAGCTGATATACAGTCGTTGAAATCGTTGCCGTCCTGCCCGGTATATAACCTGCGATCATCGAGGTCGCTCCGTATTCTCCAAGCGCCCTCGCAAAGCTCAGTACACAACCGGCTATGATTCCCTGCTTACAGCAAGGCAGCTTAACTCTGAAAAAGATGTACGACCTGCTGAGTCCGAGCGATTTCCCCGCCCAGTCAAGATTCTTATCGAAAGCCTCAAAGGCACTTCTCGCTGTCCTGTACATAAGCGGAAATATGATCACCGACGTTGCAAATATAGCCGACCACCAGTTCATCGTAAGCTTAATTCCAAATACCGACAAAAAGGCTTTTCCGATAAACCTTTTCGGCCCCAACATCCTGAGGAGCAGATATCCGATTACTGTCGGTGGCAGAACCAGCGGCAAAGTGAAAATACAGTCAATGATGCCCTTAACCCACCTTGAAAGGTGCGTTACCATATTTGCCGCCGCAACGCCTATTATTAAGATTATCAATGTGCTTATCCCTGCAATCCTGAGGGAATTCCACAGAGGATAATAATCCATACTCCACCCAACCTTCTTCTTACAAACCTATACTCATTCACATATAGTTAACTCTGCCATTCAACGGATCCAACAACGCCGGTTAATATGTTATTCAACTAATTTTAAATCCACAGGCCAAAGCCTTTACATAACGTATCCTACACCAGCAATTACTGTATGCAGGTAAATCCGATCTTCTCAAATACCTTCTTGCTGTCATCACTCTTCAGATAGTTAAGGAACTCCTGTGCAGCATCCTTATTCTTCGAACCTTTCAGAACCGCCGCAGGATAGATAACCTGTCCGCACATATCCTTAGTTGCCTCATCAACAATCTTAAGTCCTGCTGAATAAGCATCTGTTGAATAAATAACTCCGCAGTCAACCGCACCTTCACCAACCTGTGCTGTAACCTCTTTTACGTTGCTTCCGTAGGAAATAACCGAAGCCGAAGCAAGCTCAGCCTCATCAAGTCCGTAATACGCAAATATCTTCTGAGTATACTGACCTACAGGAACATCCTCATTACCCATAGCAAATAGTATATCCTTCGCCTTAAGATGATCTGCAAGGTCATCAAAGCTGTTAATATTTTTCTTATTGTCGTCCGGAACCGCAAGCACGACCTTATTTTCAAGAAGGTCGATCCTTGTTGCCGAGTCGATCAGATCGTTTCCCTTCGGATTCTTCTCAGCATCAGCTGATTTATCGAGTGCATCCATCTGCTTCTTTGCCGCAGAGATAAACAGGTCGCAGTCAGCCCCCTCTTCGATCTGGGTTTTAAGTGTTCCCGATGAATCAAAGTTAAATATTATCTTCACATTAGGATGATCCTTCTCGTAATTCTCAGCTATCTCCTCAAGTGACTCTGTGAGTGATGCCGCTGCATACACAATGATCTCTGTCTCTTTTTCTTTCTTATCCTTCTTCTTGCCGCATCCCACAGCAGCAATTACCATCATCATGATAAGCCCTATTAAAATACTTTTTTTCTTCATGTTTACGATCTCTATTAACCATATTATATAACCATTCCACTACTAACTCAGTATGATTATCTTATCAGGCCCAATATATAGCTTCTCAGGAATATCAGTAGTCTCCTCCGTATCATAGAGACTTCTTTCCTTCTTCCACCAAAGTCCGTTCTCAAGCATTATATACCACTCAAACGGAAGCCTTGTTACGCTGACCTTGCCACAAGATATACAGTTTTCACCGGACTCACCAATTTTAAAATCATGCGCTCTGATTCCGATAAAGCTGTCACTTTCATCCACCTTCTTCTCGGTCACCAGCTCTATGCCGCCCCAATCAAGTGCCTTCACCCGATGGTCTGATATTCTTTCAATCCGGCTGATATTCTTACAGCCTGTAAGCTTCGCCGCCGCAACAGTTCCCGGATTCTTAAATACATCGTCAGTCCTGCCCTGCGCTATCACTCTTCCCTTTTCTATCAATATCAGATAATCACACATCTGATATATTTCATCTCTGTCATGACTTACGAGAACAAAGCTCTTGCCAAGTTTATTCAACAGTTCCAAAAGCTCGAGTCTTGTTCGTTCTCTGAGAAAGGTGTCCAGTGCCGTAAATGGCTCATCCAGCAGAAGAAGCTTTGGATCCGATGCAAGTATCCTCGCAAGTGCTGTTCTCTGCTGCTGTCCTCCCGATATTTCTCTCGGGTATCGTCCTCTAATATCGTTAATCTGAAGAAGCTCCATCAAGTCCGCCGAACTGACCTCCGAAGCTTTTCCCTCGCGCCGCTTCATCCTCTTTGCAGCGTGGAGAGCCGCCTCTATATTTCCCTCAACCGTCATATTTGGAAATAACGCATAGTTCTGGAAGAGATAGCCTATGCTTCTCTCCGCCGGACTCACATTCACCTTCTTTTCTCTGTCAAAAAGAACTTCACCGTCCAGAGAAATACATCCTCTATCCGGCGTTTCTATTCCGGCAATCGACTTTAGTAGCATACTCTTTCCACTGCCCGAAGCACCAAGTATGCCTATCCTGTCACTCTCAGCAGATATCTGTATATCAAGCGCAGATTCATTCAGTTTTTTCTTTATATCCACATCAAGCTTCATGCTTATTACGTCCTCACAGATCACGCCACGATATTCATATCCTATGATTTATTCAACTACTTCATGTTTAACATGATTCGATTCATTCTTTTCTATCATTCGCACACTCAGTCGCACTGCCTCTAAGAATCTTTATCCCATGCTCCAGTCCGTTCATGATAAAACTCAGGCATTCCTTAACAGCTTTCGGGCTGCCCGGCAGATTCACGATTAAGCTATGCCCACGGATAACCGAAGCCCCTCTTGACAACATGGCTCTGTCAGTTATCTCAGCCGATCTCATCCTCATGTATTCTGCGATTCCCGGCGCATTTCTGTCTGCAACCTCAAGTGTCACCTCCGGAGTATGGTCCCTCATGGAGAAGCCTGTACCACCGCTGGTAATAACAAGATCCGCCTCTCTTCCGTCGCAGATCCTGATCAGCTCTTTTTTTAGTATAAGCGGCTCATCCGGTATCAGCAGCGTCTCAATTATCCTGTATCCGTTTTCTTCAAGTATTTCACAGGCCGCCGGACCGCTCTTATCCTCACGTTCGCCCTTTGACCCTTTATCGCTGAGCACAATCACGGCCACCGTAAGTGCTCTGTCCTGCGCCGGCAGCTCGACTCTCACCTCATCACCGACACGTATCCTTCCACCTTTAATAACCTCAGCAAATACACCTTCTCTCGGCATGATACAGTCGCCGACAGAATTATATATATGACAATGGCTGTGGCACTCCTTACCTCTTTGAGTCAGCCTAAGTACCGCACCATCTTCTTTCCCAACAAAAAACAGGCTCTCAGCAGGCAGTTCCCTGACATTAAAGCCTTCAATGATCAGATTCTCGCCAAAATCGCCGTCCGAAACCTCAGCTCCCTTTGCCCGAAAATCATCTATTACCTCCGCAGTAAGGATACTAACCTGTCTATGCCAGTTTCCGGCATGGGCGTCACCCACAATGCCATAACCTTCAACAAGCTCCGCCTCGAGAGTAGGTTTCTTGGCTATCCCTCTCTTCTCGCTGATACAGACAGCTTTTATCCTTCCTCTAATTTCCTCCATGTTACTATCCTCCGATTGCTGACATTGCGTTAGTTTCCGTCATGTTTTTCTCATCATAAAATGAATGGCACTTAGGCTTAAGTAGTATTGCCTCCGATATTCTTTCTTTCAGAAGCTTGTACCTTTCTGCACTCGGTGCATCCATTCTCAGTACTTCTCTGATATCCACACCGGTATCATAGCTGAGGCAGCTCTTTATAAAGCCTCTTGTTGTCAGCCTTATCCTGTTGCAATCCGCACAGTAGCCTTCATGCATTGCGCTGATAAACCCGATTCTGCCCTTAAAGCCCGGAATACTATAATATACTGCCGGCCCGTTTCCTTTGCAGTCATCCAATCTCTTCATGCCAGAGTATTTTTCCATAACTCTCTTTTTCAAAATATCATGAGGTACAGCCGGAAAACCCTTTGCAAAACCGATAGGCATCAGTTCTATAAATCTGACGGCTATATCTTTATCTCTGGCAAGCTCAATTAACTCCCATGTATCCGCCAGCGAGTCATTATCACGTTCATTCATAACGCCGGATGGTTCTCCATTAAACAATACTTCGCCTTCCACGCCTGTATCATTGCGCCCGCCAATCATACTGCTGTCATACGACACCGCATTCACATGCACAGGAATTCCTGAATCTACAGCCATTTCAAGCCCCTTCAGAGCCTTATCCAGCATATCAAAACCGGTGAGTTTTTTATATTGCTCTCTATCAAGAGTATCGATACTGATATTTATTCCGTCCAGCCCTGCCCTAGTAAGTGCTTCCAGCTTCTCAGGAAGAAAAACACCATTTGTCGTCATCGTAACCTGCTCGATGCCCGGCACACTATTGATGTCCCTCACAAGCCCTTCTATATCGCGCCTTATCAGGGGTTCTCCGCCGGTCAGCTTTACCCTCGATATTCCAAGCTCAGCCATACACCTGACGCTCTCACATATTTCCTCAAAGCTGAGTATCTCGCTCATGGGAAGATGTTCAATATCCCCGGGCATACAATACTCACAGCGGAGATTGCATTTATCCGTTACCGATATTCTGACATATTTTATTTCTCTGTTATACTTATCAAGCATTCACCGTCACCACTGACTTTATTATACGAAAACAGCAATAGAACCACGTTGCCATGACCTCTTCAAAAGCATCTTTTGATACATCTTATCTAACATATCAACCGGCGATACTTTTTCCGGGAGATTCACAGCCACAGCTGTGCTGTAAACTGCCCCTCTCCGGAAAACGATCGCCGATTTCATTTTATTAATTATTCTTCTATCTTCTCGACTCTGACGGCGCATACCTTGTATTCAGGTATTCTCGCAAAATCATCAAGCGCCGCATTTGTGAGAACATTTGCAGGTGAATCAGGGAAATGGAAAGGCATCCAGGTCTCGCCCTGAGAAACCTTGCGTCCGACTCTTGCAGCTGCAGTTATCTCGCCACGCCTGCTGATAACCTTTACCTTCTCACCGTTCTTTATTCCAAGTTCATCCGCATCACGGAAATTAACCTCGATAAAGCCCTCACCGGCTATATCCATAAGTCCCGCTGACCTTGAGGTCATTGCCGCCGCATTGTATTGATAAAGGATACGTCCAGTCATCATGATGAGTGGATAATCATCATCCGGCACCTCCTGTGAAGGTCTGTAAACAGCCGGATAAAGCAGTGCCTTGCCCCTTGCAGGTCCGTTTACGTGCATTATCGCAGTACCGGGATGTTCCTTTGAGAGACATGGCCACTGAAGGCTCTCGCCTGCGTCAAGTCTCGCATGGGAGATGCCCGCAAAACTCGGTGTTACTGAAGCTATCTCGTCCATGATCTCAGCACTTGTAAGGTGCGGCTGTGGATATCCCATAGCATTCATCAGGTCGATTATGATATCTGTATCGAGCCTCATATCACCCTGAAGCGTTACGGCCTTGCGTATTCTCTGAACACGTCTCTCTGTATTTGTAAATGTACCTTCCTTCTCAGCGTAGCTTACGCCCGGAAGCACAACGTCTGCATACTGTGCAGTTTTGGTCATGAAGAGCTCCTGGATAACAAAGAAATCCAGACTTTCCAGAGCCTTCACAATATGATGTGTATCAGGATCCGTCACAACAGGATCCTCGCCGCAGATATAGAGACCCTTGATGCGTCCGTCTATTGCAGCCGGAAATACATCCGTCGCCTTAAGTCCCGGATTCGGATTCAGCTTCACGCCCCAGGCCTTCTCGAACTTCTCTCTTACCGCATCATTCGTAACCTTCTGATATCCAGGGAAGTCAGTCGGAAGCGCTCCCATATCGCAGGCACCCTGAACATTGTTCTGGCCTCTGAGAGGGTTAACGCCGCAGCCACTTCTTCCAATCTTACCGCAGAGGACTGCCATATCTGACATACACATAACGCCCTCTGTACCTGTCGAATGCTCTGTAACACCCAGGCAGTAGATGATCGGCGCTTTCTTGGCCGTCGCATACATACGTGCAGCCTCAACAAGGCGGTCAGGATCAATATGACATATCTCTCCAACCTTCTCAGGAGTGTATTCCTCCACGAGTGCCTTCAGCTCGTCAAAGCCCTCTGAATAGTCGCGGATATACTCATGATCTATCAGGTCCTCCTTGATCATCACATGCATCATACCGTTCGCAAATGCAACATTTGTTCCCGGCCTAATCTTAAGATGTATATCAGCTTTCTTCGAAAGCCCTATCTCTCTTGGATCGACAACTATAAGCTTAGTGCCGTTCTTTACAGCTTTTCTGATCTGCATTCCGACAACCGGATGAGCTTCCTCCGGATTCGAGCCGATGAGAAGTATGCAGTCTACGTCATGAGTGATGTCATGAATAGGATTCGTCATCGCACCCGAACCGAGTGTCTTCGCAAGTCCGGCAACAGTCGCCGAATGACATACTCTCGCGCAGTTGTCTGTATTATTATTTCCAAAGCAGGTCCTTACCATCTTCTGGACCATGTAAATATCTTCATTCGCCGAACGTGAGCAGGCAAAACCGGCAAGTGACTCATCGCCGTATTTTTCCTTAATCTCCATCAGGCGCTTAGCCGTATAGCTTATCGCCTCTTCCCACGTAGCTTCCTTAAATTCTCCGGTCGCTCTGTCCTTGATGAGAGGCTTTGTAAGTCTGTCCTTTGAATGAACGAAATCAAAGCTTCCCGAACGTCCCTTGACGCAGAGACGGTTATGATTTGAAGGACCGTTAGCCGGCTCAACATTGACTACCGTATCATCCTTCACAACAAGGAAGTATTGACAGCCCGTCGCACAGTGAGGGCAGGTGGTAAGAACCTTCTTAACCTCCCAGTCTCTGTATTTGTTCTCTCTCTTAAGAGTAAGTGCTCCTGTCGGACATACGCTTGCGCAATTTCCGCAGGTCTCACATCCGGTCTCCTTGTAGTTCTCACCGAAAGGAGCGTCCATAACATGAAATACACCCGAGCGGCTGTTCTTAAGCGCACCGTTGCAGGCTATATTATGACACACGCTTATGCAGCGCATGCAGTGAATACATTTGCTAGGATCGTAGCTGATATAAGGATTGTTATCGAGAACAGGCATCTTCTGCTCTATCTTATGCCTCGTGCCCTTATGATCAGCATGCTTGATATCATATTGATTGCAGAGACTCTGCAGCTCACAGGTTCCGTTTGCAGGACAGCTCATACAGTCAAGATTATGATTTGACAGGATGAGCTTCAGCATATCCTTCCTGTATTTCAGAAGCTTCTCAGATTCGGTCGTTATGACCATTCCGTCCTTCGCCTTGGTCCTGCAGGCAGGAAGCAGATTCGTAAAGCCCTCAACTTCAACCATACAGAGTCTGCAGCTTCCAACATCACTGACGCCCTCCATGTAGCAGAGTGTCGGAATATCTATTTTATTATTTCTGGCAATAGTCAGTATGGTCGAGCCTTCCTCGGCCTGATACAGCTTACCGTTGATCGTGATATTTACCATTCGCCTCTGCCCCCTTCCATAGCTCCACATCCATAGTGGTCACAGCGAAGGCATCTTCCGGCCTCGCGCATAGCCTCTTCA
This sequence comes from Eubacterium sp., assembly GCA_017430325.1. Taxonomy (GTDB): domain Bacteria; phylum Bacillota; class Clostridia; order Lachnospirales; family Lachnospiraceae; genus Eubacterium_Q. The sequence goes on from JAFRNE010000012.1 coordinate 29,261, forward strand.
TGGGTCATCGGTAGCTCAACAAATCCGAAGTTGTTCTTTCTTGCGAAAGGATCCTTCTCCTCCACCTCAGCTCTTCCCGTAGGCACGCAAGGATTCGGATATGCAGCCGGTATCACCAGTTTGTCGTCGATCTTATGATGATAGCCCAGGTATTCATCAATATTTGCTGCAGCTACCTGACCTGCCGCTATAGCGTTGATAGCTGTAGAAGGACCGGTCACGCAGTCACCGCCCGAAAATACCTTTTCCATCCCCTGAACCATACATGTTTCATCCGCAAGTATACGCCCTCTGTTGACCGGAACGTTCTCCTGCTCAAAATGAGAGGTATCGCTTCTCTGTCCGACACCGAGTATCAAAAGATCGCATTTGAAACGATAAGGATAATTGCTTGAGTGCTCTGTTGTCATCATTCCGTACTGATCGTATTCGGCGATGATCTCAGGCTGAAGCCAGACCGCACGCACATCATTCGTCTCCTTATCGGCCTCTATATTTAAGAAGCTGAGCAGAGTTCTGAATCTGACGCCCTCCTGCATAGCTCCCTCTATCTCTTCCTCAAGAGCCGTATAATCGTCTCTCTTACGTGTAAATACATGTACAGACTCCGCATTAAGTCTTACAGCAGTTCTTGCCGCATCCATGGCAACATTACCGCCGCCGATTAGAACGACCTTCTTGCCCGTAAGATCAGGAGCTTCACCATTCGCAACCTTCTGAAGGAAATCAGCTGCCGGTATAACATTGCCCGCGTCAGCATTCTCCATAGGCATGCGGTTGCCAAGCTGCGCGCCGATACCGATATATACAGCATCATATCCGTCGCGAAGCTCTGTAAAGCTTATATCTCTTCCAACTTTTGTATTGTAATGGATCTTAATATCACCTGCAGAAAGGATAGCTTTGATATCACGGTCAAGCTGTTCCTTAGGAAGACGGTATTCAGGAATACCATAACGGAGCATTCCGCCGCCCTTTTCATGCTCCTCAAAGATCTCAACCTCATGTCCCATAAGGCTGAGGTAATATGCGCAGGTCATTCCCGAAGGTCCCGCTCCGATAACCGCTATCCTCTTGCCTGTCTTAACATTAGGCGCAGGTGTCGGAACCGTATCGGCAGCTGCCTGCTCAACGGCGTATTTTTTAAGTGCTCTGATATTGATAGGTGCGTCGACCATCGATCTGCGGCACTTCCTCTCACAAGGATGCTCACAGACCATAGCGCAGGCTGTCGGGAAAGGATTTCTGTTTCTGATAACCCTTACAGCCCCCTCGTAATCCTGCTCCTTGATCATAGCAATATAGCCCGGAACATCGACATGAGCCGGACACAGTGTAACACAAGGAATAGTCTGCGTAACATTTTCTGCGCAGCGCTTATCCTTTATATGGCTTTTATATTCATCGGCAAACTCCGAGAGTGATTCGAGAATAAGATTGGCACCCACAACGCCAACAGCGCAGTCAGCCGTCTGGGCTATCATCCTGCACTTATCTTCGATCTCACCAAGTGTTTCCATAGTAGCATCGCCATTCAGAACATCCTTCAGAAGATGATCCACCTCTGCGAGACCGTCGCGACACGGAACGCATTTTCCACAGGACTGATTCATAGAGATCTGCAGTAAAGATCTATATAAAGCCAGCGGACACATTCCCGGAGGATAAGATGTCATTCGCGATCTGAACTTACGAAGGACAACATCTATCCTCTGATTCATATTTCCCCTCTTTGCTAATTTCCGCATACATACACCCCTTAAATATTTAGTTTATTCCTCGATAGTAAGTATCTCCATAAAACCTGTAACTTCAAGGATATCCATGATACTGGCAGGTACATGCTTAACCACCATATTACCCTGCTTATTCATGGTCTTCTGCGCTGACAGAAATACCCTGAGTCCCGCACTTGAGACATATTCAAGGTCGGCAATATCGAATGTAAGCTCTTCAACCCCCTCGAGCTCATTCTTTACAACCTCATCAAGATCTGCGGAAGTTGCCGAATCAAGAGCTCCCGAAAGCTTGATCTCAAACTTACTGCCCTCTTTGTTCTTCTCGATGTTTAACATTTTGTATCCTCCCAAAATCTTTTTTATAAAATACACTTAGTTATCGTAAGTATGTTGCATCCGTCGGTATATTCATATTCAACCTTGTCCATCAGCTTCTTCACAAGGAATATGCCGAGGCCTCCCACCTGCCTGTCTTCGATTGTCAGATTGGTGTTCGGATCCTCCTTCTTCAGCGGATCAAACGGTATGCCCTGATCGATAAACCTAACCTTAAGCTCCCCTTGCTCACTGTCAAGCTCAGAAACGACCTTCGCTGTACCTGTTTCTTCTCCGTACGCATAGTGCGCGATATTGACAAATATTTCCTCTATCGCAAGCTTCAACTGCAGCTTAACCTTGTTAGGGCATGCAGTCCCAATAAGCTGGTCCTCCACGAATATGACCACCTCTTCAAAGTTGTCAGGTAAAGCTTCTATTTCCATTTCCTTCTTCATACGCACACTCCGCATTTTCATTAGAATATCCGAGGTTTTAAAATCGGTTTATTCACCGATATTTACATGCTACTATTTTACTAAAAACAGCTCAAAACGTCAATCATTCTTAGCCCTTACATGTCTGTATCTTGCCAGTCCCACACCCACCGCAAGCACCACGTAAAACAGTGGTGTTGTGACAGACTGTTCAGGGTCTACCATAGCCTCTGCAAAGTATGCCGCAGCTGCTGAAGCACAGGCTATTACCTCCGGACTTCCAAACGCATTCCTGATCATATATCTTATGGATGAGAGCACCAGTCCGAGGTATGCGATGCATCCAAAAAGCCCCACAGTCAGAAGCCTCTGAAGTATCACATTGTGTGAGCTATCATAGACCTTACGGGTAACCTCAGACATCTCCTTGCGGTAGTAAGTAAGCATGATATCCCTGACCGTCTCATTACCGTGCCCAAACACTTTATTTCTTAGATTTGCGTTGCCAAATACTCGTGCTGACCTCTTCCAGATATATCCTCTGAACTCGCCCCACTTGTCATTAAAGGTGAACAGCTCATTATTACTGTTTATACCGAGGATCGCAACCGCTATCACTCCGACAACTCCGGCAATCGTAACGCCTATCATAAGCTTTTTATTCTGGAAGCCTTCATATAATCCCCTCTTCAGAAGCTTAAGCAGCAGTAACACTGTAAATAGAGCTACGGCTACCGCGAGAAATATGCCCATGATCTTCGGATTACCAACCAGGCTTGCCACACCGTTCAGATGCCCTTTGCTGCCGCTCTTCGCCTTATCAAGCACACTCATCGTGAAAAGTCCGCCCGCCATAAGGAGTATGGCCAGAGCCCATTCCATAAGCCTCTTACGCTTCACAGCAATATAGAAAAGAATCACAAGTGAAACTGCAGTTCCAAGATATACATTATCACTTTTGGCCGTCATTACGGTGAACGCCGCCGCAAATATTCCAGCCCCCGACGTAATCCTGTAGAACATCTTATTTGTAAATATGAACGCTGCTATACTGATACCCAGGAATATACAGAGATACGAACCGAAGGTATTCATATTTCCGATAGTGGACATGAAGATCGTCTTCTGCGAAGCCTTGATCTCTTTTCTCCAGCCCTTAAAATCAGTTCCAAAATGCTGCACGACCGCGATATAGAACATATATATTGACACGACCAAAAGCACCGGATAGATCGAACTGACGCTCTTTACCTTATAAGAGATGATCATGAAGACCACAAATACCACAAGCATCATCATAAGTCCCAGATGCCTTCCGCGGTCGCCTATTATTGCTGATTTAAGTCCCTTATATATCTTGTCATCCTTAGATGCAAAAATAAGATTCACGAAGGCTGCAGCCGCCTGGCTGATGATGAAAAGAAAAGCCCAGAATCTCGGATTCAGCCAAAGTCTGGTTCCTTCTTCCTTCCAGCCTCCAAAATAATCCGCTATACCTTTCCTGCTTACCTTCCTGTTAACCTTGTCAAATACAAGCATCGAATGAAAAGTCATCTCGAAGGCATACGCCACTACCGCCAACCCGACAAATACCGCCGAGCCATACAGGAAACACTCCGCTCTCGTTTTCGTGATATCAAAATACATATCATGCATATAGATCAGAAAGAAGGTGGATATATAGAGTAGATACAGAAGGATCACCGTATCAACTACAGATAGATTTAGTTCCTTCCCGGACTTATTTCTGTTTCTGTTCCTATTTTTATTATTATCGTTTTTTCCGCTCATAATACTTATTTCTTCATCAGTTACAACAATCACTACAACACAAATAAAAAAGTTCCCAGCCAGCATTGCTCACCGGCTTATTTGCATCTCACATTACATCATACTATCCCTCGATAATTGTAATATATAACACTGCCCCAGGCAACAAAAAGAGAAAAGAAAAAGGTCATCCGTTTTATCAGATGACCTTTAGTCTGTTGTGCGGGAAAAGGGACTTGAACCCTCACGACGTTACCATCACTAGATCCTTAGTCTAGCCTGTCTGCCAATTCCAGCATTCCCGCATCCTTATGAAGTTTTAGGTGTTTATCTCACCCGCAACGATATGTATATTATCACGATGAGTTTTTATTGTCAACATCTTTTTTAAACTTTTTTTGATGAATTTTTTATTGCCCTTTTTCGACTCCAATTTGCAAAAAATAAACCTGCTATTTTGGCGTATTTTTCCTGCTGTCATTATTGTTAAAAACACTCATCTGTGGTAATCTAAAAAATGTATTTATAAAGATTCTCTGACCGTTAAAACCGGCCTGCCGGCTATTAACCATCATGAGAAAACAACAATAAAATAAGGGAAGGTGTGAAAACATGTTAGAAAAAGTTTTCAAGCTCAAGGAACACGGCACAAATGTCAAAACCGAGGTCGTTGCAGGTCTTACAACATTCCTTGCTATGGCATACATCCTTGCAGTTAACCCGAGCATTCTCGGTACTGTAATGAACCAGAACGGCGTATTCCTTGCAACAGCCATTTCATCGGCTATCGCAACATTTATCATGGCATTCCTTGCCAACTACCCTATCGCTCTTTCCGCAGGTATGGGACTTAATGCATACTTTGCATTCTCTGTCTGTATGGGTGATCTTGCCAAGGAAGGCGCAGATGCATTTAAGATTGCTCTTACCGCAGTACTTTGCGAAGGACTTATCTTCATCCTGATCTCACTCTTTAAGTTCCGCGAGAAGATCATCAATGGTATTCCTCAGAACCTTAAGTTCGGTATAACCAGTGGTATCGGTCTTTTCATCGCATTTATCGGAATCCAGGGTGCAGGAATTGCGAAGGATTCAGAATCAACTCTTGTTGATCTTGGTGATTTCTCGAGTCCTGAGATGGTACTTGCACTTGTCGGTATACTTGTAATAGTAATCCTTAGTCACTACAAGATCAAAGGTGCTGTACTTATCGGTATCCTCTCAACATGGATACTCGGAATGGGTGCAGAAGCGATCGGCTGGTACAATGGCGTAAGTGTATTCCCTGATTTTTCTAACGGTCTTGTAAACTTCGATGGTCTAGGAGATACAGCATTCAAGTTTAACTTCGGCTGGGTTGCTGATCATATAGTTCAGTTTATCGCTATCCTCTTCAGCTTCCTCTTCGTTGACCTCTTTGATACAGTTGGTACAGTTGTAGGTGTTGCTGATAAGGCCGGACTTCTTGATGAGGAGGGAAAGCTTCCAAGAGTCGGCAGAGTATTTATGGCTGATGCAGTTGGTACAACAGTAGGTGCTTGTCTCGGTACTTCTACCGTAACAAGCTTTGTAGAGTCAAGCGCAGGCGTTGGTGTCGGCGGTAAGACAGGTCTCTCTGCTGCAGTTACAGGACTTATGTTCCTTATCTCTATCGTACTCAGCCCTATCTTCCTTGCAATTCCAAGCTTTGCAACCGCTCCTGCTCTTATCTACGTAGGTATGCTGATGTTTACTTCAGCGCTTAAGATCAAGTTTGAGGGTGACGTTGCAGACGCTATCGGAGCTTATATGGCTATCATCATGATGCCACTTACCTATTCAATCGCAAATGGTATCATGTTTGCTATCATCTCTTGGGTTATCGTTAAGATATTCACAGGCAAGGCAAAGGATGTTTCACCTATCATGTGGGGCGTATTCATTCTCTTCGGACTCAGGATCGCAGCACTCGTTACTAACTTCAGTTAGTATTTTGGGATCAAACATAAGATCAGCCCGGTACCTATCGAACGGTACCGGGCTGTTTATTAGTTTTTATTATTTAGTTGTTTTCATTGTAATTCTTCTTTCTTCTGCCGATAAAGATAATTCCGGCTGCTGAAACAAGCATTACTATGAGTGATTGTGTAAGTGGAAAATCATCCGATGTCTTAACTGCTCCATCATCAGAATCTGTTGGTTCTTCAATCTTAGCAGGTATTTCATCGCTGTCTCCATCTTCATCAGGAGTTATAACTTCTTCCTCATCATCATTATCTGTATCAGATTCAACAGCTGATACATTAACCGCTGCTGCAGTCGCCGAAAGTGAATCTGTTAACGTTTCTTCCGCATCGGACTCATCATTTCCTGACCTAACAGTAACATCAATTGTATTTATCAGCTTGTTATCCTTATCATCCTCAACCGTCTGATAATCAAAGCTTACAGATATTGACTCGCCAGGCTTAAGTGACTTGCCGATCAGACTTCTAAGCTTCTCAAGAGCCTCATCGCTCAGCTTGATAACCGAACCATCTTCTCTTGTGAAGGTATCTGTAATATCAGTTATCTCGAAGGTCTGATTTCCGTCATTTGTAAGAGTGATCTGATATGTTACAGTGTCGCCGACATTGTAGGTATCACTGCCATCCTCCGGTGTGCTTATGATCTCGAACTCAAGATCACAGCTCAGCTTTGGATCGTCAACTGCTGCATCATCTGATGCTGAGTGTTCTGTTGTAACACCGTCGAACTTAACTTCAACAGTATTTCCATATTCACCCTTGCCGTCCTTGATATCCTCTTCTGTTACAACATGTACTGCCTGAACTGTTATGGTCTCTCCAGGTTCAACACCTGAGAGTAGGAATTCATTTGTACCGTTTTCAAAGAGAACACCTTCCTGTTCAATGATCGTGATATCCTTTTCAGCGTCGTAGATGTTAGTAATTGTTATTTCAAATACTATCTCATCGCCAAGCTTGTAAGTCTTATCCTCATGTGATTTCTTTGTAGTTACCACATCTTCATCAGTTACCACAAGCAGCTCTTTGACTACTGTAATATCATAATTATCTTCAGCCTCAGCGGTATCGGTATCGTCATCAACACCTCTGATCGCTCTTCTTACACTTCTTATACCAATATCGAAATGAGTAAATCCTCTTGGTCCACTTGGTGTTACAGGTACCTTCGGTGCATCAAAAATATCATATGTAAATGTATTTTCACTTGAACCTACATAAGTCTGTGAACCGGTAACGTCGAAGCTTACATCTTCTCCTTCAACTATTCCTTCTCCTGAGATCTCAACATCCGAATTGGTAAGTTCTGTTCCATCGTATACCTTAGTAGCTCCCTGAGCTGTAAATGTTACCTTTCTCTTATTGATCTTAACGGTTCCATAATCGAATCCGAAATCGTAGTTATTAGTAACATCATCGCCATTTTCGTTGAGTACTACTATCTTAGATGGTTTGTTCTCATACTCGCCTGCATCCTTAGGTATGGTTCCGATCTCAAAGGTTTCGATCTTATCACCCTCGGCCAGCTTGCCTTCCATTTCGTATCCATCAACAACCAATGCCTTGCCATCATATGTCTTCTCATCAGAATTGGTCTTAAATGTAACATCATCATTCTTGATTATTGCAGACTCACCATCCACATATGTAATCTCGTAATTATCTGTTACATCAACGCCTGTTCCATCATTGATCTTGGCATCTGATACTTTGTTTGTGATAGTTCCGATGGTTGAAAAGCTTCCATCCTCCGGCTCTGTCTTCTCATAATCCCAGGTGATATCACTTACCTTATGTCCTTCAACAAGATTGTCCGTTGTGTAATCTGTTACCTTCAGCTCGGTTCCATCATACTCACGCTCGGTTCCACCTGCAGTTATTGTAAGCTCACGCTTAGTTACTGTAAGCTTTCCTGTTTCATAACCCACAATGGTGTAGTTTGCAGTTACATCTGTCTCACCGTTCATGATCTTTACTGTTCCAGAAGTAACTTCACTGTTAGCCTCTCCGACATCTGTCTGAGCTCCTGTAACAGTTGCTGTTATGGTCTCACCATCTGTAAGTCCGGTACTTCCTTCAACCTCAGCGTCTCTACTGCTTACTGTATCAACAGTAAGAGCTGTTCCGTCATATACCTTAGTATCGCTGTCTGCAATAACTATGATCTTTCCGGTGTTAATATATAATGCACCTGCTGCTGTAGTGATATCGTACGAAGAAGTTACGTCAGCCTTTGTCTCTTTATTAACGATAACAATATTGTCCTTTATGAGACTATTCTCATAAGCTCCGGCATTTACAGCTGTTGCTGTATAAGTGCTTTCGCCATCCTTCTTAAGCTGACACTTGATCGTAGAAATATCGATCTCATCTGTAGCTGCAATATCAGGTTTTGTATCGCCTGTCTTGACATAATCATGAACTGCATGCTCCTGGCCATCATATCTGAAGGATCCGCTTTCAGCTGTGATCGTAACAGGTCTCTTATCGATCGTAAGCATACCAGGTTCATATGTAATATCATAACAGCCGGTCACATTTTCATCTGATGCATTCTTGATAACCGCTGAACTTATAATATTATTCTTTACAGTAGTATTGTCATCGAAGGTTGTTACGCTGCCTTCGTATTTAATACTATCAAGTCTGTCGCCGTAACCGAGGAGTCCGGTTCCGTCTGTTTTACTTAAGCCTTCCTTTACTGCATCTGTAAGATATGAATCATTTGTACAACCTGAGCATGTAAGAGCTGTTCCGTCATAGGTCTTGCTTACATCAGCTGCAGTAAGAGTAATGCTCTTCACAGTAACAGTGAGTGTACCGTTTGCAAGAGTGATATTGTAAGATGCCGTAACATCTGCACCATCTTTGTTATTGATCACTACCGCCTTCAGTTTGTTAGTACAAGATCCTACTTTTGTCTGACTACCTTCTGTTGTTGCGCTTACTATCGTGTCATCTCCTGCAAGCTCATTACATGTAGCCGTATTCTTAGTAAGAGCTGTTCCATCATAGGTCTTTTCAGCACTATCTGCGGTGATCGTTACAGGTTTCTGTGTTACTGTAAGCGTTCCGTCAATATAGGTGATATTGTATGATGCTGTTACATCTTCATCTGCTGCATTCTTGATCACTGCTGCACTTGGTTTATTAGCGCTGCTTCCTGCTACTGTCCGGCTTCCGGTTACTGTTACACTTGTTATGCTGTCACCGGTGCTCTTAATTGTATTTCCTGTTGTGAGTTCACCGGTTGTTGCTCCATTGTCAACCGTAAGCTTGTAGCTATCCTTTTCAAGAGCTGTTCCATCGTAAACCTTTGTATCACTATCTGCTGTAATAGTTATAGGTCTCTTTGTTACTTCAAGCGTTCCATTTGCATAGGTGATATCGTACGATGCTGTTACATCTTCATCTGCCGCATTCTTGATCAACGCTGCACTTGGTTTATTTGCGCTACTTCCTGCTACTGTCTGGCTTCCGGTTACTGTTACACTTGTGATGCTGTCACCGGTGCTATTAATTGTATTTCCTGTTGTGAGTTCACCGGTTGTTTCTCCATTGTCATCCGTAAGCTTGTAGCTGTTCTTTTCAAGAGCTGTTCCATCGTAAACCTTTGTATCACTATCTGCTGTAATAGTTATAGGTCTCTTTGTTACTTCCAGTGTACCTTTCACATAAATGATAGTGTAAGATTCTGTGACATCAACTCCTGCTGCATTCTTGATCACTGCTGCACTTGGTACGTTCTCACTACTTCCTACTACAGTTTGACTTCCGGCTACCATTACGCTTTCTATTCTGTCGCCCTCTGCCAAACCAGTGTTAGTATAGCCGTTATCTGTAAGAGCTGTTCCATCATAGACCTTTGTAGCATTGTTTGCCGTGATTGTAACAGTCATATTTGTTACTTCAAGCGTTCCATTTGCATAGGTAATCTCGTATGATGTTGTAACATCAACTTCTGCTGCATTCTTGATCACCGCTGCACTCGGTACGTTGTTGCTGCTTCCTACTTCTGTCCGGCTTCCTTCAACTGTTACGCTTGTGATGCTGTCGCCGGTGCTATTAATTGTATTTCCTGTTGTGAGTTCACCGGTTGTTGCTCCGTTGTCATCCGTAAGTTTGTAGCCATTCTTTGTAAGCGCCGTTCCATCGTATACCTTTGCAGCACTGTCCGCTGTTATTGTTATAGGCCTCTTGGTTATTTTAAGCATTCCAGGTTCATAAGTAATATTATAACAGCTGGTCACATCTTTATCTGATGCATTCTTGATAACCGCTGAACTTATAATATTATTCTTTACAGTAGTATTGTCATCGAAGGTTGTTACGCTGCCTTCGTATTTAATACTATCAAGTCTGTCGCCGTAACCGAGAAG
>JAFRNE010000003.1 GCA_017430325.1 Eubacterium sp.
TAAACGATAATTTAGCGGCCTAAAGATCCAACTCAGATACATCCAGCTCACCGGACATAAGCCAGGGCAATAAGGCATCTCGCATTTCAGCAAGCCTCTTGTTCTCAAGACGGTTATTGACTATCTGATCAATCATTGGAGCGGTAATGCTATCGAACTGATCAAGCGTATCGTTGTCTGGGAGTAGGAACTCAAATGCATCATAGTCCTTCTTGCCGATATGGATTACTGTAGTTGCAACTTGCGTCTGCTCGATTTTGTACAGCAAAGGCTTGATAGTAAAAAGCACAAAAGCCTTTCCCTTGGGGCGTTTATTATCAAAAATGCAGACCCGCTGATTCAACCAAGCTTCCGTATTGCCCCAAATGTAAGGCCTAAATTCGCCATCCATACCGACAACAATATCTCCTGGTTGTATCAGATGACCTTTAGGATGTTGCTCAGTGGTATATGTTACAAAAGCCTGTTCCTTAAGGTCTCTAATACGGATTATTGGTAATCCATCTCCATCCGTATTAAAGAGCTTAGATGCGAAAGGGGCACCGTAAATAATTTCTGCGATGGAATAAATGTCGGATACTTTCCATTCTGGTGGGCATTGGCCTCCAAACGGAACATAGTCCTTGAACCAAGCTTTATAGAGCGATTCCATTTGCTGAAGTAAATTATCGTTTACAATAAGGTGGTATCTTCTTGATCTGACGATCAAGAAGCATCGCCAGCTTTGCTGGCTTAATTATCGTTTACAATATATTGGCATCTTCTTGATCTGACGATTAAGAAGCATCGCTACTGGTGCGGGTTATTGATCGTATGAACAATAACCATACTTTTGATAAACAATTACTTTTTGAAACGGAGAAATATGTTAATCAATAAAAAAACACTATCAAGTATTTCAAAACAGAATAGTAAAGAAACAGGATGGATATATATTGGTGATGATAAAGAGAGGTATGTTTTAGGGCAGCCCGGTATATATAACGTGATGGTGATAGGAGTCAATCCAAGTACGGCTACACCGGAAAAGGATGATACAACTGTCCGTAATGTAAGAAAAATCGTCGATAATAATGGATACTATGGATGGATAATGATTAATATTTATCCGTTGATTGCTACAAATACCGAAGATCTTCCATTAAATGCCGATAAATCATTGATTAAACAGAATATAAAGGTGATTAATCACGTCATAAATAACTATAATATTGGCGCATTTTGGGCTGCATGGGGAGATTTAATAGATACGAGAGATTATCTTGGAAATGCTTTGGTAGAGATGTTTAATTCTATTCAGAGCGAACGTGAATGGTACTGTATTGGGAACATGACTAGAAAAGGAAATCCAAGGCATCCATTATATCTAAAAACAGATAGTAAATTTGAGCCGTTTTGTATGGGAGATTATATTTGTTTTTGGGAATACTAAGGGGGCATAAGTATGGCAGATTATTATAATGAGGCGGATTACGAAAACTCAATCATAGAGTTGTTCAGAAATATGGGCTATCAGTATGCATACGGACCTGATATCGATCGTAACTATCATAATCCGTTGTATTCTGATGAACTTTTTGCGTCATTAAGACGTATTAACAAAAATATGCCTGAAGATGCTATAGCGGATGCTATATTCAAGTTGAATAATTTTGAAAATGCAAGTCTTGTTCAGAAGAATGCTGTCTTCATGGACTATATTCAGCATGGAGTTGAGGTTCATTACTATGTGAAGGGTGAAGAGCGTTCGGGGCTTGTGTATCTGATTGATTATAATAATCCTGATAACAATTCATTTATAATTTCTAATCAATGGACTTTTATCGAGAATAGCGAAAAACGTCCGGATGTTCTGATTTTTATCAATGGTCTTCCGGTTGTTCTTATGGAGCTCAAATCTCCATCCAAAGAAGAGGCTGATGCCTCAGCTGCATATGCCCAGATCCGTAATTATATGCAGGAAATTCCTTCAATGTTTATTTACAACTGTATATGTGTTATGAGTGATCAGCTTGTTTCCAAGGCTGGAACGATTACATCCGGAGAAGACCGTTTCATGGAATGGAAGACCAAGGATGGAAACTATGAAAATACTCAGTATGCTCAATTTGATACTTTCTTCGAGGGGCTTTTTGCTAAGGAAAGATTGCTTGATATCATTAAGAATTTTATATGTTTTTCGGATGAAGGACTCAGATCATATAAGATACTTGCAGGATATCATCAGTACTTTGCAGTGAGAAAGGCTATTGAGTCTACAAAACGTGCAACCGAGACTGATGGAAAGGGTGGAGTTTTCTGGCATACACAGGGATCCGGCAAATCGCTTTCTATGGTTTTCTACGCTCATTTGCTGCAGGAAGCTCTTGATAGTCCAACTATAGTTGTAATCACTGATAGGAATGATCTGGATGATCAGCTCTTCGGGCAGTTCGCGAAATGCTCCGATTTCCTGCGCCAGAAGCCTGTTCATGCGGAAAGCAGGGCACATCTTAAGAAACTTCTGGAAAATAGGCAGGCAAATGGAATCATCTTCACAACCATTCAGAAGTTTGAAGAGGCTGATGATGCGTTGTCGGAGAGAAGGAACCTGATCGTTATCGCGGACGAGGCCCATCGTAGTCAGTACGGATTTAGCGAGAAGGTTGATACCGAAACCGGAAGGATCAAGGTCGGTACAGCCAGAATAATTAGAAATACACTGCCAAATGCAACATATATCGGATTTACAGGTACACCTATTTCACTTAAGGACAGAAGTACCCGTGAAGTATTTGGCGATTATATAGATATTTACGATATGACACAGGCGGTTGAAGATGGTGCAACCAGACCTGTTTATTACGAGAGCCGTGTAATTAAGCTTAAGCTCGATAAGAAGACTATGGAGCTTATTGATGCAGAGTATGACCTTATGGCTGAAAATGCTGATCCTGACGTTGTAGAGAGAAGCAAGAAGCAGCTTGGACAGATGGAAGCTATTCTTGGAAATGACAGCACGATAGATTCGCTGGTTGTGGATATTCTTGACCATTATGAAAACAACAGAGAGCGTCTTCTCACCGGAAAGGCTATGATTGTTGCTTATTCAAGAGCTATAGCCATTAAAATCTATAAGAAGATTCTTGAACTACGACCGGGTTGGACTGAAAAGGTTGGGCTCGTTATGACTGAGAGTAACAAAGATCCCGAGGAATGGAGAGGATTAATCGGAAATAAACGTCATCGAGATGAAATGGCAAAAATATTCAAAGATAATGATAGCCCTCTTAAGATAGCTATAGTAGTAGATATGTGGCTTACCGGTTTTGATGTGCCATCATTGGCTACAATGTATGTATATAAGCCTATGCATGGTTATAACCTCATGCAGGCAATCGCCAGAGTTAACAGAGTATTTAGAGATAAAGAAGGCGGACTTGTTGTAGATTATGTAGGTATAGCCTCAGCGCTTAAGGAAGCTATGAATGACTATACTTCAAGAGATAAGAAGAACTACGGCGATACGGACGTTGAGAAGGTAGCATTTCCTAAGTTCTTGGAAAAGCTGTCAATATGCAGAGATCTTTTCCATGAATTTGATTATTCTAAGTTTATGACAGGTACAGATCTCGAACGATCTAAGGCTATCAGTGGTGCAGTCAATTTTATTATTTCACCATTCAAAGAAAAGGAGATGGAAAGCTTTAAGAGAGAGTCTATTCTTCTCAGACAGGCACTCAGCTTATGTTCTTCAATGGTAGAAGAAAATCTCAGAATAGAAGCTGCATTCTTTGAAGCAGTAAGAGTACTTGTTATGAAGTTTGCAAATACCGGCGGTGACGGTCATAAGATATCCCTTCATGAAATGAATGAAAGGATAAATGCACTGCTTCAGCAGAGTATAAAGAGTACCGGTGTAATAAACCTGTTCTCGGATGTTAAGGGTAAGTTTTCACTCTTTGATCCTAAGTTCCTTGAAGAGATAGCTAAGATGAAAGAGAAAAACCTGGCTGTCGAGCTTCTGAAGAAGCTTATAGCTGAGCAGGTTATCATCTTCAAGAGAACTAATGTTGTTAAGTCTGAAAAGTTCAGTGAGATAATGCAGCAGGCAATGAACCGTTATCTGAACGGTATGCTTACAAATGAGCAGGTTATTCAGGAACTCCTTAATCTTGCAAAGCAGATTCAGCTGTCACAGGAAGAAGGTAAGGAACTTGGTCTCACAGCAGAAGAGCTTGCATTTTATGATGCAGTTACAAAACCTCAGGCTATTAAGGATTTCTATGAGAATGAAGAGCTTATAGCACTTACGAAAGAACTTGCAGATGCACTTAGAAATAATCGTACCATTGACTGGCAAAAGAGAGAATCAGCAAGAGCCAAGATGCGAATGATGATCAAGAAATTACTTAAGAAGCATAAGTATCCACCTGAAGGAATGGATGATGCAGTACAGACTGTAATGCTTCAGTGTGAACTCTGGACAGATAATAATGATATGCGTCCGGTAGAGGTACAGTCTGATGATTCTGAGATGAATAAGTATGTTGAAGCTTACGCCAAAAGGCTTGATCAGTATGTGAAGGAAACACTGGATGATGAAACGCAAGATGATACAAAAATAGATGACAAGACAGTTGAAAAGACGGAAGAAAAAGAAGAGAAAAAGTATAAACTGGGTGATGAAGTGGAAATGTCGGATGTTCTGATTGCTGCAGAGAATCATGTGTACGAACATAAACATCCAAGAGGATAATTCAGCAGAGGAGGACAAGATATGTATTTGGATATAAGAGGCTTGGTAAGAATCTCGAGGCCGCGCTCCTTGCCGGTTTACAGTGGGCTAAGAGTTCAGGAGCTATTGTATCGGCAGGGCCTAATAAGTTTGATGTTTCTCCGGATGAGGGCGATGATTAATAGTGAAGGGATTAACGATTTGTTCGTTAATTAAAGAATTTGAGGAGGAAAATGCTATGTTTGAAAGAAGAAACGAAGTCAATTTTTTTAAGGACATCTTTAAAGATTTGGGAATTGAATGCTTTGATATTCTCAAGGACTTTGTAAAAGAAGAATATGTAAAAATAGAAGATTCAATTGCTGAAAGAATCAATTTGGCGATTAGAATGATTCCTGAGTTAATTATTAATTCTTTTAATTCTGATACATATAGGGTTGTATATGACAAGGGGTTAGGAGTCCTTCAGCAAGCAGCTAATAATCCAGGTATGTTAAGGGCGAATATAGTAGAATTCGGAACTAATAATAGAATTAAGGGAGAAGCTCTGCTACAAAAATTATCAACTGGTCCGCAGGTGATAAGTGGAATACTATCTGCAATGTCATTTGTTTCGGCACAGTATTATTTGACGAGGATTAATTCTAAGCTGAGTAATATTGAAAAAAGGCTTGCTGAAGTTCAAGAATTTCTTGAAGATGAAAAGAAGAGTAAAATGGAGAGTGAGGAGGAGTTCCTTAAAAACATACAATTGAATTATCAAAGCATTATTGTCAATAATGATCTGCGTATTTCAACTTTATGTAGTGTGCAAAGAATAAAAATGGATTCTTTGGCAAATATAATATTCTATAAAAAGCAAATAGGAGATTTAAAAAAGGTAGACACAGCTAAAGATAAAGCGGATGAAGTATTAAAAAATATAGATAGTATAATTTATCTGATATCAGAGTACTGGTATTCTTTATATTTATATAGTTCGGCTTCTTGTATTGAACCTGTTATTTCAAAGAATTACGACAGTAACTATATCGCTAGTATAACAGGTGATTTAAAAGAAAAATGCGATAAGTATAAGGACGACTATGATTCATGGAAGAATAAACTTGAAGAATATATCCAGTCGGCAAAAGCGTTCGATGAGAATAGATTAATTAAAGCAATAAAAATAATTGGCGATGGTGGCAACAGAGTTGGATTTCCTTTGATAGGTCTGATGGGCTTAGCGGCTGATATTGCGGATACGGCCGATAAGAAAAAGAAAAAGGAAAAACAGGATAAAGCATTTGATCAGCTTGAGAGTATTACTCCTTATTTTAATATTGAAATTATTGAAGCAAAACGCGATGAACTGAAATTTTATGAAAAACTAAACAATGGCAAGACTGAAATAGTCTGTGATAAGGGCGATATGTATTTCAAGGTCGTGTAGGTTTATTTAATTGTTGAGGTGTTATGAAATATCAAGATGTCGTAAAAAAAGCTCAGGAAAACAAAAGAGAAGGCTCAAAAAAAGTTCCTTTTCAAGAGTGTAAAAGCTGGCTTAAAGACAATCAAATTAATCTCTGGACATACTGGCAGGGATATCAGCTTAAGGATATTGATGAAGAGGGCGTTGATATATTACTTGTTGGTCAAGACTGGGGGAATCCGAAAAATAATTCTGATGTCATGAAACAGATAGAGCAAATTCAAGCTGGAAAAGATGTTACTTACGATTCTAAAAGTCCGACTGATGTGACTATGGCAAAAATGTTTAAGGCATTTGGTGAGAATGTCAATATCATGGATAAGGATCCAGGCTTGAGGCTCTTCTTTACGAATTACTGTTTAGGATATAGGGCTAGGTCTGAGACAGGTGGAATGACAAAAACAATAATGAGGCAGGATAAAGAAATCTTTGATGAGCTTGTTCTTGCGATTAAACCAAAGATCATTATTTGTCTTGGGAAGATTACATATGAGATGGTATCGGGAATGATAGCAAAAGATTTTATAATGAATCTACAGGCTGGAAAACCTTTTAAGGCACCATTTCCTCTTGATAATAGTATCACGGTCTATGGCGTAGCTCATTGTGGTGCAAGAGGGCGAAATAATGTTGGCGGTGAGGCTAACATGATGAAGGCGTGGAAAAAGATAGCTGAAGAGTATGATGAGATGAAAGAAAGATAGTTATCTTCGATGAAGATTTGCTGTCTAAACCGAACTAATATGCTATTTATGTGTGTTAAGAACGGCTTAGAGGGTAAAGAGTGGCTGTTAGGGAGGTATTATGAAACGAGACCTAGGAATTGCACGTTGTGGGCTGGCCTGCTGTCTGTGTTCGGAGAATGTGACTTGTAAGGGTTGTAGGAAAGATGGCTTTATGGAGCTATCATGGTGCAAGGACGCGGAGTGGTGTGAAGTTCGCAGATGTGGAATTGATAAAGGCGTGAATGGGTGCTATGAGTGTGAGCCGGCAGAATGCAGGAAGGGGCTCTATGCGGAGAAGATAAAGCCGAGAGCATTTGCGGAGTTTGCCAGAAGATATGGAGTGGAAGAACTGCTTGATTGCCTGGAGCGTAATGAGCAGGCGGGCATCGTATATCATCGAGAAGGTATTATGGGCGACTATGATGATTTCGATGACTTAGAAGAATTGATAGAGTTTATTAAAACCGGGAAGCGGAATACTGAGAGTATTTAATAGCAGATTAACTTTATTGGTTTCATGAAACCTGTTGATTTTTCTTACGATTTAGTATATTCTGAAAATGGATGAAGACAAAGGCGTCGATACCATAAGGTACCGGCGTCTTTTTGCGTTTTTGGAAACAAAAAAATGCGCTTTTTCATAACTATATAACGATTCGTTGGAGATGTATTTTGCTTTTTGGGAGGTGTGATTTATGGCGGCATTTGATGAGATATGTTCGGGGATTCCGATGATGGATGAGGCACTGCAACATATTAGGCTGGGGGATAATGTTGTATGGCAGGTGCCTTCGCTGGATGAGTTCAAGGTTGTTGCGGAACGTTTTGCAGAGCAGGCGATCGCAGACAAGAGAAATCTGATATATGTTAGATTTGCGGAGCATGAGCCGATACTCACTCCGAGGGAGGGGCTGAGGATCGAGAAGGTTGAGCTTTCGCACAGATTTGAGACCTTTACGGTTGATATACACAATCTGATAGAGCGGGAGGGGAAGGATGCATTTTATGTATTTGACTGCCTCTCTGAACTGGAGGCGGCGTGGGCGACCGACCTTATGATGGGCGATTTCTTTCACCTGACCTGCCCGTATCTGTTTATATTGGATACGGTGGCGTACTTCCCACTGATCCGCGGCAGGCATTCCTTTGATGCGATTGCGACGATCAGGGACACGACGCAGCTCTTCCTGGACATATATTCTGAGCCGGGAAGGCTTTATGTGAGGCCGATGAAGGTGTGGAAGAGGTATTCGCCGACTATGTTCCAGCCGCATGTCTTAGAGCCGGAAAGCGGTGGCTTCAAGCTGCTGTCGGATGGTGCGGATGTGAGCCGTTTCTACAGTGTTTTGAACAAGGCTCTGTTTGGCGGCATCGACCAGAATCTGGACAGTTGGGAGAGATTCTTCAAGACTACCAAGAGGCGTTATCTGTCGGGAGAGGATGTTACGGAGGCCTGCTCGCGAATATGCAACATCATGCTTTCAAGGGATGAGCGCATGCGAAAGCTGATCAAGGCCAACTTCCGCCCGGAGGATTATTTTGAAATACACGGCCGCCTGATCGGCACCGGAATGATAGGCGGCAAGGCCTGCGGTATGCTGACGGCCCGGAAGATCATCGAGAATAGTGACCCGGAACTTTTCAGCCGGCTTGAGCCACATGATTCATTTTACATCGGTTCGGATGTATTCTACTCGTTTATTGTCGATAACGGCTTCTGGGACCTGAGGGTGCACCAGAGGACGGAAGAAGGGTATTTTGACCTGGCGCAGGAGTTTGCGGAGAAGCTTATGACCGGAACCTTCTCAAGCCGTATAGAGACTGAGCTTCGGAGGATTATCGATTATTACGGAAATGATCCGTTCATATGCCGTTCGAGCTCGATACTTGAGGACGGCTTCGGCAATGCTTTTGCGGGCAAATATGAGTCAGTATTCTGCGGAAATATAGGAACTCCGGAGGAACGTCTGGAGGAGTTTGAACGGGCAATCAAGGAGGTTTACGCAAGTACCATGAGCTTTTCGGCGCTGGACTACAGAAAGCGCCGCGGACTTGACAAGAGAGATGAGCAGATGTCTATACTTGTGCAGCGTGTTTCGGGTTCGCGCTATAACGGCTTCTTCATGCCTTGTGCTGCGGGCGTCGGATATTCCATGAGCCCTTACAGGATAGGAAATCAGAAGTCGGAGTCGGGCATGCTCAGGCTTGTTATGGGCCTGGGCACAGGAGCGGTTGATCGTCGTACGGGCTCATATCCGCGAATGGTTTCGCTGGATGCACCGCAGAAGATCATTCACACGACTATGTCCGACAGGCAGCAGTATTCGCAGAGGATAGTTGATGCGGTAAGCCTTGAGACCGGCAGGGTTGAGGGCTTTGATCCGCTGAAGATAAGCGAGGCATTTCCGTATTATCAGAAGAAGAATCTGTATTCACACAATACCAATACCGAGAGGATGTTCAGAGAACGTGGGCAGAAAAGGGAGGTCCTTTACGTTTCGTGCGACGGACTTACGAAGAATGAGCAGCTTATGAAGGATATGGAGCGAATGCTGGCGCTGATCCAGGAACATTACGAATACCCTGTGGACACTGAGTTTACGATCAATCTGTCGCAGGATGGCAGTTATGTTATAGATCTTCTTCAATGCAGGCCGCTGCAGCTGACGCAGGACGGCGATAAGGTTGAGTTCCCTGCGGAGGTGGAGGAGGACAAGGTTCTTCTTGAGACTAAGGGCGTGTCCATGGGCTTTTCGCGGAAGATCAAGGTTGATGTCATCGTCTATATCGATCCAATCGCGTACTACAATATGCCGTACCGTCAGAAATACGATATCAAGAAGGCGCTTTCAGACGTGAACTGGTATTACCGAGGCAAGGGGAAGAAGCTGGTGCTTCTGACGCCGGGCAGGATATGCACCTCTTCACCGGAGCTTGGCGTTCAGTCGGCTTTCGCGGATATCAGTGAGTTTTCGGTGATTGCCGAGGTTTCTGAGACCAAGGCCGGATATATACCGGAGCTGAGCTATGGTAGCCACATCTTCCAGGATCTTGTTGAGGCGGGAATACTATATACGGCTGTATTTGAGGGAAGCCATACCAAAGCTTACCGGCCGGAAGCTATCTGGGAGGACGATGCGGCTAAAGATGTGACGGCTGATATAACTAAGCTTGCCGATGAGCACGTGGGAATAATCAGAGTTTATGACTGCTCAAAGGCGGATGTGACGCTTTATTATGATCTGACGGAGGAGAGACTGTTGATAACTAAAGAATGATTTTGATTGATTTTATCCCTGTAAATAGTTACAATCTCCTTAGAAGCAAGGTGGTTTTGCAGCTCGAACAAGGAGGGGTAGCGCATGGAAAACAATACAAAGGCAATGTACAAGCTGTCATACGGACTTTTTATATGCACAGCTGTTGAAGGGGAGAAGATGAATGGCTGTGTGATAAATACAGCTGCTCAGATCGCATCGGAGCCGAACCAGATATCGGTTGCGATTAATAAGGCAAATTATACACATGACATGGTGATGCGCACAGGTAAGTGCAATATTTCTGTTATCAGCAATGAGGCGGATTTTGAGCTGTTCAAGCATTTCGGTTTTCAGTCGGGACGCGACGTGGACAAGTTCGCTGATTATCCGAAGGAGTCATATGCTATGGCTGAGAACAGCATTCCGTATATCACAGCAGGCACAAATGCGTACTTCTCACTTAGCGTACGTCAGACTGTAGATCTCGGCTCGCATACGCTTTTCATCTGCACGCCGGATTTTATGACGGTGCTTTCGGACGTTTCGTCATGCACATATGAGTATTATCAGAATAATATCAAGCCGAAGCCACAGGCTGTCGGAACAACGCCGAAGGGTGAGACTGTATGGCGCTGCACGATCTGCGGTTATGAATACGTTGGCGAGGAGCTGCCGGATGATTTCATCTGCCCAATCTGCAAGCACCCGAAGGCTGACTTTGAGAAGGTTGTAAGATGAAGTTTCGTAAATGGGAAGAACTTCCGAGGTGGATGCAGACACCGGAGGTTGAAGAGTATTACAAGGTTTTAAAGAAAAAGAATATACAGCTTAAGGTGAAGAGACTCTTTGATGTTATATTTTCAGCCTTGTTACTGCTCATAACGTTGCCGGTTTTTCTGGTGATCTCGATCATGATCGTCGTTGATTCACGTGGAGGGATATTCTTCAGGCAGAAGAGAGTTACGACCTACGGCAAGGTGTTCAGGATCCACAAGTTCCGCACCATGCAAAGGGGCGCTGAGGAAGAAGGAAGCATCATCGCTCGTGATGAGGACGACAGGATCACACGCGTCGGAAGGATGTTGAGACGCTGCCGCCTCGACGAACTGCCGCAGCTTATAGATGTTCTTAGGGGAGATATGAGCTTTGTCGGTCCGAGACCGCAGTCGGTAGTTTTCGTGAAGCATTTCTCGAAGGAGGCAAGAGCTGTATTTCTTGTGCCGGCAGGCATAACATCGGAAACGACCCTGCAGTACATGAATGAAGGCGAACTTCTCGCGGGAGCGGAGGATATCGATGAGGCTTATATCGAGAAGGTGCTTCCGGAGAAGATGAGGCTGCAGTTGGAGGAAATACGCAATTTCAGCCTGCTGCACGACTTGAAGACTCTGTTTAAGACTGTATTCTAAGCTGATTGTTTACGAGACTGGTACACAATCTCAGAAAATACACGATATACTGTAGTTATTATTAACCGGTGTTCATAGAAATATGGACGCCGGTTTTTTAATTGTTAATTATATTAAACTGGTTCGGCAAAATAAATAATTATATTATACAAAAGACGAAATATTTATAAATAATAGATAAAAATTGTATTGAAAAATAAAGGCCCTCATGTTATCATGGAAACTAGAAAACGAGAAACGGTTTCCAAACTAAAGAGTTTCCGACAGGATTCTGTAATATGATCAGGAAACCAATAAACGATTACATGTTACGAATAATGATAATGGTTACTAATCGGTGGTTTGATCTGAGAAGGGAGGCGATAAAGTGACAGCAAAGAAGGATAAAGTCGAGAAGGTTGAAACAGCTGAAATGATCGAAATGTATAAGACTGTGCTCAAGCTTTTCGGGAAAAAAGGCATAAAGTTTACGATGGATGATATAGCCCGCGAGCTTAAGATCAGCAAGAAGACTATCTACGTAAGCTTTAAGGATAAGGAAACGCTTTTTATAGCGACTGTCGATTACTTATTTGATTCAATAAAGGAAGCAGAAAGCAGTGTGGCTGAGGATACAACGCTTACAACAGTAGAGAAGCTTGAGAAGCTGATGGGCGTCATGCCGGACAGCTACAAGGATATCAATTTTGCAGAACTGTACGTACTTAAAGATAAATACCCGAAGATCTATAAGAGGGTGTCCAAGAGGCTTGAGAGCGGCTGGGAGATCACGATAGCACTGCTGGAAAAGGGAATGCAGGAGGGCACCATAAGAAGGATTCCTATACCGGTATTTAAGACGATGTTTGAAGCAACACTGGAGCATTTCTTTGAGCAGGATGTATTGGTGAAGAACAAGATTTCCTATGGCAAGGCGCTTCAGAATGTGATAGAGATACTGCTTTACGGTGTAGCAACCGATAAGGCGAGAAGCTATGAGTTAGAGAACGGAAAAGTACTTAGTGCTTAAGGAGGGGCGAAATGGCAAGAGTTTATATTAATGATAACTGGGGATTTACAGAGGAGTTCACAGAGGATCTGAACTTCAGCAGCTGTAACGTACCGATGCGGGAGGTTCGTATACCACATACAGTAAAGGAGCTTCCGTTCAATTACTGCAATGAGAAGTCTTACCAGATGGTGAGCGGTTACAGAAGATTTATCGATGCATCAAATCTGTGGAAGGATAAGACTATACTCCTTACCTTCGAGGGTGTAGCTCATAAGGCTGAGGTTTATCTGAATGGTGAGAAGATCGCAGAGCATAACTGCGGCTATACATCATTTACTGTTGATATCACTGAGAACCTGATGCTGGGCTGGAAGAACGTTCTGGTAGTTAAATGCGACAGCAGAGAGAGCCTCAATGTGCCTCCGTTCGGTTTTGTTATCGACTATATGACCTATGGCGGTATTTACAGAGATGTTTATCTGGATATCAAGGATAAGAGTTATATAAGCGATGTATTTGCTAAGCCGACTATTCCTGAGGGCACGGTACTTCCGGGCGAGATCAGAAGCACCGAGAAGATGAATACAAGAGTTCGTGAATACGAAATGAATGCCTATGTTGAGGCAGATGTTATGATAGAGCAGCCTTTCAACGGTCTTGAGATATCTGCAGAGCTTACCGATGCTGAGGGTAAGAAGCACGGCGAGAAGAGCTTTGTTATCGAGAAGGTTAAGGAGGATGCAGGAAAGAACTATTCTGAGAACTTCCGTATAAAGCTTGATGCTGCGGCTGTTAAGCTCTGGGATGTAACCCTTCCGACACTTTACACCTTCAAGGTGAAGCTTTCTGCAGGCGATACGGTTATCGATGAGAAAGAGATGAAGGTAGGCTTCAGGAAGTCTGAGTTCAAGAAGGAAGGCTATTTCCTGAATGGTCGTAAGCTGAAGCTCAGAGGTCTCAATCATCATCAGTGCTATCCGTATGTTGGTTATGCTGCAACGAAGTCACTGCAGGTTAATGATGCGGATATCCTGAAATACGAGCTTGGTGTTAATGCAGTAAGAACCTCCCATTATCCACAGTCACATTATTTCATCGACAGATGCGACGAGATAGGCCTCCTGGTATTCACAGAGATGCCGGGCTGGCAGCATATCGGCGACAATGACTGGAAGGCACAGGCAGTTGAAAATACACGTGATATGGTACTTCAGTACAGAAATCATCCATCTATCATCCTCTGGGGCGTACGTATCAATGAATCCAAGGATGATGACGAATTCTACGAGAGAACAAATGAGGTCGCTCACAGTCTTGACCCTACAAGACAGACCGGCGGCGTTAGAAACTTCAAGAAAAGCCACCTTCTTGAAGATGTTTATACCTACAATGATTTCAGCCATATCGGTACAAATGAAGGCGTTGAGAAGAAGAGCGCAGTTACCTCCGATATGGAGAAGCCTTTCCTCGTAAGCGAATACAATGGTCATATGTTCCCTACAAAGACCTTCGATAACGAGGAGATAAGGCTTGAGCATGCTATGAGACATGCGAACGTTCTTGAGACCGTCAGTGCAAATCCGGACATTGCGGGAAGTTTTGCATGGTGTATGTTTGACTACAATACCCATAAGGATTTCGGCAGCGGCGACAGGATCTGCTACCATGGCGTTATGGATATGTTCAGGAATCCTAAGATCGCAGCGGCTGTTTACAGTATGCATCAGTATTCAAGACCGGTTCTTGAGGTTGCTTCTTCAATGGATATCGGTGAGCATCCTGCAGGAAACCGCGGAAATATCTACATCTTCACAAACGCTGACAGTGTGAGGATGTACAAGAATAATGTATTTATCAAGGAATACAGCAATGCTGATTCTCCTTATAAATACATGAAAGTTACACCGATACTCATCGATGATTACGTTGGAGGCCAGCTTGAGAAGAATGAGGGCTTCACGAAGAAGCAGGCTCAGGACGTTAAGGAGCTGCTCAACTACATCGGACGCTTCGGAATGGTAAATATTCCTGTGACAGTTAAGGCTAAGATGGCAAAGGTTATGGCCCTTTACCATATGAAATACGAGGACGCTATCGACCTCTATGGCAAATATGTCGGCAACTGGGGCGGCGAAGGAGCTGTCTTCAGATTCGAAGCGATAGTAAGAGGCAGAGTAGTTAAAACAGTAGTAAAGACAACAGTTGATACACTTCACATAGAGGCTTCGGCTGACCATACAGAGCTTGTTGAGGGAACAACCTATGATATGGCAGCTGTAAGGATCAGGGTATGCGACCAGAATGGAAATGTTGTACCATTCTTCAACATACCGCTTCCGATGAAGCTTGAAGGTCCGGCAGAGCTTGTAGGACCATCGGCAGCTTATATAGCCGGTGGAATGGGCGGAACCTACATCAGGACTAAGGGTGAAGAAGGAGACGTTAAGCTTACTATAGCTATGCCTGAGGGCTACGAGGGAGAAGTATCACTCGATCTTACTGTAACAAAGCAGGGGAGATAATACCGTAACGCAGCGCGTAAGTCTGTGAAGGGACATTGCGCGCTGTGTATGATAATTAGATTTTTGGAGGATTATTATGAATCTGACTTTTAAAGAAAAAGCTGCTTACGGTCTTGGAGCCGTAGGTAAGGATATGGTATATATGCTCTCGGCAAGCTATGTACTTTATTATTTTCAGGATATACTTGGCGTAAGCGCTATCGCCATGGGTGTTATACTTCTTGTTGCTCGTATTTTCGATGCATTTAACGATCCTATCATGGGAATCATCGTTGCGAAGACGAAGACGAGATGGGGCAAGTTCAGACCTTGGCTGCTTATCGGAACCATCACAAATGCAGTTATCCTTGTGCTTATGTTCTCTGCACCGCCTTCCCTTGACGGCGGCGGACTTGTGGCTTACGCAGCAGTGACTTACATACTCTGGGGCGTAACCTACACTATGATGGATATACCTTACTGGTCAATGATCCCTGCCTTCACTAAGGGCGGTAAGGAGAGAGAAGGTCTCTCAGCTCTTGCACGTTCCTGCGCAGGTGTGGGCTCTGCGATCGTGACCATCATCACAGTTATGGCTGTTTCTGCTATAGGTACCGCTATGGTCGGCAGAAATAATGATAATATCACTAAAGTTTACGATACGATGGATAATAATATCGCGGCTTATGTTGTACGCCTTGATGACGACAGCAATCCTACCTCTGATGTTTCACTTTTCCTTAACGGCTTTAATGAGATAGTTATTACTCTTGAAGGACCTGAGAAGGTATTTAAGGATAAGGTGGTTTTCACAAGCGATAACTCAGATTGCAAGATCAATCTCAACGGTGTAGAGCCGAAGACAAGCAAGGTTGAATACGTTATGGATTCTGCGGATGCACTTGAAGCGGGGCTTGTATTCTATGTGGATTCGGATGCTTATAGTAAGATCACGGAAACAGGCTCTTTGAACGGAACTCTGACAATGACTTCAAATATCGAGGTGGAGAGAGTCGGTTTCAAGTATTTCTCTATGGTGATCGGCGTACTCTTCGTACTCTTTATCTTCGTGACCTGCGTATGCATCAAAGAGAAGTCGTCAGTTGATATGGAGACTGCGTCCGTTGGACAGATGTTCAAGGCACTGATCCAGAATGACCAGGCGATGACGATAGTTCTTACAATCGTCCTTGTAAATACAGCAACCTACATCACCTCGAATCTCCTTATCTATTTCTTCAAATACGATATCGCAGGTTCAAACTGGCAGGGCAATTATACACTTTTCAATACCTTCGCAGGCGGAATACAGATACTTGCAATGATGATCCTGTTCCCTCTGCTTAGAAAGGCATTTAATACACTGAAGATATTCTACATAGCTGTATTTTCGGCAATCGGCGGCTATGTCATCCTTCTGGCAATGGCGCTTGCAGGAAATAAGAATGTATTTCCGTTCTTCGTACCGGGCTTCTTCATCATGGGCGCAGTCGGAATACTGAACGTTATTGTTACTATCTTCCTTGCAAATACTGTTGATTACGGCGAGTTTAAGAATAACAGAAGAGACGAGTCGGTTATCTTCTCGATGCAGACCTTTGTGGTTAAGCTGGCTTCAGGTATAGCGGCACTGGTTGCTTCAATCTGCCTGACAGTCTTCAATATTCAGGATACAAGTGATAAAGAGCTTACTTACAAGGCACTTTTAGAGAAGGTAGAGAACCTCAGAAATAATGTGGTTGAGAAGATTGATTCAAGCGCAGTTACCGGACTTAGAATGGTTATGACGCTGGCGCCGATCGTTGTGCTCATAATCGCGCTGCTGGTATTTAAGGCTAAGTATAAGTTGACTGACGAGAAGCTTGAGGAGATTTCGAGGGAGATACATCAGAATTGATTGCAATAAATGAGAAATCATATCATCTTATAACTAAAAATACTTCATATGTTTTTACAATAAATAACGCCGGGCTACTGGAGCATGTGTACTACGGTCGTAGGATTGGAGCGAAGGATGGAACGGTGAATGTGCTAGCGATACGCGAGAGGCAGGGATTTGTGCCGGGAAATACGACTGCGTATTCGCAGGAGCATGGAAATATCGCGCCTGAGGCGATGAGTTCGGAATATGCATGCTGTGGACGCGGTGATGTGAGAGAAGCGGCTGTGAAGATAGTGCATGAGAACGGCAGCTTTACATCGGATTTCACGTTTGTGACTGCGGAAGTATTTGAAGGGCTGGGCTCTTCGATTGAGGCTTCACCACTTCCACATTCATACTGCGATAGCGGCAAATACGAGCATCTTCTTGTGATTCTGAAGGACAAGACCTACGGCGAAACGCTGGAGCTTCATTATTTTGTATATCCTGAGGATGATGTTATCACAAGAAGCATAAGGCTGGTGAATACCTCTGACAGTACGATTAGAGTCGAGAGGCTTCTTTCGAGCTGTCTGGAGCTTCCTGCAGCGGCTCTGAAGGTTACAGGCTTCAGAGGTTCCTGGGCTCATGAGATGAACCGCTGCGATAATATGCTGACAGGCGGCAAGCTTGTATTTGACTCGAAGCAGGGAAGCAGCGGCAGCAGGTGCAATCCTTTTGTGATGGCGGCTGAAGCGGCTGTTACTGAGAGAACCGGCGAGGTTTACGGCTTCAATCTTGTTTACAGTGGTGATCATTTCAGTGCATTTGAGACAAGTGATTATAATAAGACAAGGTTTGTCAGCGGCATAAATCCGGAGAACTTTTCATTTATGCTTGCTCCCGGAGAGGGTCTTGATGCGCCTGAGGCTGTTCTTAGTTTTTCGACGGAAGGCTATAACGGACTCAGCCAGAATATGCATCATTTTGTGAAGAAGCATATCGTGAGAGGCGTCTGGAGAGATAAAGAGAGGCCGGTGCTCCTTAACAGCTGGGAGGCAGCTTACTTTGATATAGACGAGTCGAAGCTCATGAAGCTGGCGAAGGTTGGACGTGACTGCGGCATCGAGCTGTTTGTTATGGATGACGGCTGGTTCGGAGAGAGAAATGATGATAAGCATTCCCTTGGTGACTGGACGGAAAATAAGAAGAAGCTTCCTCATGGCATAAAGGGACTGGCTGAAAAGATAAATAAGCTTGGCATGAAGTTCGGCATCTGGGTTGAACCTGAGATGATAAATATGGATTCTGAACTTTATAAAAAGCATCCGGAATTTGTTATGGAGGTTCCGGGCAAACCACACTCTGAGGGACGTAACCAGAGAGTGCTGGACCTTGCAAATCCTGCGGTTGTGGATTATCTCTACGGCGAGATGAAGAGAGTATTTTCGTCCGGAAATATCGAATACGTTAAGTGGGATATGAACCGCGTATTTTCAGAAATATTTTCGCAGGATCTTCCTGCTGAGAAGCAGGGTGAGGTCAGCTACAGATATATGGTTGGGCTTTACAGCCTGCTGAAGAGGCTTATGGCTGATTTTCCGAATATTCTGTTTGAGGGCTGCGCTTCGGGCGGCAACCGCTTTGATCTCGGCATGCTGTGCTTCTTCCCACAGATCTGGGCGAGCGATAATACAGATGCGATATGCAGGCTGGACATCGAGAAGGGCTACAGCTACGGTTATCCGATGAATACGGTATCGAGCCATGTTTCCGGCGTTCCGAATCATCAGACCCTGCGCGTGACTCCAATAGAGACGCGTTTTAATGTGGCGGCTCTCGGAGTGCTTGGTTACGAATCGAATCTTGCGGACTTTACAAAGGAGGACCTTGAGGCGATAAAGCGTCAGGTTGAGACCTACAAGCTTTGGCGCAGGACTCTGCAGTTTGGCGATTTCTATAGAGGAGAGATAGCTTCGACAAGGCAGGGAGTTGTTCCGGCAGGGCTGAGTGGCTTCTATACCGGCAGCGGCAATGAAAATGATGTGAGCTTCACAGTTGTTGCTTCTGAGAAGGACAAGGCCGTCGGGGTTACTGTACGAAGAATGGCTGTTTCGAACAGTTCTATGCTCCGCTTCAGGGCAGATGGCCTGGAGGAAGACGAGCAGTACAGGTTCACCAACATTAAGATCGACCACAACATCAAAGAGTTTGGCGACCTGATAAATACGGTTGCGCCTATCCATGTTAAACAGGGATCCCTGATCCACAGAACCATGGCGCGTTTCGTACATCTTGGTGGTGATACGGAGGATACAGTTCTCAGCGGCAGCGAGCTTATGCATGCAGGAGTCAGTCTTACACCATCGTACGGTGGCACCGGCTACGAGGACGGCACCAGAATCTACAGCGACTACGCGTCGAGGATGTATTTTATGGAACGCGAGACAGGTGAAGCCTGTGTTTGAACGGACTCAAGTTGGTGTAATTGAGATAAAGTAAATAAATATTGACAAAAAGCCTCTTTATGTCTAAAATTATTGACATAAGGAGGCTTTTCTTATGGGAAGAAAAAGTATGGTATTGTTACCGGAAACAATAAAACATCTTGAGCAGATGGGGTCACAAATAAAATACGCGAGGCTTCGCAGAAAGCTTACAGCAGAGCTGGTTGCAGAAAGAGCAGGCATTAGCAGGGCAACGCTTGTCTCCATAGAAAAAGGCAATCCTTCAGTTGCAATTGGGTATTATGCAGCAGTTCTGCATGCACTTAACTATATGGACAAGGATCTGTTGCTCGTTGCAAAAGATGATGAATTTGGCCGCAAGCTGCAGGATATAGGGCTTACAGTTGCTAAAAGGATAAGAAAGCAGTGATAAAATGGAAGAAAAGATAATATATGTCTTCGCAGACTTTTTATCATTTGATAACGAATTGATAGGAAAGCTGTATGTTTCAAATGTCAGAGGAAAAGAGCTGTTTTCATTCGAGTATGAGCAGGATTGGCTTAAGAAATACAATCTGATGCTTGACCCGGAACTCCTACTTTTCAGCGGAAGACAGTATACAAATAATGACAAGAGCATATTTGGAATATTTGCAGATTCGTGTCCTGACAGGTGGGGACGAAAGCTGATGAACAGAAGAGAAGAACACAGGGCAAAGCTTTTGGGTGAGAGACCGAGAAAACTCTTAGAGAGCGATTATCTTTTGGGAGTATATGATAAGACCAGGATGGGTGGACTCAGATTCAAAATAGATCCTGACGGAGAGTTTCTTACGAATGATGAAGAGCTGGCAACCCCGCCATGGACTTCACTAAGAGAGCTTGAACGGGCATCGATTCTCTTTGAAAAGGGCGATGATTCTGCAGGAGAGAAATGGCTAAAACAATTGATAGCACCGGGTTCATCTCTTGGAGGAGCAAGACCTAAAGCTTCTGTACTCGCGCCTGATGGCTCGTTGTGGATAGCTAAATTCCCTTCGAGACATGATGATTTTGATTCGGGAGCATGGGAAATGGTTGTTCACGACCTTGCAGTTCTTTGTAAGTTAAATGTTCCTGAGGCAAAGGTTGAGAAGTTTTCAAAATTCGGAACAACATTTCTGGTAAGGCGTTTTGACAGGAATGGAGAGGAAAGGATTCATTTTTCTTCAGCTATGACGATGCTTGGTAAAAGTGACGGTTCGGATAGTTCGGATGGAAGCAGTTATGTTGAAATAGCCTCTTTCTTAAGGGCATGCGGCTCTAAACCTAAGAATGATCTTCGGGAATTGTGGAAGAGGATTGTATTTTATATGGCTGTCTCAAATACAGATGATCATTTTCGTAATCACGGTTTTATACTGACCAAAAGTGGTTGGGAGCTTTCACCGCTTTTCGACGTAAACCCGGATATCTTTGGAGAGTATTTATCACTGAATGTTGATGATTCTTCTTCCAAAATAGATTTTGATCTGGCTGCTTCTGCAGCAGGTATCTATGGAGTTGAGAAAGAAAAAGCAGATGAATATATTGGTTTCGTGAAAAAAACTGTCGGGGATAATTGGCAATACCTGGCAAAAAAATATGGTATTAACAGAGGCGAAATAGAAAGAATGAGGCCAGCATTCAGGAGGGCTTAATAGTAGTGGCATTGCAGTTTTATTTAAATACAACTGCATGCCACTATTATTTTTATGTCTTTATTATTGTAAAATTATGAATGGATTCAAAATGTTTTTTTTGTTAGGAGATTTTTCATTATGAAGTTCTGTTATAACTGTGGTGCAGAAATAGAAGAAGGAGACAAATTTTGCATTGAATGCGGAGCGGATCTTGGTTTAGTAGACGTTGAAGAAATACAGAGACAGAAAGAAGAGCAGGCACAAATGAATGAGAAGGTGCTTCGTGAAAAACAGCTCCAGGAAGAAATGCATCTTGATCAGGAGAGACAGCGTCAAGAAGCAGAGCTGAGAGAAGCTCAGAGACAAGAGGCGGATAGAAAACGTCGTGAGGAAGAATACTTACGTCGTGAAGAAAATCGTAAAAGGTTAGAAATGCTTGACGTTGAGAGAAAAGAAAAAGAACGTGCTGAGTCTGGAAGAAAAACGTCTGAGAATAACAAGGCAGCGGTTGCATTTTTGCTTTTTCTTCTCGCGGTCATAGCTGTTATTGTCTCTATAATGTATATCAATGAATATAACAAAAAGCATAATGCTGATAATGGTGATGAATCAGTTTCTGACAATAATAATCCGAATGTGACGATTGTTTCAACTGATGCAGAATCAACTCGAGCATATGTTTCTGAAACAACGACACAAAGCGAAAATGTAAATAATACAACTGAGGAACCGGATGGATATGTTTCAAATGGACCATATGCAGGATGTCAGTTCCTTGACATAGAAGAGATTCCGAAGTATCTGGATGGAAACTTGACGACGGCTCAGATAGGATTGGTGTTGGATGGATTGACGAGTGCACATAGTAAAGGGATAACATCAAGAGAAGATATATTTTCAGAAATACTAGAACAATTGGAAATATACGCAGTGCCGGGTTTTACATACAAATATCTTAGTAAGAGTGAGGTCTTGTTGCAGCACTTTGTGTTGCCATCGTCGCAGGCGGTATAATTCTTGGGAAAAACCTTAAGATTAAGTCAGATGATAAGGAAGATAAGCAGAATTCGGGGATAGTGTCACAAGATGTTTCCGGTATCCAGAATAGCGCAGGTGATAGTAAAACAGGTATTGATCCGGGGACTCCGAATGTAAAAATAGGTGACAAGGTCAGCTTTGGCAGCTTTATTAATATGGGCGGTAATGTTGATATGGATGGACTTAGCGGCCTTTCGTGGTATGTGTGCGATATAAAGGATGGAAATCTCTTCCTTATCTCAAAGGATAGTCTGTCAACTATGACTTACAGTAATGACGGAAGTCTGGACTGGGCGGATTCAAATCCGAGAGGATGGCTTAATCAGGCTTTTTATGAGAATGCATTTACGGATGAGGAACGAAAATATATTCTTCCGACGACTCTGAGATTTGAACGGCAGAATGAGCCTGACTGCCAGGACTATATTTTTATTCCTTCTGTCGAAGAAGTTTCCGGTTATATGGATGTTTACTACGTCGAAAACTACAGAACGAAGGATAATACGTATTTCTTAAGAGATGCGGCCTGTCAAGAGTGGGATGATTCGCTATACATGGAATATGCTTATGGTTCGCATCCAAGTGAAGGATATGTAAATAATGGAATATCATATGTAAATGATCTTGAGGAGCATAGTGTCTGTGCGTGCATGTGGGTTAAAAACAACAGTTTTATAGAAGTTACCCAGGCACCATTTAATGAGAATGATGGTGTTAAGAAGGATCTTTCGTATTTGAAGAATGCATCAGTGGGTGATCGTGTAAGCTTTGGTAAATATACTCAGAATGATTCGAGTTATGAGGATATACAATGGAGAGTGCTTGACAGAGATGGAGATAAGGTGCTTCTTCTTTCTGAATATACTCTGTTTCCGATGTATATGTCTTATGTATATGGTGCAAATATAACATGGGAAACGAGCTCTCTCAGAACTTACTTAAATACACGGATAAAAAGCCAGTTCTTTACAACCGAGGAAGAAAGTATTCTTACTCCGGTAATCAATTCGGAGGATGAAGTATTCCTGCTTAGTGTTGAGGAAATACAGAAGTACATGCCGGATGAGGAGTCGAGAAGAGTTCTGCCGACAAAATACTGTGGAACGAACGGTGGATTCATGGAGATCGATGGAGTTGTATATGGCGCGTGGTGGACAAGAAGCTTCGTGGAAGTGGACGGCGAGGTAGGTATGATACCTATAGGCGCCAACGGTTTCATAAATACAGAGGGCTTCGGACCAACCGAGGATATAGGTGTCAGGCCGGCAGTCTGGATCGACACCTCAAAAATAAACTAATCATTCATTATTAGGGAGGGAAGATATGTTTTGTAGAGAATGTGGATCACAGATCGAAGATGGTGTAAGATTCTGCGCTAACTGTGGAACTGAAGTGAGGGTTAATAATAATGGTGAACAGAGTATGCCAAATACTCAGAATGGATATAACTATATTGCTAATCTGAATACCTCTCCATCTAAAAAAATCAGTAAGCATAAGTTGTTAGCAGCCATTTTGGCAACTGTTGTTGTGTTTGGAACAGTTGGGGTCGTTTTTGCGTTAAAGGAATCAAACAATAAGAAAAATGATGACGTAAAAAATGATGGCAGATCAAACTCTGTTGATATATTTTCAAAAAATACGACGGAATCGTCATTGCTGACAGAATCAACAGATAATAGCTTAGCCGCAGCATATAGATTTGATTCATTTTCTATTACTGTTGGTGGACAGGAAATCTCACTTCCGGAAAGTGCTGAAGAAATTGTTTCTAAAATAGAAAAGATTGGAGGCTTTGTGCAAAAAGGGTCGGCTGATTTTCCAAGGACTCTTGCTCCAAATGAAGCAAAGTATGAAGGGATCTATTTTCATAACGGAAATGGGGTTGAATCACCAAGATATTACTTGTGTTATATGACTTCGCTTATATGTTTCTTTTCATAAGACGGTATGGAAATTGCATTGAGTATCGTGCCAAGCTGAGCAGCTGATGGCAGACGTTTACCTTTCAACATCTGATAAAATGTGGAACGATCTATATTTAACAATCTGATTATATTATTCTTTGTTACGGATGAATCGGAAATATGATTATTGATAAGCTCTCCAACGGTATACATATGTTCTGAACCCTTTCACTATTTAATAAGGCAAAACGGCAACCTTTCCGATATATTTTAGTGATTTTTTGCCTTAATTGCAATATAATAGTGTCGAAATAATCAAATGCATCATCAAGAGGTTAAACAAGTATGAAATACGATAATTATATTTTTGATCTGTATGGGACGCTTGCAGATATAAAGACAGATGAATATGATATGGACTTCTGGAAGGAGATGGCCGGGCTTTATAATGCTTACGGTACACATTATAAGGCAAAGCAGCTTAGAAAGGCTTTCTTTAAGATGGACAGAGAGGAGCGTGCGCTTCTTAAGGACAGGCTTGGCTGCCAGTGGTCGGAGATCAAACTTGAGAAGGTATTTATGAGACTTCTGAAGGAATATACGGAGATAGCTGATGATAAGCATGCTAAGGTTCGTCTGCCGGAGAATGAGGCTGTCTGGGCTGAGTTTATGGCAAACTCATTCAGAGTGCTTTCGAGATATTATCTGAAGCTCTATCCGGGAACTCTGGAGACGCTTGATAAGCTGCGTGCGGCAGGTAAGAAGGTTTATATGCTTTCAAATGCACAGGCTATATTTACAAGGCCGGAAATAAAGCTTCTGGAGCTGGATGAGCATATGGACAAGATCTATATTTCGTCTGATTATGGTGTTATGAAGCCGGATCCGATGTTTATAACAGCGCTGATCGAGACAGAAGGACTTGATATCAGCAAGTCAGTTATGATCGGTAACGAGGTGCGCAGCGATATGAAGGTCGCTTACTCAGTCGGTATGGACAGCATCCTTCTGAATACAGGTGGTCTCAGCAAGAAGGAGATCAAGAAGGAGAAGGAAGAGCACGGCGTTGACGCGAAGTTTAAGGTAATCGATAGCATTACGGAGCTTGTTAAATGAAAATAGATATATGCTGCGTCGGAAAGGTCAAGGAATCGTCCTTCCGCGATATGATAAATGAATATAGCAAAAGGCTTTCGAGATATGCAAATCTCTCGATACTTGAGGTTCAGGACGAAAAAACGCCTGACAATGCTTCGGCAACCGTTGAAGAAGCTATCAAGAAGAAAGAGGGCGAGAGGCTTCTGGGAGTTATCAAGGATAATGCTTACGTGATAGCACTTGCGATCGATGGAAAGAATCTTTCAAGTACAGAGCTGGCTGATAAGATCAACAATCTCGGTATAGACGGAACCAGTCATATCCAGTTTGTGATCGGTGGTTCTCTGGGACTGGCACCCGAGGTTCTGAGTCGTGCAGATATGAAGCTGTCCTTCGGCAGGATGACATTTCCTCATCAGCTTATGAGGGTTATACTGCTTGAACAGATATACAGAAGCTATCGTATCATCAATAATGAGCCATATCATAAGTAATGAAATATATCATAAACAATGAACCGTACCATAAATAAGGAATCATACCGTCAATAACGAAATGTTTCATTAAGATAACGCACCATATAATAAACGATAGGATAAGAATTACGCGCCTGCAGGGGCGCGTTTTTTGCTATATATGAAAGCATGAAATAACCGGATTTTTATTAAGATTGTAAGTGTATAATCGGACGCTTTATGCTACAATAATAAATAGTTGGTACTAAGAAAAATGGACGGATAGAAAATAAAAAAGGAGAAGGGGTATGAAGAAAAAAAGTTTGATCTCATTGTTACTTTGTGTTTGCTTTGTTGTGTTCCAGTTTCCGGCGGTAGCTTCAGCTGAGGGTGAGAGAGTTGTTGAAACGGAATCGACGACCTATGCGCTTTGTATTGGTGTTGATCAGTATGGGAATATGTCGGAAGAAAAATGGCTGGAGGGCTGTGTTAATGATGCGAAGTACATGGCTGATACTCTCAAAACACGTGCGGGAGTAAAAGAAGAAAACCTGAAACTGCTTACTGATAGTCAGGCAACAAATAAGAATATACGAGAGATTATTCAGGGAATAGCTGACAATGCTGAACCGGGAGATGTATTTATAATGCATAATTCAAGTCATGGTTACAGCTATACTGTTGATAACGATTATACTATTGATACAGGTATATGTAATTATGATAACGATTATGAAGATTATGAATTAGCTGCGGATCTTCTGGAGTTCAAAAAAGGTGTTAAAGTCATTGTTATAATTGATGCGTGCCATTCGTCAGGTCTTTTTAAAACAGAAGAAGACAGTACTGATGATAATGACAGAAAAAGAGATGGTAAAGAAATAAATGAATCCTTCGATATAGCTGAACGTGTCAGTGCTATTATGGATGAGATGGAGGCGAATAACCAGACTCGTGACAGTAGAGGAATATCTCATATAAGTTCTTCTGATATAGGCTGGGTAACGGCAGCTGACTATTATCAATATTCTTATGATGGTGGTTATTATGATGCCGATGACTGGATGTTTACAGGACAGACAAAGACCGGTGAAAACCTTGGTGGAGTATTTACTGCGTCATTTATCTGGTCATGGTGGAATGGTAAGGCCGATTTTATGAATAAGGGTGATGGAGACGGCTATTTCGATGCTTATGAAGGCTGGGGTTATGCCAGAACTGTATGCGCAGAATGGGGTTATACATCATGCTGCAAAAATATAGATGTTCTTAGAAGCGTTGAACTGGGATATGCAGGGGATTTAGATGTTTCAAGAGATGTGCTTTTTAAAGATGTTCCGGCAAGTACAGCTAAAATAGGTGAAAAAGTTATGGTTGGGGTGTCGGCTTATAATCCTGAGGGAGTTGATGGAGAGATTCAGCTTTCAATTGAGGGCAGCTGTATTATAGATTGTATGGACGACATTGTCGGTGAGTGTAATTGCAGTTTTGAAAATGGCGTTATTGAGTTTACTCCGCAAGCTGATGGATATTATATTTTCAATGTCCGCGCTACAAATAAGAAAAGCGAAAAGTATTCAGATAAAATTGTCTGTGTTTCGGTATTCCTTGATGCACCGGTGATGCTTGAAACAACTGATATAGGTTGTAGAGGCTTTACTCTTAACTGGAAAGAGGTCAGTGGCGGTGAAGGCTATGAAATTCTGATAGTTGATAATTCGCTTTTACATATTGATACAGCAGAGAGCTTTAAATCTGATCTTGTTGAAGGTACGTCATATACAGCTGATAAACTTAACTCTGATCAAATCTATTATGCAAAGGTACGTGCCATCAATAATGCATTTGGTGAATGGTCAGAAGTTACAAAGGTAAAAACAACAGAAGCGGTTGATCCTGTTGTTACTGCACCGGTCGCTAAGACAAATATTAAATATAATGGCTCTAAGCAGGCACTTATTACAGAAGGAAAAGTCAGTGGAGGTACATTTAAGTATGCAGTTGTTGGACCATGTGCTAAGGAGCCGGAATATGATGAGCAGTTTGTAGAGAAGCTTTTGAAAACAGAAATACCAAGTGCAAAAGAAACAGGAACATATTGGGTTTATTATTATGTTCAGGGTGATGCTCTGCACAACGATCTTATGGAGAAGACTCCTATCAAGGTTGTAATAAGCCCGAAGACAGTTACGGCACCGACGATAATACTTGAGAAGGATTTCTACGTATACGATGGTAAAGCTAAAAAACCATCAGTTACTGTTAAAGATGGAAGTTTAGTGATCCCTTTAAGTGAATACAATGTCAGCTACTCAAATAATACTGCAGTAGGAAATGCAACAGTAACGATCACCGATAAAGCAGATGGTAATTATATAGTAAGCGGTAACAAAAAATTCATCATAGGTAATGTGGGAGTTGAATGGTTCTGGAATAGTTCATATGGGGCTGTCGCTTACTTCACAAGCAGTAATTACAGTGCTTTCAGCGACTCGGTTAAAGGTAAGGTTACAAATAAGATCATAAAGCAGCCGACTCTGAACGCTGCGGGTAAGAAGACTTATACGGCAACAGTAACATATAATGGCAAGTCATATACAGATACAAAGGACGAGACGCTATATCTGTTTGATAAGTCACTGACCGGTATTCAGAAATACAACAACGTACTTTACTATGTAAAGAAGGGTGTTCAGGATACCACATTTACCGGTATTGCAAAATACGGCAGTGACTGGTACTACGTAGCAAAAGGTAAGGTGGACACATCGAAGAAGGACGTTGTTCAGGGAACGGTCAATGGTGAATCCGGCTGGTGGTTCGTCAGCGGAGGTAAGGTGCAGTTCATTGATTCGGTTGAGCAGAATTCAAATGGCTGGTGGGTAATCCAGAAGGGCAAGGTTAATTTCAATTACACAGGCCTGGCAAAGAATTCCAACGGAACATGGTATTGCAAAGGCGGTAAGGTTGATTTTACCAAGAAGGATGTTGTAAAAGGTAAGGTTGACGGAGTTGACGGCTGGTGGTATGTCAGCGGAGGCAAGGTACAGCTTGTTGATTCTGTAGAGAAGAACTCAAACGGCTGGTGGGTAATCCAGAAGGGTAAGGTTAACTTTAACTATACCGGTTTTGCAAAGAACAGCAATGGCTGGTGGTACTGCAAGGGCGGAAAGGTTGACTTCACAAAGAAGGATGTCATAAAAGGTAAGGTTAACGGAGTTGATGGCTGGTGGTTCGTCAGTGGAGGCAAGGTACAGCTTATCAATTCTGTAGAGAAGAATTCAAACGGCTGGTGGGTAATCCAGAAGGGTAAGGTCAATTTCGACTTTACAGGCCTTGCAAATAACAGTAATGGCTGGTGGTATTGCAAGGGCGGCAAGGTTGATTTCAACTTTAACGGCATCGCAAAGAATCAGTACGGCCAGTGGTATTGTAAGGGTGGTAAGGTTCAGTTTGATTATAACGGAACAGTTAATTTCTACGGAAAGACTTACAAGATCAAGGGCGGTAAGGTAGTTGATTAAATATTTTATGGGATCGTTATCCATATGAAAAACAAGGAGCTGCTGGCTAATACCTGCAGCTCTTTTAGTTTTATGGTAATCATAATTATTCAGCCGGATCATCGTAATCGGTAACTCCGATTCCCATTATGGTGAAATCGGTTCCTGCACTTTCTTCGGAAGCCTTAAGATGTATGTAATGCACCGCTGTCGTATCCTCCAGATAAACCTGGAAATACTCAAGGTGTTGTCCCCAGGTATCCGGATCGTAGGCATTTATCCTGCCAACCAGCTCGTTATCAAGATAAATCTCGTAGGCTGTATCATTCTTTTCGGGATCCTTGTTGGTCTGCATATAGATTATTCCGACTTCTGAAGCCTTTATCGAGAATGCAAAGTCACCGGCAGTGGTTGTAGACCAGCCGTTTTTGTTTGAAAGAAGAGACCATACCTCGCCTTTTTCAAAGTATTCTGTTTCATACCGGAAAAAGCTGTCGGAATATAGGATCTCTGAATTGTCATAGCGGCATTTTGTTGAGGAGGCTTTAAGCTCCGGTACTTCATATGGTGTTATAAGGTTGTCATATTCGCCGGACATTACCTTTCGGAAATAGCTTGTAAGAAGATATGATATAAGCTGGTGACCGGTATCCTTAGGATGTACACCGTCCTTATCGCCTACGCTGTCCCAGCTTATTGTCTTATCCGTAAGTAAGGCAGAATAGCTTATGATCGGAACCTGGTATTTAAAAGCGATAGGTGCATGCTCCTTGGCATAGCTGCCGTTTTCATGGGCCAGAAGAAGAGCTATAACAGCCGGTTCACTTTCTGATTCAAGAAGATTTCTGATGAGACTGTCATAGGTTTCTTTGTTCAGAGACTTGCCGTCGTTAACGGAGTATTCGACAATTACGATGTCAGGATCGTTGATGATAACATCCTCGTAAGCACGGTGGACGCCAAGCCATGAATCTGTTCCGCCAATTCCTGCATTTACATACGTTATATCGCATTCCGTAAAGGTGTCGGCAAACCAGGAATAGGACAGATAGGCATAGCAGTTGTTGCTGCTGGATGCATTCGAGCCCTGAGTTATGGAACCGCCAATATAAGCTATGGTCAGTGGCTCACCATTTGCAGCTTTTTCCATGGCTCTTTTTAATCTGTCAGGATTACCGGGATTAAGTATACCTTTTTCAAGTATTTCATCTGTCAGTTCGATGCCTTTAACTTCTGTGGCAGGAGCCATATTCGGAAGAATAACCGGAGTCTCTGTTGTGCCGGTAACTGCTTCAGAGGTACTGCTGGTATCTGATTCAGAGGTGCTGCCGGTATCGGCTGTATTTTCTGTGTCAGATGAGTTATCCTTCTTGCCGCATGCTGTAAGCATAAGCAGGCAGGCGGCCAGCATTACTTTTTTTGTAAGGGTTTTTATTTTCATTGGTTAGCCTTTCCTATTGCATAAATACTGTTTTTACTTATACTATTCGATTATTTAGGTAAACACAACAGTAAACTCTAAAATGAGCCGCAGATAATAAAAATGTAGATATTTTCCTGTAAAAGTATTAAAATTATATGGTAAATTGAGATAAGTATGTATAATTGTATTTTAGGGGCATTACGAGGAATACATTTAAGGAGATACAAATAAATGCGTAAGACAAAGATAGTATGTACGATAGGACCGGCCAGTGAGTCGGAGGAAACCTTAAAGGAACTCTGCAGAGCAGGAATGAATGTTGCGAGACTTAACTTCTCGCACGGCTCTCATGAAGAGCATCTGAAGAGAATAAATATGATCAAGAAGGTGCGTGAGGAACTGCATCTTCCAATAGCTATAATGCTTGATACAAAGGGACCTGAGTACAGGATCGGAACCTTCGAGAACGGCAAGGTTGTTCTTTCTGAGGGTGATGAGTTCGTATTTACAACAGATCAGATCGAAGGAAACGAAAAGATGGTTTCCGTAAGCTATGCAGGACTTGCAGGTGAGCTTACTGCAGGGGACACGATCCTTCTGAATAACGGCCTTATGAGCTTTGAAGTTACCGGTATCGAGGGACACGAGATAAGGACCAAGGTTGTTATCGGCGGTGAGCTTACAAACCGTAAGAGCATGAGCTTCCCTGGAAAGCACATCAAGCAGAAATACCTTTCGGAGCAGGATAAGTCAGACATCATCTTCGGTATAGAGAATGGTGTTGATTTTATTGCGTGCTCATTTGTTTCAGTTAAGCAGGATCTTCTTGATATCCATGCAATCCTTGAGGAGCATGATGCGAAGAACGTCGAGCTGATCGCCAAGATAGAGAATCAGTCGGGCTTTGATAATATTGAAGATATCTGTGAGGCCTGCGCTGGTATCATGGTCGCAAGAGGAGATATGGGCGTTGAGATAGCCTTTGAGAAGCTCCCTGCGATCCAGAAGAAGCTTATCACAAAGTGCCGTATGCTTGGTAAGAGAGTTATCACGGCTACTGAAATGCTTGAGTCTATGATCCACAACCCACGTCCTACACGTGCTGAGGCTTCAGATGTTGCAAATGCGGTTTACGACGGAACCAGTGCAGTTATGCTTTCAGGCGAGACAGCTGCCGGCAGTTATCCGGTTGAGGCTGTAAGGACTATGGCCAAGATCTGCGAGACAACAGAGCAGAATATTAATTACAAGAAGAGATTCTATAATGCTGATATTGAGATCAGAAGCGATATAGATGCTATTTCGCATTCAACCTGCGGTATGGCTATCGATGTGGGAGCAAAGTGCATCGTTGCATGTACGCTTTCAGGAATCACAGCTCGTATGGTTTCGCGTTTCAGATCACCGGTTGATATCATCGGTCTTACGACCAACGAAGCAACCTGGCGTAAGCTTGCACTTTCATGGGGTGTAACACCTGAGATGTGCGAGACATTCCCTTCAACTGAGGTACTTTTCTACAGTGCAAAGAAGGTTGCACAGAATACATTTTCACTTGAGAAGGGCGACAAGATCGTTATCACAGGTGGTGTTTCGGGTGTTTCAGGAAACACAAACCTTATCAAGATCGACGAGATTTAATCATGGGGAAATTCTTAGTTAGAGTATTTATAAAAAATCACGAGGATACACAGAACCCCGAGGTAAGAAAGAAATACGGTATGCTTGCCGGGGTATTTGGCATATTCTGCAATATAATGCTTTCGGTTCTGAAGATAGTTATAGGTGTGCTTTCAGGAGCCTTTTCAATCGTCGGAGATGCAGTAAATAATATGTCGGATGCGGCTTCGTCCATCATTACTCTGGTAAGCTTCAAGCTTTCGGGTAAGCCGGCGGACAAGGAGCATCCATACGGCCACGGAAGACTGGAATATATGTCCGGCTTCATAGTAGCTGTGCTGGTCCTTGCGATAGCGCTGAACCTGCTGAAGGAATCGATAGTTCATATAATCAAGAAGACACCGATAAATGTCAGTATCGTGACGATCATAATTCTGTCCTGCACAATACTTGTTAAGCTGTACATGTCCATATTTTACATGTATATCAGCAGGCAGATTAAGAGTACGGCCATGAGGGTTACGGCGGTGGACAGCCGTTCGGACTGCATCTGCACGAGCGTCGCACTTATTTCTGTTATAGTGATGCTTGTGTTCAAGGTAAATATTGATGGTTATGCAGGAGCGATAGTTGCTCTTTTCGTAATCAAGGCAGGAATAGAGGGCGCAAGAGACACGCTGGCACTTCTTCTCGGAGAGGGACCGGATGAGGAGCTTTGCGAGAAGCTTCAGAAACTTACTTCGGAATACGAAGATATTTTAGAGGTTCATGATCTCAGAGTTCATGATTACGGACCGGGCAGGAGCTTTGCTTCGATGCATGTTGAAGTTGATGCGGAGATAGGCATTGTAAAAGCTCACGAGATAGTCGATGAGATCGAGAGAAGGATAGTTCGTGAGGGACTTGTTTCCGAGATAACTATCCATGTGGATCCGGTCGATGCGAAGGACGAGTTTTCAAATACAATAAAGAAAGAGCTGGAAGAAAAGCTTAAGATCATCTGTGACAGTGTCACATTACATGATTTCAGGACCGTACACTGCGGAGATACGATAAAGAGGGTTACATTTGATATCACCGTTCCGTACGATCTGGGAACTCCTGATGATGAAATCAAGGATACAGCGATTAAAATAGTTAAGGGGCTTTCCGGTAATCCTGAGACAGATATTTATATTGACAGATCGTAGAGGGGAAAGGAGAGAAAAACTATGTTAGCTTTAATGGGAGAAGGCATTATTTGGGAACTCTTTACAGAAGCTCTTCTGATATGGGGTGCTTGGCTGGTGCTGAAAAAATGTGAAAGAATGCCGTGGCTGGCGATCATTCCGGGCGTAAGGGAATATCAGCTTGCCAAGTGCTGCGACAGAGAGGCGGACGGCAGGAGACTGCTGATAGCAACTGTGCTCATGTATTTACTGCAGATCATTGATAAGGTTGCGGATGTGAATAGTAGTAAGGGGTTGGCAACGGATCAGTCCATCTGGTTTCTGATACTTCTTGTTGTGCAATTAAGCACAATTATCATGCTTTTAGTATATATGATCAGAATCTTTGGTGGTCTGTGCGATCTTTTCGGCTACAAGAGAAAGTGGATGTGGTTTATCGTCCTGATCTCTGATTCCTTCCTGCTTCTGTTATGGGGCCTCAGGAAGAAATGTCAGCCGAAATACATCTATAAGGATGATATCGGCGAGGCAGGTGCTGCTATATCCGGCAGAAATGTTAAGGTTCTTGATTCGGGTCTTACTGTTAATATCGAAGAGAGAACAGCCGGCGGTATGCTCAAGAAGAACACACTCCTTAGAGATATACATCTGAATATTGAGCCGGGTCACATGGTACTGCTTCTCGGCGGTTCCGGTGCAGGTAAGACAACCTTCGTCAACGCTGTTATCGGATATGAGAAGGCGAAGGCAAATATGGTCCTCAACGGCAATAATATTTACGATGATTATGATAAGATGAAATACAGGATAGGCTTTGTTCCGCAGATGGATCTGATGCGTGTAAACGATACTGTCATCA
The DNA here is from genome assembly GCA_017430325.1 of Eubacterium sp. Taxonomy (GTDB): domain Bacteria; phylum Bacillota; class Clostridia; order Lachnospirales; family Lachnospiraceae; genus Eubacterium_Q. The sequence continues at coordinate 34,116 of JAFRNE010000003.1, forward strand.
GAACCCTTATGGATGCGGCAAAGCTCAGGCTTCCGGCAAGTATGTCGGTTGCGGAGAGAAGAGAAAGAGCCACTATTGTTCTTAAGTTCTTCGGTCTCGAGCCGGTTAAGGATAAGCTTTGCGAGAAGCTTTCCGGCGGCCAGAGAAAGAGACTTTCCATTGCTATGGAATACATATCAAATCCGGATCTTTTCGTTCTTGATGAGCCGGATTCCGGTCTTGACGGTGTTATGGCGAGAGAGCTTATGCAGGGTCTCAGAAATATAGCCAATCAGGGCAAGATCGTTATAGTCATCACACATTCTCCTGACAGAGTCATCGATCTCTTCGATGATGTTATTGTTCTTGCAAAGGACAGCAGACTTACGGGACGTCTTGCTTTCTATGGACCTATTGAGAAGGCAAAAGAATTTTTCCAGAGAGATAAGATGGAGAGGATAGTTCTACGTATCAACAGGAAAGAAGAGGGCGGCGAAGGACTTGCCGACAGCTTCATAGAAAGATATGCGGAGGTGTGCAATGGCTGAGAAGAATATCAAACGGACTAAAGTAAGATATCGCGGACGTTTTGCACAGATCCCTATCTATATAGGCAAAAACTTCCGTATGTTTGTATACCAGAATGACTGGAAGGTAATACCGATGGCTGCGTTTATCGCGGCACTCGTTTCGGCAGTCGTAAGAAATAAGTTCTTTATAACCATGGAAGGTACGGCGATGGGTGCCCTTGCGGTAACAACGATCTCGCTGTGGAACGGATGCTTCAACTCGATCCAGGTTGTCTGCAGAGAGAGGGCAATCATCAAACGTGAGCACCGCTCAGGTATGTACATCTTCTCGTATGTAATATCACATATGGTATATCAGGCATTCCTGTGCTTCCTTCAGACGGTAACCATGCTTGTAATATTCAAATATACCGGGGTTAAGTTCCCGAAGCACGGCGTGGTAGTTGATACATTTATTGTAGAGTTTGGCATCACTGTATTTCTGATAACCTACGCAGCGGATATGATGTCGCTTTTCATATCCAGCGTTGTGAAGACAAATACAGCAGCTATGACGGTCATGCCTCTTGTGCTGATGATACAGCTTGTTTTTTCGGGCGGTCTTTTCTCACTTCCGAACAATATGAAGGGCCTGACAAAATACATGATCTCTAAGCAGGGTATCTCGTGTATCGCATCAGAAGGACGTTACAATTCGCTCCCTACCTACTCATCGTGGAGGATGGTTAAGAAGATTGCTAACAGCCCGGATGCCGATGAAGAGTTGAAGCTGACGATACTAAGTCTTGAGATGCAGGGCTATGACAAGCAGATAAATGAAGAAGCCAGAAAATCAAATTATAAGAAGGACTACAAGGCGACAAATGAAAATATAAGAGTCAGATGGCAGCTGCTGGGACTATTCGCATTTATATTTGCTGTATTTTCAATGATCGCGCTAATGTTCGTCGACAAAGACCGAAGGTAGAAAGAAGGGTAAAGGTATGGAACCAAATAACAGACCAAGAGCTAGAGAAAAAAGGGTAACGAACAACGGTAAGGGCGTTGGAAGAAAGGGCGAAGGACTTGGAACAGGTCCTGTGGGCACCTCTGACGGCTACGGTGGAAGAGTCGGATCCGGAAGTTCGGGTGGAGGACATCACATCAGTAAGGGAGCGGCCATCGGTGGCGGCGGTGGTATCCTCGCAGTGATCATAGCAGCTATCATGATGCTGTTTGGCGGTGGTGCCGGCGGCGGTGGCGGAACAGGTTCCGGCGGAGGCAGCGGCTCAGGCGGCGGCCAGAATATCGGCGGCCAGACAGCTGTAACAGAAGATATTTCCAGCGGAAGCCAGAGCGAAGGTGCAAACTATAAGCTTGATACAACAGTTGCTGCAGGTTCACGTGAGAAGCGTACAAAGATACTTGGAAATAACCAGGATAAGATCACATTTATGGTATTTATGTGCGGTACAGACCTTGAGTCTAAGTATGGTATGTCTTCAGCAGACCTTTCAGAGATGGCTTCAGCTCAGTTCGGTGATAACATCAATATCATCGTATATACCGGCGGCTGCTCAAAGTGGAAGACCAATGGTATCAGTAATAAGGTTAACCAGATATTCCAGGTTAAGCCGGGCTCTATGACCTGCCTCGTTACTGATGACGGAAATAAGCCGATGACCGATCCTGATACACTTTCAGGCTTCATCAAATACTGCGCAGCTAACTTCCCTGCAAACAGATATGAGCTTATCATGTGGGATCACGGCGGCGGATCTGTAAGTGGTTACGGTTATGATGAGAAGAACAAGAACAGTGGTTCAATGTCCCTCAGCGGTATCAACAAGGCTCTTAAGGACGGCGGCGTAACCTTCGATATGATCGGTTTTGATGCCTGCCTTATGGCTACAGCAGAGACAGCTCTTATGCTTGATCCTTACGCTGATTACCTTGTTGCTTCAGAAGAGACTGAGCCTGGTATCGGCTGGTTCTATACAAACTGGCTCAACAAGCTCGGTGAAAATACATCAATGTCTACACTTGAGCTCGGAAAGCTTATCATTGATGATTATACTTATGCCTGCAAGCAGAAGTGCCGTGGACAGGCTACAACACTTTCACTTATCGACCTTGCAGAGTTTGCAAATACAGTGCCTTCAAAGATCGGCAGCTTCTCAAAATCTGTAAGCGGACTTATTTCAAACAAAGAGTACAAGCAGGTTTCTGATGCGAGAAACGTTACAAGAGAATTTGCTCAGAGTTCAAAGATCGACCAGGTTGACCTTGTAAATCTTGCTCAGAACATGAAGACACCTGAGGGCGAGGAGCTTGCAAAGGCTCTTAAGGGAGCTGTTAAATACAACAGAACCTCTCTTAACATGACAGAAGCCTACGGCGTTTCAATATATTTCCCATATCAGAGGACCTCTTATGTTGATAAGGCATGCCAGAACTATTCTGCTATAGGAATGAATGATGAATACAGCAAGTGTATCCGTCAGTTTGCAAGCCTTGAGACTTCAGGTCAGATCCAGGCGGGCGGTTCATCAAATGCTTCAGGTTCACTCTTTGATATGCTTGGCGGCGGTTCAGGCGGCGGAAGTACTTCGATAACAGATCTTCTGGGAGCTTTCTTCGGCGGAAGAAGCCATGTCATCGATGACCTTGATGATACAAATACAGCATACATGGATGACCTTGACATTGAGGAGACTGCTGAATATATTTCAGAGAATTACTTTGATCCTTCAAAGCTTGTATGGGAGGATGAGAACGGTACTCCTAAGATCGCTCTTGAAAGTGATCAGCTTGCACTTATCCATAGCATAGATCAGAATCTGTTCTATGATGACGGTACAGGTTATCTTGATCTTGGTCTTGATAATATCTACAGCTATGATGAAGATGGAAAGATCGTTGCAGATACTGACAGAACATGGATATCTATCAACGGTCAGCCGGTTGCATATTATCACCTTGATACTATTGAGAATGGTGACAGCTGGACCATCACAGGACGCGTTCCGGCTATCATGAACGGTACAAGGATCAATCTGATACTTGTATTTGATAATGAGAATCCTGACGGTTATATCGCAGGCTACATGCCGGCATATACAGAGGGCGAGACAGATGCGGTTGCTAAGCTTGAGACAGATCTCTTCAGCGAGAATGGTGGATCAAGCGTACAGGTAACATTTATCTGCGATTATTATTCTTATGATATGGAATATGTAGACAGCTATGTTATCGGCTATGCAACACTTGATGGTGTAACAGACGAGATCAGCAATACTGATGTGGGAGCCGGAAAGGTGAAGATCACATACGTATTTACTGATATTTATAATCAGCAGTATTGGACACCTGTTCTTTCAAGATAAAATATCTTTGGGATAGCGGTAATATGCCGCAAAAACACAAAGATTTATAGAAATGCAAATCATTTGCAATTTATGTATTGACATATCCCCTTAGAGGTGATAGTATACATTTTGCAAATGATTTGCATTTTATTTTTTTTGCGGAATGATCATCCATGAAATGTATTTTAGAATGAGGCGGAACAATGAACGATAAGATGATGTGCTCTGACAAGGAGAAAAAAGAATATCGTACAAAGTGCAAAGATCTGATCATGAGCTATATTGAAGCTCATAAAGATGAGAGATTCTCGGCATCGGACATCTCGGATTATGTTACGGAGAAGGATATTAAAACGAATATAACAACAATTTACCGTAATCTTGAGAAGCTGACGACTGACGGAACTCTTATCAAAACCAAGAATCCTGCAAATGATTTCTGCTTCTATCAATATGCCGGTGAAGATAACCGCTGCGACGGACATCTTCATATGCAGTGCAGAATATGCGGCAAGGTGGTTCATCTGAATGACAGATATATGGCCGATGTTTACAGTCACCTGAAGAAGGAGATGGGCTTCAAGATAGACTTCAGAGCTTCGGTGCTCGTGGGTATCTGTAAGGACTGCAGGATACTGCCGGTGTAATGAGTCGTAGTGAACGGCTGTGACGGGTCGAGGTGATCCGGCTGATGAATGAATGGCCGGCATGGTACGACCGACATAATAGTGATGGCGTGATCAGGAGGAAGGCTTGATGAGAGTGACAGAAGTATTTGACAAGAGAAAGATGCATAAAAGATTAATAATGATGCTTCTTATAGCAGCGGTGATGGTACTTGGTATTACAGGCTGCGGAAAGAAGAAGGACAGTGGTTCAAACGGAAAGATTGATATCGTATGTACGATATTTCCGGAATATGACTGGGTTAAAGAGATAATCAAGGGCGAGGAAGACAATTTCAATCTGACTATGCTTATGGCAAACGGTGCAGATCTTCATAACTTCCAGCCGACAGCGGATGATATCCTTACGATCTCAAAAAGTGATATATTTATTTACGTAGGCGGCGAATCAGACAAGTGGGTACATGATGCGCTTAAGGAAGCCGTAAATAAAGATATGATCGTTATCAACCTTATGGATGTGCTGGGCGACCGTGCTAAAGAGGAAGAGCTTGTTGAAGGTATGCAGGGTGATGATGAGGAAGAAGAACCTGAATATGACGAGCACATCTGGCTTTCAGTTAAGAATGCCGAAATCCTTGCTGAATATATAGAGGGTAAGATAAGCAGTCTCGACAAGGACGAGAAGCGAGTTGAAACTTACAAGAAGAATCTTGAAAACTACAAGGCTAAGCTCGACGGACTTGATAAGCAGTATGAGGAAGCTGTTAAAGCTGCAGGAAAGAATACGATAGTATTTGGCGACAGATTCCCATTCAGATATCTTGTTGATGATTACAATATAAAATACTATGCAGCATTTATCGGCTGCAGCGCTGAGACAGAGGCGTCCTTTGATACGATCACCTTCCTTGCAGGAAAGGTTGATGAGCTGTCACTTCAGACTGTTCTTACCATCGAGACTTCAGACAAGCAGATTGCAAATACAGTCATCAGTAACACAAAGGATAAGAATCAGAAAATATTAACTCTTGATTCCATGCAGGCAGTTACCGCAAAGGAAGCTGACGGCGGAAAGAATTATTATGATATAATGGCCACAAACCTTGAGGTGCTTAAAGAGGCGCTGAAATAATACTTCGGTATTAATAACAATAATTCTCCGATACTAATAACAATAATATTTGGGCATAAAATAAGCAGAGTATCGGGAAAGACCTCAGGGGTGGACGGCAAAAAAATCAGAATAAAAAGAATTGACCAGGGATCATATATTTCGTGACCTGCACGGTTTTGTGTGGGCTGAAATATATGATCCTTAAGGCGGTATAAAAGGGAGTATTTAAAATGGCTTACATCGTATGTGAGAATCTGGCGGTTGGTTATGAAAAAAAGCCGGTTGCCGAAAATATTAATTTCAAAGTTGAGAAGGGAGACAGTCTCTATATAGTCGGAGAGAACGGAGCCGGTAAGAGTACCCTTATGAAGACGCTGCTTCATCTTACTTCGCCTGTTTCTGGCAGCATTACTTACGGAGATGATATTAAGCCTTACGAGGTTGGTTATCTCCCTCAGCAGACTGTTGTTCAGAAGGATTTTCCTGCGTCTGTTTACGAGATAGTTCTTTCAGGAGCCCTCACCAAGTCGAAGTTCAGACCTTTCTACAGCAAGGAACTTAAGGCTCTCGCAAGAGAAAATATGGAAAGAATGAATATCTGGGATATGAGGAAGAAATGCTACCGTAACCTTTCCGGCGGCCAGCAGCAGAGAGTACTTCTCGCAAGAGCTCTTACAGCCACCACCAAGCTTCTTGTTCTTGATGAGCCTGTAAGCGGACTTGATCCTAAGGTTACGACAGAGATGTATACACTGATAGATCAGCTTAACAAAGAAGGAATAACCATTATCATGGTTTCTCACGATATAGATGCAGCTATTAAATACGCCAAGACCATCCTCCACGTTGAGGGTGAGAAGAACTTCTTCGGTACGAAGGAGGAATACCTGAAGAGTAAAGAGTATTTCTCGCTTACAGGTATGGATATTAAAGATTCAGGGAGGAAAGAATAATGTCAAACTTTGAAAAGTTACAGTATTATTTTGAGTTCTCCTTTGTAAGATATGCAGTTATAGTCGGAGTGCTCATAGCTCTCTGCTCATCGCTGCTGGGAGTCACACTTGTACTTAAGAGATATTCTTTTATAGGAGACGGACTATCGCACGTTGCTTTCGGTGCAATGGCAGTTGCTTCGGTTTTGAAGCTGGCAAATGTTAATTATCTTATCCTGCCGGTGACAGTTATTTCGGCAATACTCCTTCTGAGAGTAGGACAGAATACAAAGATAAAAGGTGATGCGGCCATCGCAATGCTTTCAGTTTCATCACTGGCTGTGGGTTACATACTGATGAATGTATTTGCAACCTCGGCAAATGTTTCCGGAGATGTCTGCAGCACGCTTTTCGGTTCGACTTCGATAATAACACTGCAGAAGCAGGACGTTGATCTCTGTATAATACTTTCGGCGGCTGTTATAATCGTATTTATCTTTTTCTATAACAGGATTTTTGCGGTTACCTTTGATGAGAACTTTGCAAAGGCAACAGGCTCAAAGGCGAACCTCTACAATCTGCTGATCGCAGTGATAACAGCAGTTATAATCGTACTGGGAATGAATCTTGTAGGTTCACTCCTTATATCGGCGCTCATCATATTTCCGTCCCTTTCAGCCATGAGGATAATCAGGAACTTTAAGGGCGTTGTAATCTGTTCGATGATAATATCCGTGATATGTGCCTTCGTGGGTATCATAGTGTCGCTTCTGTATTCGACACCGGTTGGATCAACTATCGTCACAACGGATATGGCAGCATTCCTGATATGTTTTACGATAGGTAAAATTGCAAAAATTGATTAGGACTAAGGAGATTGACAGCAATATGAAAACACGTAAGAAAATATTAGCAGTAATAATGACATGCTTTATCCTTGTGACGGCCTTGGTTGGCTGTGGGAAGAGTGATGGTGGAAACAGCAGAGTTAAGCAGGGAAATGCAGTTGACGATGCTATAAATGATCAGATAAACAAAGAGAAGGGCACTGATACTGAAGCGACGACTGAAAAGCCGGTAGAGATAGTAACAACAACAGAAAGCACTACAGAGGCAACAACAGAGGTTACTACGGGCAACGGCACAGCTGATACAACAGCTGATCAGACAACGATCGAGCAGGTGACGACCGCCGAGATTCCAACACTTGATGTTGATCCTTCAACCCTTGATTACTCGGATGTTGATATTGATATCACGGTTATGAGCAGTGATATGGTATATGCTACGGTTTATCAGATGGTTTACAATCCACGTGATTATATAGGCAAGACTGTAAAGATCCGCGGCAATTACTATGTTGCATATTCAAACAATCCTGAAAATGATAACTTCTACAATTATTGTCTTGTTGCGGATGCGACTGCCTGCTGCCAGCAGGGACTTGAGTTCCTCTGCTTCGATGGACATGATACTTATCCGGATGATTTCCCGGCGGATGGAACTGAGGTTGAGGTGACCGGCGTATTTGAGATGTACGAAGAAGAGGGCTATACTTACATGAGGCTTACCTATGCGGATATGACGGTATGTAACTAATGATCGAACGTCATGAACACTTACCGGTATATTTTCCTGCGGACGGAAAACAGGTGATTTCCGGCATATAATAATTTCAGTATTTTTATTTGAAATATTGGCATATTCATACTATAATTCACTTTGGATAATTATAGTGTGGATATGCTTTTTTGTTTGAAGGATAACGGCGACACGCTATTGTAAAGAATATATTTTAAAGGAGAAATATTATGAGTGATATGAACATCGTTTGTCTTGACCTTGAAGGAGTACTTGTTCCTGAGATCTGGATCGCATTTGCAGAGGCAAGTGGAATCCCTGAACTGAAGAGAACAACAAGAGACGAACCTGATTACGATAAGCTTATGAAGTGGAGAATCGGTATTCTTAAGGAGCACGGACTTGGACTTAAGGAGATCCAGAATACTATCGCTAAGATCGATCCACTTCCGGGCGCTAAGGAATTCCTTGACAGCCTTAAGGAGCTCACTCAGGTTATTATAATAAGTGATACATTTACACAGTTTGCTAAGCCTCTTATGAAGAAGCTTGGATGGCCAACTCTTTTCTGCAATACACTTGAGGTTGCTGAGAATGGTGAGATCACAGGCTTCAAGATGAGATGTGAACAGTCTAAGCTTACAACAGTTAAGGCTCTTCAGTCTGTTGGATTTGAGACTATCGCCAGCGGTGACAGCCACAACGATCTCGGAATGATCCAGGCAAGTAAGGCAGGCTTCCTCTTCAGATCAACAGATGCTATTAAGAATGAGTTCCCTGAGATTCCTGCATTTGAAGAGTATGATGACCTTCTTGCAGCGATCAAGGCTGTTCTGTAATTATTATTGTATAGGGGAATATGAATGGCGGAGAAGATATATACGATCCCGGTAAATGATGCCTTTAACAGCGGCTGCGAATGTCCGCTCTGCAGGCTTTACACGGATCTTGAAAGAGACTCGATCGACTTCTCGATGGGTCCGAGCTATATGGAGGACGACAACAGAGAGCTGACCGATAAGATGTGGTTCTGTCCGACTCACGTAAGGATGCTTTACGGTGAGAAGAACAGACTTGGTCTTGCGCTTATGATGAATACTCATATGAACAAGGCGATAACAGATCTTAGAGAAGCTGCCGGAAAAGGCCACGCTGCGAAGAGTGGTCTGTTTAGTCGTGGCAAAGGCGATAAGAGCGCAGTGGGAAGCTATATAGAAGAGCTTGAGAACAGCTGCTTCATCTGTGACAGGATAGGAAAAATATTTCCGAGATATATCGATACGATATTTCATATGTGGAAGAATGATAAGGAGTTCCATCAGAAGTTCATGGAGAGCAAGGGCTTCTGCATAAAGCATTACGGCATCCTTTTCGATATGGCACCGGAGAAGCTTTCGAAGGCACAGTGCGATGAATTCACTGAGGCTCTTAATAAAGTGTTTTTTGATAATATCGAACGAGTTGACGGCGATGTCAGCTGGTTTATAGATAAATATGATTACCGCTACAAGGATGCGCCGTGGAAGAATTCCAAGGATGCGCTTCCGAGGGGCATAATCAAAACAAGCCACACCATCGTGGAATAATAAAACGAATATTTTTGTAATTCAATAAACAGTGAGGATAATGAATTGTTTGATATAAATAAAGTGACTGGTTATACGATAATCGAATCGAAGAAGCTTCCTGAGCAGAACGGCACAGGCTACCTTCTCAGACATGATAAGTCCGGAGCAAGGGTTCTTTTCATCGATAATGATGAGGAGAATAAGGTTTTCTGTATAGGCTTCAGAACGCCGCCGGAAAACAGCAAGGGCGTACAGCATATCATAGAGCATACGGTTCTTTGCGGATCGAAGAAATATCCCGTAAAGGATCCTTTTGTTGAGCTTTGCAAGAGCTCACTCAATACCTTCCTCAATGCAATGACCTATCCGGACAAGACTCTGTATCCGGTAGCAAGCTGCAATGACAAGGATTATCAGAATCTGATGGATGTGTATCTTGATGCTGTATTTAATCCGAATATCTACGACAAGGAAGAGATATTTAAACAGGAGGGCTGGCACTATGAGATGGAGTCGGCTGATGCTCCACTTACCATAAACGGTGTTGTCTATAACGAGATGAAGGGTGTTTATTCTTCGGCTGATTCGTGTGCCGGCAGGGCAGTTACCGAGTCGCTTTATCCGGACAGTATTTACTGCAAGGATTCGGGTGGTGCGCCTGATGATATTCCATCCCTCACACGAGAGGAATATCTGCAGTATCACAGCGCTTATTATCATCCGTCAAACAGCTACATATATCTATACGGAAATATTGATTTCAACGAAAAGCTTGAGTACCTTGACATGGAGTATCTTTCAAAATACGAGAAGAAGGATGTTGATTCGACTGTTAAGGAGCAGAAGAGCTTTGATGCACCTCGCAGCTATACCACATATTATGCTGTTTCAGAAGATGAGGAGCTCGAGGGAAATACATATCTTACCTACAATACTGTTATCGGTAAGAGTACGGATGTTATGCTGAATACAGCCTTTGACATCCTCTGTTATACACTGCTCGATGCACCGGGTGCGCCTCTTAAGAAGGCCATCGTTGATACCGGCATCTGCGCAGAGGTGGACAGTAATTATGAGGACGAGATCATGCAGCCTGAGTTCTCGATCATTGCGAGAAACTCCGATGAAGGCTGCAAGGAGACCTTCATAAATACGATTGAAGGAACCCTCAGAAAGCTTGTGGAGGAAGGTCTTGATAAGAGATCTCTTGCCGCTGCAGTAAATCATTTTGAGTTTAAACATAAGGAATCTAATTTCGGACGTTATCCGAAGGGACTTATCCTTATGCTGGATGTGATGGGCAGCTGGCTTTATGATGAGAATGAAGCTTTCACAAGATTCTCTCTGAATCCGGTTTATGAGAAGCTGAGAGAGAACATCGATACAGGGTATTTTGAAGATGTGATCAGAAAATACATCCTGGACAACCCACATAAGACCTACGGTGTTACAAAGCCGGACAGAGAAATAAGTAAGAAGAATGAAGAGAAGCTAACAAAGAAACTCGAAGAGATCAGAAGCAGGATGACTGCGGAAGAAATCGAACAGCTTGTTAAGGATACAGCTCATCTTAAGGCATACCAGGAGGAACCTTCTCCTGAAGAGGATCTCGAGAAGATTCCTGTGCTCGAGATATCTGATATAAAGAAGGAAGCAAGAAAGCTGAAGAACCGCGAGACCGAGGTTGACGGTGTGAAGGTGGTTCAGCATGAGATATTTACAAATGGCATAAGCTATATGGAGTTCACATTTGATACAAGTGAGCTCGCGGGAGAAGAGATCGGTATCGCATCCCTTCTCTGCGAAATACTTAAATACGTTGATACGGATAATTACAGCGAGGGTCTGCTTTCAAATGAGATCGATACAAGAACTGGCGGCATCGCCTTCGGAACCTGTATCACAAATACAGAGGCGGGCAGAGCTATTCCGGGCTTCTATGCAAAGATGAAATGCTTTGATGATAAGGTGGCTGACGGAATCGAGCTTGTGGGAGAGATCCTTTACAGATCGCATATTACCGATAAGAAGAGACTGAAGGAGATCATTGCCGAGACCAAGGCAAATATCAAGACAGACCTTCTTGAGTCAGGACATGTTACGGCCGGACTCAGAGCGGCATCATACCTTAATGTAACAAATGCCTTGAAGGATAAGCAGGAAGGTATAGATTATTACAGATTCCTTGACAGGATAGACCGTGATTTCGATAAGCACTATGATGAGCTTGCGGCATCTATTAAAACGGTATTGCAGAAGATACTGAAGAAGGCAAATCTCACCATATCCTTTGCTTCTGAAAAGAAGGCGGAGGAGTCACTTGGAACGGCTCTCAAGGGCTTTGTGGACGGACTATCTGATGAAGAGCCGGGGGCACCGGCGGAGATCGAGCTTAAGGTCCTTAATGAAGGCTTTACTGCAGCTTCACAGGTTCAGTACTGTGCGGCAGCGGCTGACTTCAAGAAGAAGGGACTTCCTTATTCTGGAGCTCTGAATATACTCAGGATCATATTTGGCTATGATTATCTCTGGATAAATGTCAGAGTGAAGGGCGGAGCCTATGGCTGTGCCGGAAGCTTCAGCAGGTCGGGTGTTTCGCTTATGACCTCCTACAGAGATCCGAACCTTAAAGAGACTTATGATATCTTCTCGGCAGCGGCTCAGTATGTTGAGAACTTTGACGCAAATGACAGAGATATGACAAAATACATCATCGGTACTATCGGAAGCATCGATACACCGCTTACACCACAGTCAGAGGCAGGCTTCTCATATGCATGCTACCTTGCGGGCATCACTGATGAGCAGCTTCAGAGAGAACGTGACGAGATACTGAACGCAGACAGTGCAACTATCCGTTCGCTTGCTCCATACGTTCAGATACTCACTGATTCACCGGTACGCTGTGCTGTGGGTAACGAGGATAAGGTAAGTAAAGCGACAGCGCTATTTGATAACATAGATAGCCTGTATGCCGGAGCTGATAAGAGCAGATAGTGATGAATTGGTATGTTCGCAGGTCAGTAAGACAGGGCTGATATGTTATGCGAATAAGGAGCAATATGGAAAATAAATCGTTCAGGTCAGGCTTTGCGGCGATTGTCGGCCGTCCAAATGCAGGCAAATCGACCCTCATGAATATGGTCATCGGTCAGAAGATAGCCATCATGAGCAGCAAGGCTCAGACAACAAGAAAAAGAATAGAAACAGTTTATACCTGTGACGAGGGACAGATAGTATTTCTCGATACTCCGGGTATGAACCGCGCGAGAAATAAACTTGGTGAATATATGAATACCGAGATCAGCGGCAGTCTTAAGGATGCCGATATCATACTCTGGATCATCGAAGCCGGAGAGGCTCTTTCAACTCCTGAGCAGGATATAGCTGAGAAGCTTCAGGCAACAAAGAAGCCGGTCATCCTTGTAGTAAACAAGGTGGATGTTCATACAGAGGAAGAGGTCGTTAAGTCTATAGAGGCTTATAAGGAAGCTCTGCAGTTCACTGAGATCGTTCTGGTTTCGGCCCTCAGAAGCAAGAACCGCGATGAGCTGATCAACTGTATAATCAAGAATCTTCCGGAAGGTCCGATGTATTTTGACGAAGAGACTGTTACGGACGAGACTGAGAGAGATATCTGCGCTGAACTTATCAGAGAGCAGGCTCTCAGAAAGCTTGATAAAGAAATACCACACGGCATAGCTGTCGAGATCGATTCCATGAAGGAAAGGCCGGAGAAAAATATCACAGATATCGAGGCGACGATCATCTGCGAAAGAGACAGCCATAAGGGCATAATAATCGGCAAGGGCGGAGCTATGCTGAAGAATATCGGTACCGGTGCGAGGATCGAGATGGAGAAGCTTCTCATGACAAGAGTCAATCTGAAGCTTTTCGTTAAGGTCAGACGCGACTGGAGAGAGAACAGCAATATGCTGAAGAATTTCGGATACTATAATAAAAAGGACTGATGACGGCTTTTTGTTCTGAACAGAGAGTGTCGTACAGATTCCGGTGATAAAGGAAAGTATATGCTTCAGGAGATCAGGACAAGAGGAATAGTGCTTTCGGCAACTCCTTACGGAGAATATGATAAGCGTATGGTCATCCTTTCTGAGACAGAGGGAAGGATAACTGTATTTGCGCATGGCATAAGAAAGCAAAATTCAAGAATGGCAGCGGCCGGTCAGAGCTTTGTCATGGGTGTATTTTCCCTGAGAGCCGGAAGAGATGCATATACGCTGACGGGGGCGGAGATAGAGGAAAGCTTTATCGATATGTCTTACGATATGGAGAAGATGTGCTTCGCATCTTATTTCTGCGAGTTCACTTCCTTTTATACAAGAGAGGGGCTGCCGGCGAAGGATGAACTTAATCTACTGTATCTTTCCTTTAAGGCGCTGCTTTCGGAGGGTATTTCCGACAGGACAGTGAGGCTTGCGTTTGAGCTGAAGCTGATGGATATCGAGGGCGAGGTGCCCGAAGCAGAAGAGCTCCGGCTGACCGACAGGGAGACAGAATATGCTGTAAAATACATCCTTTCGGCAGAGCTTGGAAAGCTCTACAGCTTTGAACTTTCTCCGGAACTTGCGGATAAGCTGGAGGCCGTAAATAAAAAGCTTATCAGGAAAAATGTAGACAGAGAATTCAAGTCCCTTAAAATACTTGAGACTCTATAATTTTATATTGATTTATTTGTATTTAGATATTAAAATACTGCTTTGTCGGACGTTTGCTGAAGGTTTAGCAGACCGATGTGGAGGATTGAATGGTCATAAGAGGAAAAAACAAAAAAATACTGATCATCCTTACCATCCTGATACTTATTTTTTCTGCAGGCTGCGGAAAGAAAAAGAAGAAGGAAGCTGTTGATGAGCCGGAAATAAAGGCGAAGGATTACCTTACAGGGATCGATGAGGATACACTTATCATGAACAGTGATGGAGGCATCATCGAGATAGCCTGCGACGATTATTCCGGAGAGTCCTTTGATTATTCTCAGCTTAATGATGAGATACAGAAGGAGATAGATGGCTTTAATGAGTCGAAGGGCAGTGATAAGGTATCGCTGCTGCAGTATTCCGAGTCAAACGGCAAGGTAAAGGCTGCTATCAGATATCTTAATATAGAAGCATATAATGAATTCAACGGAACGGACTATAAGCTTCAGATGTATGAACCGTCTGAGTGCAACAATATAGTTCTGACCGAGGAGAAAAAGAAGGCTGAGAGCATGGCTTCCTCAGAGGAGCTTGCAGAGGCCGGAATAGATCCTGACGATGAAAACAGTGCTTTGTCCGGAGTCAAATCCGATGCAGTAAAGGCTGTTATGAAGGATGCGTCAGGGAATGAAACAGCTGCCGATGATATAAATGACAGCAGTCTTATGATGCTCGTGACAGACATGCAGGTTGTATTTGATGCCGGAAACGGAGAGGTCAGATACGTTAATCATCATGCGTCAATAAGCGGCAGAGACAGTGCGGTTACTGACGGAACAGGCAAAGCTGTGATCGTATTTACTTTAGGACTCAATTAGAAGGGAGATACAAAAATGGAAAAATCTATGGAGAAGATCGTTGCCCTCGCAAAATCAAGAGGCTTCGTTTATCCGGGTTCAGACATCTACGGTGGTCTTGCAAATACATGGGACTACGGCAATATCGGTGTCGAGCTTAAGAACAACATCAAGAAGGCATGGTGGAAGAAATTCATCCAGGAGAATCCTTACAACGTAGGCGTAGACTGCGCTATACTTATGAATCCTCAGGTATGGGTTGCTTCAGGACATCTCGGAAGCTTTTCTGACCCTCTTATGGATTGTAAGGAGTGTCATGAAAGATTCAGAGCAGATAAGGTTATCGAGGACTTTGCTGCAGAGAACGGCATCACTCTTGAGTCATCTGTTGATGGCTGGACAAACGAGCAGATGGAGCAGTTCATCGAGGAGCACAACATCCCTTGTCCTTCATGCGGTAAGCACAGCTTTACTTCAATCAGACAGTTCAACCTCATGTTCAAGACCTTCCAGGGCGTAACAGAGGATGCTAAAAATACAGTATATCTCAGACCTGAGACAGCTCAGGGTATTTTCGTTAACTTCAAGAATGTTCAGAGAACATCTCGTAAGAAGGTTCCTTTCGGAATCGGCCAGATCGGTAAGTCTTTCAGAAATGAGATCACACCTGGTAACTTCACATTCAGAACAAGAGAGTTCGAGCAGATGGAGCTTGAGTTCTTCTGCAAGCCTGGTACTCAGACAGAGTGGTTCAATTACTGGAGAAGCTTCTGCTATAACTGGCTTCTTGACCTTGGTATCAAGGAGGAGAGCCTCAGACTCAGAGATCATGATCCTGAAGAGCTTTCATTCTACTCAGATCATACAACGGATATCGAGTACGCATTCCCATTCACAGACTGGGGCGAGCTCTGGGGCATCGCATCAAGAACAGATTACGATCTTACACAGCATCAGAATACATCAGGCGAGCCTATGGAGTATTTCGATGATGAGACACATGAGAAGTATATCCCTTATGTTGTTGAGCCATCACTCGGTGCAGACCGTGTAACTCTTGCATTCCTTTGCGAAGCATATGATGAGGAAGTGCTTGATGCAGAGAAGAATGATGTAAGAACAGTTCTTCATTTCCATCCGGCTATCGCACCTGTTAAGGTTGGTGTGCTTCCACTTTCAAAGAAGCTCGGTGAGGGCGCTGAGAAGGTATTTAACGAGCTCAGCAAATACTGGAACTGCGAGTACGATGACAGAGGAGCTATCGGTAAGAGATACAGAAGACAGGACGAGATCGGTACACCTTTCTGCGTAACCTATGACTTCGATTCTGAGACAGACGGAACTGTTACAGTTCGTGACAGAGACACCATGGAGCAGGAGAGAGTAAAGATCGAAGATCTTCGTGCATATTTCGAGAAGAAGATGGAGTTCTGATTTTTTGAAATAATTACGAATTTTAAAATATAATTGTTTCAAAATAGTTAAATTTATGTTATACTTTACGTTACGGATACGGAGGGTTATTTTATGCTTTCCGTTTAGTAATAAACCAATATTTATTATTTAGGAGGTAGTAAACACAATGGCAAGAAAATGGGTCTACATGTTCAGCGAAGGCGACATGAGCATGCGTAATCTTCTTGGCGGTAAGGGCGCAAACCTTGCAGAAATGACAAGTATCGGCCTCCCTGTTCCACAGGGTTTCACAATCACAACAGAGGCTTGTACACAGTATTATGAGGATGGACGTAAGATCAATGATGAGATAATGTCTCAGGCTATGGAAGGCGTAGCTAAGATGGAGGAGATAAATGGTAAGAAGTTTGGTGATCTTACAAACCCTCTTCTCGTTTCTGTTCGTTCAGGAGCAAGAGCATCAATGCCTGGTATGATGGACACAATCCTCAACCTTGGACTTAATGACGAAGTTGTTGCAGCTATGATTGCCGGCAACCCTGATCCTAAGTTCGAGCGTTTCGTATATGACTCATATAGACGTTTCATTCAGATGTTCTCTGACGTTGTTATGGAAGTTGGTAAGAAATACTTCGAGCAGCTCATCGACAAGATGAAGGCTGAGAAGGGCGTTCAGTATGACGTTGATCTTACAGCTGCTGATCTTAAGACACTTGCAGAGCAGTTCAAGGCAGAGTACAAGAAGCAGTTAGGAGAGGATTTCCCTTCTGACCCTGTTGTACAGCTTAAGCTTGCTATCGAAGCAGTTTTCAGATCATGGGATAACCCACGTGCAAACGTTTATCGTCGTGATAACGATATCCCTTATTCATGGGGAACAGCTGTTAACGTAATGCCTATGGTATTCGGTAACCTTAATGATGAGTCAGGTACAGGTGTTGCATTTACTCGTGACCCTGCTACAGGTGAGAATAAGCTTATGGGTGAGTTCCTTAAGAACGCACAGGGCGAGGACGTTGTTGCCGGTGTTCGTACACCAATGCCAATCGCTCAGATGGAGCAGGAATTCCCAGAAGCATACGCTGAGTTTATAAAGGTTTGCGGTATACTTGAGAATCATTATCATGATATGCAGGATATGGAGTTCACTGTAGAGAACAGAAAGCTCTACATGCTTCAGTGCCGTAACGGTAAGAGAACAGCTCCTGCTGCTCTTAAGATCGCATGTGACCTTGTTGATGAAGGACATAAGACTCCGGAAGAAGCAGTTGCAATGATCGATCCACGTAACCTTGATACACTTCTTCACCCACAGTTTGATGCTGCAGCACTTAAGGCTGCTACACCACTTGGCAAGGGTCTTGGAGCTTCTCCTGGTGCTGCTTGCGGTAAGGTTGTATTTACTGCTGACGATGCAGTTGCATGGGCTGCTAAGGGAGAGAAGGTTGTACTTGTAAGACTTGAGACATCTCCTGAAGATATCACAGGTATGAAGAGTGCGCAGGGTATCCTTACAGTTCGTGGTGGTATGACATCACACGCTGCAGTTGTTGCACGTGGTATGGGTACATGCTGCGTTTCAGGTTGTGGCGATATCAACATGGATGAAGAGAATAAGAAGTTCACACTTGGCGGCGTTGAGTTCGTTGAGGGTTCTGAAATCTCTATCGATGGTACAACAGGTAATATTTATCAGGGACTTATCCCTACAGTAGATGCTCAGATCGCAGGTGAGTTCGGACGTATCATGGCTTGGGCTGATCAGTTCAGAAAGCTTAAGGTTCGTACAAATGCTGATACACCTGCAGATGCTAAGAAGGCTCGTGAGCTCGGTGCTGAGGGTATCGGTCTTTGCCGTACAGAGCATATGTTCTTTGAAGAGGACAGAATTGCTGCATTCAGAGAGATGATCTGTGCAGATACAGTAGAAGCTAGAGAGAAGGCTCTTGATAAGATCCTTCCATATCAGCAGAGCGACTTCAAGGCACTCTATGAGGCACTTGAGGGATGTCCTGTTACAATCAGATTCCTGGATCCACCTCTTCATGAGTTCGTTCCTCACGAGGAAGCAGAGCAGATCAAGCTTGCTAATGACCTTGGCAAGACACTTGATGAGGTTAAGGCTATCGTTGAGTCTCTTAAGGAGTTCAACCCTATGATGGGTCACAGAGGATGCCGTCTTGCAGTTACATATCCTGAAATTGCTAAGATGCAGACTAAGGCAGTTATCCGTGCAGCTATCGAGGTTCAGAAGGCACATGCTGACTGGACAGTTAAGCCTGAGATCATGATCCCACTTACATGTGAGGTTAAGGAGCTTAAGTTCGTTAAGAAGGTAGTTGTTGAGACAGCTGACGCTGAGATCGCTGCTGCAGGCGTTAACCTTGAGTATGAAGTTGGTACAATGATCGAGATCCCAAGAGCTGCTCTTACAGCTGATGAGATCGCTGCAGAGGCAGACTTCTTCTGCTTCGGTACAAATGACCTTACACAGATGACATTCGGCTTCTCAAGAGATGATGCTGGTAAGTTCCTTGATGCTTACTACGATACAAAGATCTTCGAGAATGATCCGTTTGCTAAGCTTGATCAGACAGGTGTTGGTAAGCTTATGAAGATGGCTATCGATCTTGGTAAGCCGGTTAACTCTAAGCTTCACTTTGGTATCTGCGGTGAGCACGGTGGAGATCCTTCATCAGTTGAGTTCTGCCACAAGATTGGTCTTGATTATGTTTCATGTTCACCATTCCGTGTACCTGTAGCTAGACTTGCTGCAGCTCAGGCTGCTATTGCTGAGGCTAAGAACTAATCACTAATCGACGGAAAGAACCGGTTATGTAGGAATAATACATGATCTGCTTTCAATCAGATGAGTTTACAGAGGACTAAACAGTTATTTTCTCAAAAAAAAGGCTGTTTAGTCCTTTTTTGTTGCGCTTTTGTTATTATATTTTTAGTAAAATAATCTCGAGATGATATAATTATCTGTATAATGATATTTCAGATGCTCAAAAGATTGATTTATTACGGGGATTGCTCCGGATCATTTATGGTTGTCCGGATGTCGTAAACCGGTTGTTTGATATTTGTTGGAGGGATAAACTGCTATGCCAAGATTAAAATATAAATTAGACGATCTGCTTAAAAGAGTTAAGGCCAGAGAAGAAATTCGTTCACTCGGAAATCCGCAGTTTTATGTATTTTCGGGTGTGGGTGCCGAAGGTAAGTGGAATGAATCCTCGCCGGTCGACAGAAACAACTGGAATCTGACCGATGAAGATATGAAGGATATAGAGGCGGCTTTAAAGACTAAAAATGTATTTACATCGCAAATGGTTGTCACGAATGAAACATCGTTAGAACAGGCAAATGACAGCCTGAAGCGCATGAAGAAGGGCGATTGCAGTAAATTTAATCATCTTCCTCAGTTTCTAAGAGAGTATTACGGTAAAAAAAGCATGATCGAGCTTTTCGGTACCGACAAGGATATACCGGAGTTAAATGATGATATAAAGAAAAATCTTGATAAATTCCTTCTGAGGCCGGAGTTTAGATATGCTCTTACCCAGCTTATAGAAAGAAATGCCAAAGATCCTGCGGGCAATTCTATGACAGATCGTCTTCTTGAATATGATAAATATCTTAATCATAAGATGATGACGGGACTCATCGATCCGATAAGCTCGAAGAATATTGAAAATATCAATAAAAAATTCCCTAAGGAAAAGGCTGAGCAGATCATTAAAGATAATAAGGAAAAACAGGTATTTCTTGCCAAGACACTTTTTATGGCACAGCTTGGCCGTATAGATATCATCACCGGAGAAGGTGAGAATAAAGTGACTGAACCTTTTGAAGGCAGCGTTACCGAACTTTTTTCACATAGCGGAAGAGTCATGTTTACTTTACCGCCGGGTGAGGAAGAGGGTCAGGATAAAATATTTGACAGCTGGAGAGGAAAGGCTGTTGATTCAGGTGTACTTAAGCTTGGAAGATTTGCGAGCCATGATACATTAAGAAGACATGTTGACGATAACGGTGATATTGTCAAGCCTGCCGAAGAAATCAGGTACAAATGGAAGGAACAGTTAAAAAGCGGTCAGCTTAATAAAAAGGTGACAACTTATACACATAATTCCGGAATGAATATACCGCTCGGCGGACTGGGCAGGAGTTTTAATGGCAAGGACTGTGTGGACGGTGAAGGAAATTTCGGACATCTCTATATGAAGTCCAAGCAGGGTGACAAGAACAGCTGCGGAAATCTTCTGATCGGCTTTGAGAATGCAGCACCAAAGAAGGTGAGCTGTATAGGCCAGCTGCATAATTTTAAGGCGATAAGCCATGATATGTCTTCATTTTTCTCAAATAAGGTTACGATAGGAAAGGTTATAGGCGGAAGAGAGATTGATCTTTCGCATTTTACAGCAGATGAATTTGCAGATACGATGGAGAAGTTTGAAGCCGGTTACCGTCAGCTTGTTAAGGATGCCGAATATACCGATGAAGCAAAAAAACAGCTGAAGGCAATCAACAGTAAAATGTGCAATAAGCATATGACGGCTATCGAACTTGCTGCAATAATGACAACACTTGGTTTCACCAAGAAGGAAGCCATTCATATAGCGGAAACCGGAAGAAGTGTGAAGGATGCTGCTTACAGTGCTGACAGATATCCTATAGAAATGCAGAAGATAACAGATCCTTCAGCAGTTAAGGAAAGATATTTTAATCCGGATATGAAGGCTGCGATGGACGAGGTTAAAAGGATGTCATCATATGTAGATGATCTGAGACGTCAGTGGGGACAGATGGCTTCACATACCTTGTTCAGTGCATGGAATTCGGATGAATTCAAGGCAATGGAGAAGGCTGTGGGTAATTATCTCACTGCATTTGACAATATTATGGCGGGTAAAACCGCAGACGGAAAAAATTACAGACCTAAGCAGGATCATCTTTCATCTGAAGAATATAATAAGCTGAGAAAACTCGAACAGGATATGGTAAAGTCCGGAAAGAATTATCATAATGAGAAGATAAAGAAGAAGGACGGAGGCTTTGAAAAGCATAAGACTGATCAGGCCAGAGACAGAGATGCGATGAGTATCATGATATCCCATTTTTCACTTGATGCAAGAAATGATATGCGTACTGCAGATAATGAAATTGGGGAAATGAATAAAAAAGAGCAGAAAAAGATGGATAAGATGCTTAACAAAGAGGCGAGAAACAAGCTGAGCAACAGAGTCAGATCGCAGATGGGAAGGTGACAAAATGAAGGAAGTTGAAAATTTTGAGGAAAATAACAGCAAGGATATTGATGAGAAGAACAGTAAAAAAACGAATGAAGATGCCAATAATAATATCCTGAATGAAGCCCCGAAGGCTGTAAATAATAAGAGAAAATCTGCGAGAACCAAGGTGAAGATCAGCTCTGATACAGAAGATTATCTTCAGGCTCTTATTGCACGCGCCAATATGATAAGAGGCGTAATCGATTCCAGACAGTATGATATGTTTTTTTCGGGTTTGATACAGGTTCAGAGTATTACTCAATCGATACTTGATTCGAGAAAATCCGGAAAGATATTTGATGAAGAGGCGGCCTACAGATCATATGTAAAGGCTGTAAATAATCTTAAGGCCTATGCTAAAGCCTACGAAACATATAAGCTCAGTGATCATACCGAAAATCTTGAAGGGGAGGCCGGTAAGAAAAAGCTGAATAGTAAAGATAAGGACAAGCTGGAACTGGTCCGTCAGGTTATGAATAACAGGAAGTTTTTCGGCGTGGCTGTTCCGACGGTGAAGAAAACTCCGGATTTCCTTAAGAAGACAGACGAAGCTCTTGAACGCCTCAAGGCCGGAAACTATGAAAATGATCCGGATAATAAAAAATTCCTTCTGGATGCTGCATATGCGATAAACGGTCAGATGGTGAGAGCAACCGGCGGAGCAGTGCTGAAGGACAGAAATACCGGTAAAAGGATCAGTTTTGATGCCCTTATGAAGAGATCGTATCAGGATGGGCTTCTTCATATCCTCCGTAGTAAAAATGATAAAAGTAAGTATGTTTCTCCTCAAGTCGCATATAGAATGGCCAATGAATTTGATTATCTGAGAAGGCTCGGAGAATCTTCAATGGCTCCTGATAAGGGTTTCAATCCTGATAAACCTCCGCGCACTGCAGGACAGACCGAGAAATATATGAAGCAAAACTTTGCCCGAGAGATGGAAAAGTTCATGTTGGATATAGCGGGAACCTACGGAAAGGGTAAGAGTGATTCTTCACCTTCAAAGCTTATGAAGTCGGTACTTACTGCTATACGCAATATGTCTGCTCCTGACGATAAAAAGGCGGCAAAGGATGCTGACACAAGAATAAGTGATATGACAAAGCTGAGTATGGATCAGTTTGAAGAAAGAATAGATGCCCTGAGGAAGACGATCAATGGTTATCTGGACAAACGTAAAAATCCGACAAAGAGCGACAGAGTTGACAGAAATGAATACCTTGAACGTCTGAAGAGAAAGCTTACTGAGTATAAAAAGGAGATAGAATCGATAAAGAAGGGCAAGGGTGGATTTGTACATGAGCCTAAGATTGAAATTACAACCAAGGGAGAAAATATCTCTTATGAGGATTTAAAGAAAAATCTTGTGTATTTTGCAATGATCATGGCGGAAAAGGCTGATGAAGGACGTTCTGTACTGTTCAGGTATGATCCTGAAAGCTTTAATCCTGATGCGTTTGGGAATATTGATCCTCCTGAAGAACCGGTTCCTGAGGTTAGAAAAGTATTTGATGCCATGAAGGAATTCAGAGCTCTCTTCAGGTTGCAGGATGGAAAAGCTCCGGCTATAAGCTTTGATCTGATAAAGGAAAAAGTTACAGCTTTCAATAAGGCGCTGATCCTTTGTAAATCAAATGCCCCAAATCTTTCTGCTGAGTATAAGGCGGCTATATATCCTTTTATTGATAACTGCACAGGCATGTTTAAATTAATCGAAGCAATGGAACCATATATGAATATGGATACCATAGAAGGAAAACTCGGGAGTAAAAATATCTATGATGTAGTAAAAACTTTGCCGAGACCGATCTGCAATATGAAGCTGTTTGCAAGTGAGCATTATTTCAGCGGTGCTTCAGAGTTTAAAAACGCTGCTGAGGCAAGAACTGCTGTAAAAGCATATAATGATACAAAAGAATTAAAGAGTAAAGACGGTAAGAAGTATTTTATAAATGCTTTATCGAAGGAAATTGGTTTCAGGGATAGTATTTTGATCGACTATATAAACAGCAGTTACGAGACGAATACATTCCGTCCGCTTGACAGCGTTATGACCGAGAGAAATATAAGGAACAGAAAAGAGGACATGATGCGTATAGTTGCGGCTGAGCTGTTCATCCGTGAGGCTGATGATAAGAATCTCTGGGCTGACCTTAAGAAATTTGATGACAATAATAAGGAACATAGTCTCAGGATCTGTATGTTTGATCATTTTACGAAAGATTTCCTTGAAAATAATCCTGCATTTCTTAATGTTTTGGACAGGTCGGTTAACAGCAATATAACAGAAAACTTTCTTGCAGAGGCGAAAAAGCTCGGAACATATGATGAATTTAAGCAGAAACTGAGTGTTGAAGGCATGAAGGAATATACGCGTTCAAAAAATGTTGTCGTGAATAAGGCTCCGGTGAACCAAATGCATAAATAAATACGGGCGGAGTATCTTGATCGTATATCCAAATAATAATGAGCATTGTTTTGACAGCTGCTGATCTTTTGATCGGCAGCTGTTTTTGTGTAGAAAATGAGGTAAGCGTCTGGGAACATGCCTGCATGCGAAAAGAGGCAATGAGCCAAAGTTGTGGGAAGAAATATAAAAATATGGCAAGGACAAATAGGTTGGTGATCGCTATTATTTTGATAACCATGAAAACCATGAAAACTCAAAAAGGAAAAATTTGTATGATTTAAGTATTTATTTTATAATAATGATATATTGCGTTTAGTAGACATTGATTGTGACAAGGAGTGTCACTGTACCGGAGGGCAGATTAATTATAATTGTATGTTGTATATAATCTGTGATTTGAGATAATCGGGAGTCTGCCGATATATTTATGACCGTATTTATATGGTTGCGAGATCTGTGATTAGGGAGATCATTGGATTGGTCGCATAGATTATGCGTTAAAAGACTTACAAATGAGTGACGTCTGATAGCCAAGAGTTTGTGAAGAGAGTCGTATTTACTACGGATAGATGCAGCCAGGGAGCATCAGACATCTATTTTTGAGCTCATTTTTCAGTTCGCTTCTGTTTTGGAAGGCACCGGAAAGGGTGCAGAAGATGAAAAAAGTAAACAGAAACAATGGAGTAATTGATGTAACTACAGTTGGTGGAAGAATTAAGAAGTTACGTACTGATGCAGGATTTATCCAGGAGGAGCTTGCTATAGAGCTTCATCTTGAAGGTAAGTCAGCTATTTCCGATTATGAGAACAACAGCAGAGGTGTTTCAGCTGAGATGCTTACCCAGCTGAGCCGCCTGTTTCATGTATCTGCTGATTATATATTAAACGGTGATTCACCTGATAATCTTGATCCTATTGTTAATGAAGCAATAGAGATTCTAAACAATCTGAAGACGGATAAGGCTAAGAAGTCTGCACTTACGATGCTTAGGCAGATTCAGATTCTTGAGGGTTAAGGAATAAGATTTTTCTAGAGATTGTGCCAACACTGTCGGCACAATCAAATCTGTATCGAACAAAAATGCGGAATCCGCAAAAATGTCGATTAGAGTATTGAGATCCTGAAGTTTTATTTCCATATCTAATGGAAAAAATCGCTGATAAAGAATGTATTATGTTTTATTAGATGAAGTTCAGATGCTCGATGATTTTGAATCAGTTCTTAATAGCCTCGGAAGAAAGAAAAATGTGGATGTATATGTAACGGGAAGTAATGCAAAGTTTCTGTCAAAAGATATTATTACTGAATTTCGTGGACGTGGGGATGAAGTTCATATGTATCCGTTAACATATAGTGAATTAATGAGTGTATATGACGGTGACAAACAGGGAGGCTGGAGGGATTATGTGCTGTTCGGTGGAATACCGCTTGTGCTAGGCTTTGAAACGGCTGATCAAAAATCTGATTTTTTAAAATCTCTATTTGAGGAAACCTACATTTTTGATATTACTGGTAGGAATAATATACGAAATAAGGCAGAGTTAGAAGAACTTCTGAACATTTTATCCTCAGCAATTGGATCGCTTACGAATCCAAGCAAGTTATCTGCGACATTTAGAAGTGTTAAAAACAAGACTATAAGCAAAGAAACCATAATCAAATATATAGATTACCTTAAAGATTCATTTCTTATTGATAGTGCAATTCGATATGATATCAAGGGTAAAAAATACATTAATACTCCATCGAAGTATTATTTTACCGATCTGGGACTTAGAAATGCGAGGCTTAATTTTAGACAGGTTGAGGAGACTCATGCAATGGAAAACATTATATTTAATGAATTAAAAGTTCGTGGATATAATGTGGACGTTGGTGTTGTTGTGATGAATGAAGTTGACAAAAATGGTAAGAAGATTCGAAAGCGGTTGGAAGTGGATTTTGTCTGCAACAAAGGTTCAAAGAGATTTTATATTCAATCAGCCTATGCGTTGCCTGATAAAGAAAAGATGGAACAGGAACAACGTTCACTAGTGAATACAGGCGATGGATTTAAAAAAATTATTATTACAAAGGATGCTGTGGCACCGCTTTATAATGATGAAGGCATATTGGTAATGAGTGTTTATGATTTTCTTCTAAATCCAGATAGCATGGAAATCTAAATGAATATTATAACTTAGCGTCAGCTCAGGATTAGATTAATCCTGATGCTGGCGTTTTTCTTTGTAAGAGTTCACATTATGTGTACTTCATCACAACTTACGAAACTATAGCGGTTTCTCTTGTCTTGTGCTAATATAAAAACGAAGGAGGTCTTGCAATGGATCTATCCTTGAGGCATACAAGGACGCATTGTCTTTATCGGATACGTTCTTTTCGGAATGCATGAAACATTCATCTTCCAGCAAAACTTATTTGTTCGATAAACAGGATGATTTTGTGCTCCACAGAAAATGGCTTTTGTATGCACCGAATGATCTGAAGGAACTTGTTGATAAAGGAGTGAATGACTACGATGCAGTTTGACCGCATATCTCTCGGCAGACAGGCTAAAGAGCTTGGCTTTGTCAGGGATACATTTGAGAAAGTATAGAATGTTTATTCCGAACGAACAAACACGTTGCCTGATCACGATCAGCGACAATGAAAATAAACACAACACAATCAGCTCAGGAGGTACTGCACTATGAGTGAAAATACACAGAAAAAAGGAGACACAGTAAGGAATATCCTGTTGGGGATCATTGTGGTCGCACTTTTACTGCTGGATTTCGGTTTAGGCAGATATGCCGGAAGCAGATCCGCAAACAACAGTCAGGGTGCCGGTATCGCATCCGCAAAGGTCGATAATAGCGGCGATCTCATCCTCACGCTCTCTTCAGGAGATATCATCAATGCCGGCAATGTCAAAGGACAGAACGGCAAGGATGGTACAGACGGGAAAGACGGAACTGACGGTAAGGACGGCATCGATGGAAACAACGGCACAAACGGAACCAACGGTGCAGACGGCCTTCCCGGAGCCAACGGAAAAGATGGCGTCGACGGTAAGGACGGCATCGATGGGAAAGGCGGTGTCGGTATCAGTTCTGTGTCTGTCAATGACAGCGGGGAACTGATCGTTACCCTCTCCAACAACACGAGCGTGAATGCCGGAAGAGTCAGAGGCACAGACGGCAAAGACGGCATCAACGGTAAAAACGGTATTGATGGAAACGATGGAAAAGACGGCATTGACGGTAAGGACGGTAAGGACGGGGTCAACGGCATGGACGGAAAAGACGGAGCCGATGGCACTAATGGCAAAGACGGTGTCGGTGTCTCTTCCGTAACGGTCAATGATAACGGAGAACTGCTCATCACCTTATCTGACGGAACTGTCAACAACGCAGGAACAGTCGCCGGAGAGAAAGGCGATACAGGAGAACAGGGTCCCAAAGGTGAAGACGGCGTAGGGATCAAAACAGCTGCGATCTCTGAAAACGGAGAACTGCAGATCACGCTCACAACAGGAACTGTCCTCTCTTTGGGCAATGTCAGAGGTGCTGACGGAACGAATGGCAAGGACGGCATCAATGGAAACGATGGAAAAGACGGAGCCAACGGTGAAGACGGCAAGGACGGTATCAGCGTTACCTCCGCAACCGTCAATGAGAACGGGGAACTCGTCATCACTTTAAGCGACGGCAACACCTTAAATGCCGGAAACGTCAAAGGAACTGACGGGACAAATGGTATCGACGGAGAAGACGGAACTGACGGAGTGAGCGTATCCTCCGCAGATATAAATGACAATGGTGAACTGATCGTCACTTTATCCGACAATACAACGGTCAATGCCGGGAGTGTCATAGGTCCCAAGGGAGATAAAGGTGACAAAGGCGATACGGGAAATGACGGAAGAGGCATCTCCGATGTGACGATCAACGATGCAGATGAACTCGTTCTCACATTCACCGACGGAAATACCCTGAACTTAGGCAATATGAAAGGTCCTGCAGGAGAGAATGGAACAAATGGAAATGACGGAAAAGACGGCACAGGCATCTCAACAGTCACGTTGTCCGAAACAGGCGCACTTTCCATGACCTTATCCAACGGCACAGTGCTCGATCTCGGAAATGTCAAAGGTCAGGACGGCAAAGGCATAGCCTCCTCTATGATCAATACGAACGGAGAGCTCGTACTCACCTATACAGACGGCAGTACTGACAACCTCGGAAGAGTCACGGGCACAGACGGAAAAGATGGAAAAGACGGAAAGAACGGCCAAAACGGTAAAGACGGTATAAGTATCCTTTCCGTGGATCTTCATAACAACGATCATCTTCT
This sequence comes from Eubacterium sp., assembly GCA_017430325.1. Taxonomy (GTDB): domain Bacteria; phylum Bacillota; class Clostridia; order Lachnospirales; family Lachnospiraceae; genus Eubacterium_Q. Next base: position 62,773 of record JAFRNE010000003.1, read on the forward strand.
CATCCTGATGTCTGACGGGACCGTGAAGGACCTCGGGGTCATCAAGGCCGAAAAAGGCGATAAGGGCGATCAGGGCGAGAAAGGCGACATCGGAGAAACAGGTGTCGGGATCACGAATACAACGGTCAATTCAGATGGCGATCTCATCATCACCTACTCAGACGGTACGACCCAGAACGCCGGAAGAGTCATCCCCTCAGAAAACAGCGATTACACCATCGGAAATACCATCACCATGGGAACCTATGAACAGGACAACAATACCTCCAACGGTGCTGAACCGATCGAATGGATCGTCGTACAGAATACAGGAAACAAGGCATTATTGCTGTCGAAGTGCGTTCTGGAATATTTACCCTTTACTGCAAGGCACTATAAAGATTCAGATGTAAGGTCATTCCTGACCGATAATTTCTATTGGAATGCATTTACCGCAGATGAAAGGGAAAAGATCCTTGAATCCTATATCCCGGCTACCGGATATCATTACAGTTATGTCGGTACGAACAATAAGATCTTCATTCCGAGTCGCGATGAGCTGACAGGACTTTCCCTGAACAACATCAATCTCAGACCTGAATTCACGAACTATGTCGTTTCAAAAGGCTGCAGACCGGATGACGGTATCTGGATGAGAGATGAAGACGATCTAATCTTAGGCAAGACAAATTCCAACGGTATCCTCTATTACCGTTACTACAATAATGAAGTGATCATCGGCTCACCCTCTTCGTTCATAGTGGATTTTATTGCTGAGCCGGAAAAGCCTATGGGTGTCAGACCTGCCATGTGGATCTCGATCGGAGACTGATCCTGTCGGAGAACACACAAAACGATATACGATAAGATCCTGTTGCCAAAACAACGGGATCTTTTATAGCGTGATTACACTGTTCCGTGAGGAACGAACACTACCCGCTATGCGGGTACGCGATATGTGACACTCATATTATATGGCAAAACAGCACAATACGCTGGCACATACCAAATGGATGTGCAAGTATCACATCGTCTTCATCCCCAAATACCGCCGCAAGGTGATATACAATCAGCTGAGAAAGGGCATATCCGGCTACTTGAGAGAGATTCTTCTTCCGGAGGATGATCTTCATTTTGGTCAGCATTTGCAGCAGGAGAATATAAGCCGGAGCTTCTGTTTGATGATCCCGAAATCCTGTCAAGGATAGCGGAACATCCGATGGCGCGGTGACTTACTGAAAGTTTCTAAGTAGAGCATAACAAAAGTTAATTATGAGGACTATACAGATCACCCTTCGGGGTACGCTGTATAGTCCTTTTTTATTACGTTCAATTATGCTGTATAGTCTTTTTTATTACATTTGATTGTACAAAGTGCACAAAAGGAATTGTGCAATATTTATTTAAAATTATTAATATTTTGCTTGCAAAATAGGAAAATTGATAATATATTAAATATGAACAAAATATGAACAAATTGTAAATGTAATATTTACAAATCAAGAACTATCCATTAAGCAATGAAAGGGAATATCATGGAGGAGTGTCAAAAGAAACGCAAGAATAAGGGCTTTACCCTGGTTGAACTGATCGTGGTTATTGCTATAATCGCAATTATCGCAACGGCTATCGGATTATCTGTTATCAGATATATCGAAAAAGGCAGGATAGCAATGGATGTCTACAATGCAGGACTCATAAAGGATGCTCTCAATGTATATCCTTTCCCTAGTAATTTCCAGGGCAGAGTCGTAGAGTATGAAGATCCGGAAACTCATGAAACAGAAAGCTACAAGAGAGGCTGGGTATACGTAGATAAGGATGAGATCAGATGCTCTGATCAGAGTACAGCGATCGCTATGATACAGGCCGGACTTGTCCATGTAAGTCCCGAAACGGAACAGGCTCTGATAGATAATGAGGAAAGCTCAACAAGATGGTTCCCGGCAGGACCTGACGGGGATTATGTAAGGAGAAGTGGAATCGATGAATACGTATTTAAGAATGCTCTGACAGTTAAGGCCAGAACAACCTGGAATACATATCAGCTGGATGTTTACATCGATGAAGTCGGAGAACTTCATCTGGGTGGCAGCGCTTCAAATGCCATAAGAACAGAGGGACATGCAAAGGATGATAAGACTGCAAGACTTTTCGCAACAAAGATCGGTCTTACAAATGCATGGGTAACTCCGATCGGTGAGCAGTACAACGGAAACTAAAAATCAAGCAACAAAACATAAAGGGGTCATCTTTGAATATTTAGGTTCGGAGGTGGCCTTTTTCTATGGTATATTTTTTGATTTGTTTTCTGGATTTGTTGCGGTTTTGTTATGCTTTTATGATATAATGTATAATTAGGGGGATATTATGCAGTTTTTATGTTGTTAAAAGGAGGACAACAAGGATTACGCCATCTGAGACGGCAGGTCGTTTATAGATAAATACAAGGAAACTTATTGATAGATTTTTGGGAGATAAGAGGAGGAGATTGCATGAATAATATGAAAAAGAACCATAAAAGGATAATCGCGGCTATAATGGCACTGATTATGGTCGTGTCAGTTGTGTATGGTGGAGGAAAGAAAATTGGCAGACTGACTTATGCAGAAGGCGATGAGCAGAATCTGCAGGATTTTGCGCGCTCGGTTGAGTTTAATCTGCCGGAAAGTGATACTCAGGGAGTATATAAGTATAAAACCGGTAGTACATATAATTTTGAAATAAACTTTACTGAAATTGCATCTGGTAATAAACAGCAGTTTGATACAAATAAATATACTTTTATTTATCAGCTTCCGGCTGAGTTAAGTGCTGCTGATTTTTCGGGAACTGAGAATCCGATGATCACACAGACATCTTATGGAGATGTTACATTTAATAACTGCAGCTATACTATCAGTGGCGGCGTGCTTAGACTTGAAATTCGTTTTGATGATGTAACTCAAACGAATAATCCGGGTACAAAGCTTACTGTTGATGAGGCAAAGAATCTGTTTGATACAACAGAAAACATACATTTTGGACTTGAATTCGAGGCTACAATTCTATCTAATACAACGCGGATTAGTTTTGGTGGAGATACAAATCCGATCAATCTCATTGAAGATACATCGAAAAATATCAATATATCAAAATCATCATCTTCATTTAATCCTCAGACAGGAGAGGTAACATACACACTTACTGTTGCCAGCGAGGGTATAAACAATAATGTGGCTATAAATGATACATTTGGAAGTAGTGCGTTTACGATCGATCCAAGCAGTATCACTGTTTCAAGTAGTGCAAGCTCTTCAAAGACAATAAATAATCAGGCCGTTTCCGGTAATTCTCTTACAGGTTCGCTGGATCTTGTAAATGATGAAACGGTAACAATTACATATAAAGCAAAATATAATGGAGAATTAACATCAAGCGGCAGTGATGATTACTATATTTATTATGGCGCTGAAGGTGATAGAAATAATACTTTTACAGTGGTTCCGAGTGATAGTACAACCACAGTTAATAATACGACAGAAACAACAGATGATAATACAAATGTATCTGTAGAAGTTAAGTATCCGAAGATTACAAAAAGTGTTAGCGGAACCGGACTGGATGAGGCTACACTTACAGGATCAGCTACATGGACAATTACAGCTATATCTTATCCGGGAAATTCATTGTCCGGAAAGACAATTACAGATATATTTGGCGATAATTTTGATACAGCAACATTTGATCCTGATAATTTCATAATAACCAGACAACAATTTAATTACGAAAATGATTATTATATGCCAAATGTAGGTGATCCGGTATCGCTGGACACTACAGGATTATCTTCAAGTTCAAGTGGATGGAGCTATACGGTTCCTGCAGAAACAAGAACTGATGGTAATGAGTGTTATAAATATACAATAACCTATACAACACCAATTGATGCAAGTTCAAAAACATCAGATTATACCATCAATAATACTGTAAGTACTGATAGATCTGCAGCAGATACCACAAACATAGGTTATGGTGTTACTATGCCTAACGACGCCTCATCTTCAAAGGACGTTGAATATATTGGCAACAATCAGACAAGATGGACAATTACTCTTGATATCCCGATCGGTGGTGTTAATGCTGATTCAGAAGTTTGCGTTGAAGATACACTTCCAAGTTTGAGTCAATACCAGGATCCAAGTAATAACTGGCAGTATACATATTTGAATCCGGCTTTAGTCGATACTGTTGTTGGCGGTGCAGATGGAATATCAGTTAGTTATTCAAGTAAGATTGAAGGAGAAAAATCAGAGGTATCTTTAACTGATACTGGGTTTAAGGTTGTATTTACCAAGACAGAAGAAAGTACAGAAAAGCCTGGTTTTGCTGCTAATCCTGCAGGTGAAAGAAGAAGTGTTGTAATATCTTATGTTACAGAGCTTAACGAGGATTGGCTCGAAATCATGAATGATCATAAGGATATTAATGATCTTAGAAAACATAGGAATACCGAGACATTTAAAATTGATGATAAATCATATCCTGATGATGCAACATATACGTCTAACTATTTTGTTCCGAAGAGTATTAGTAAGAACTTTGTAGAAGGATATTCAACAAATAAGAGTCAGGGTACTACAGGAACAAAAGATGGTGATAATAATCAAATAGATGATCTTCCGTATTTTAAATATGAAATTGTATTAGAAGGTGTTGATGACTCTTCGTTTGATTCGGATGGAATTTTATCGATAAGTGATTCGTTTGATACAAACTTAGCTTATTTTAAGAGATATAGTTGGGAGAACGATGGCTTTTACGGTGTAGACGATTGGGATAACAATCAGGATGGTATAAAACCTACAGTGGAAACCGGTGAGCCGGGTAACGTTACATTCAAGATCGCTAAGAGTAGTATGCCTAAGAATAATGGCTCATATTATAGTAAATATCGTTTAGTATATTATCTTAGAATCAAAGATAAGGCATCATTATCGAATATTGCTCAGAAAGCAATCAGTAATATTAACGATGTTACGACGCTTGAAAATACAGCGACTGTAGAGGGCTTTGGAAGTGACTCGGCTTCATTTGATTTTTCTTACGATGCAGTTTCAAAAACATCAACAGGTTATAATTCAAATGATAGAGATGCAGAGTTCACTATTACGCTTAATCCTGACGGAGTAGATATGGATCCGGATAAGGATATACTTGATGTAACCGATACATATAGCAAAAATCTCAGTATAGATTTTAACTCTATTAAAGTTTATATAGATGGTGTTTTAGATGCACCTGAACCAAATAATCAGGTTCATTATTATGCAAGCGGTAACGTGCTGCGTATGACTGTTCCGGATGATAAGAAGATTGAGATTAAATATAATGCAAAGGTTATTGGTTATGGCGAAATGACTCTTTCCAATACAGCAAGCTTTTGCAATCAGGATGAGGATTGGAACCAGTTTGTTAATTATCATCAGGGATCGAGCTCAGGCGGAAGCCAGACTAATATTTCAGTGTTTAAGTATGAAGACGGAGATATGACTGTTCCGTTAAAGGATGTCGAGTTCAGTCTTTATAAAAAAAGCGATGATACATTTATAAAGAAGTTTATAACCGGAGATGATGGTAAATTCACTATTTACAACACGGATGGTATCTCTTTTGATACAACATATTATCTTAAGGAGACGGGTGGTACTCCTGATGGATATACAGCTTCCGACATAAGTTGGACATTCACTGTTGTGGAGAACCCTGAGGATGTTGATTATACTTATGGCGTCTGGAAATACTATGTTGGTGATACATTAACTGTTCCTAATGAAAAAACAACAATGAGCATTCCTGTTCAGAAAATATGGAACGGAACAGCTCAAAGTGAGGCAAAATTTGAGCTTTATAAAATCGTAAATAATTCAGAGGTTAAAGTGGACGGAGTGGCCACTCTGGTTCTTAATGCCGAAAATTCATGGAAAGGTTCTTTTGATAACATACCTAGAAGAGATGATTCGGGAGAAACTATTAATTATGTTGTTAAAGAAATAGATGTTCCTGAAGGATATATCTGCGATGGTGGTAAGAGAGTAGACGGTACAAGTGCTAGTCGAATTGATAAGGGTGTTGTATTTACAAATACAGAGCTTACTAACGGCGCATTAAGTATTACCAAGAGCGTAATTAATGGCAGTGAAGAGAACGCAGATAAAACATACACTGTTACTGTAACAGCGCAGGGTGAAACAACAACCATCAATGCATCAGATGTTATCGTATCAGGTGCAAGCTCATATTCGGTTGCAGCTGATGCTGATAAAAAGAAGATAGTATTTAATTTCAAGAAAGGTGATACAGTTGTTATAAGTGGACTTCCTTATGATACATATTCTGTTTCTGAGGAGGCCGGAGAATATACAACCAAATATGTTGTCGGAAATGGAGCGAAAACTGATACTGCAGTTGCAATACTTGATGCTGACAATATTAGTGAAACAATAACTGTAGAAAATAAATATGAAGGTACTGTTGATAGTGGCAGTCTGACGATCAGGAAAGCTTTTGCAGCAGAAAGTGATACAACTGCGCATAAGCAGACATACTATGTAACAGTTATGAAAGACAATGAATATTACAATGCATCCGGCAATAGCACAGGAACAACTGTTACTGAGATTGCAGTTCCTGTTGGGGATACAGGTATAACTATCGAAAATCTTCCTCTTGGTACATATACTATAGCTGAGGTTAAGAGTGGAGATAACTCGGCTGAGGTTGAGTATTATGAGCTTGAAACCACGATTAAGGTGGATAATGAATCAGTTTCAACGGCAACTCTTTCTGAAACAACAAACACGGCAGAAGCAGTTATCACAAACAAATACACCAGACAGACCGGTAGTCTGGAGGTTAAGAAAATAGTAGTTGATGATACCGATTCATCTGCAGAGGCTGAGTTCAATTTCACGGTATATCTTTACAAAGACGATACTGTCGAAACAGATACATCGATCAGCGGCACATTTGGTGAGATGACCTTTAATAGTGGTGTTGCAACATTTGCACTGAAGGGTGGCGAATCCAAGAATGCTTCAGGACTTCCGGCAGGTATCGAATATGGCGTAGTGGAAACTGAAGTAGAAGGATATAAGTGCGAAGTTGATATTGAAAGTGCATATGCATCAATTACGGCTGGCGAAACAAAAACAGTCACATTCACAAACACTAAGATGGGCAAGATAAATATAACAAAGAATGTTGTTTCGAATGTGACAAGTGATACTGATCAGGTGTCTACATCCATCCCGGGCTTCCCGATAACAGTAACGCTGTATAAGGATGTGGAAGGTAAGCTGGTTAAAGACACTTCAGTAAGTGGAGAATATGGAAGCTTCACGTTTAATGAAGGTGTTGCTTCTAATACATTTTATGATAAAAACAGCATGTCGATTGTCGGACTTCCTGCAGGTACTATTTATAAGATCACAGAGGCAGAGAATGAAAACTTTGCTTCTGTTATCAAAATAGGTGATGCTGAAACTGATCAGGGGACTGCAACATGCGGCGTAACAGATGTAGTTGTAACAAATACTCGCAAGACCGGTGATCTCGTTATTAAAAAGACTGTGGAAAATACCACAGAAACAACAGATCTTAACAAGAAGTTCAAATTTAAGATTGAATTCAACAAGAATCTTACGGGTGTATTTACAGTTGTACGTACTAAAGGAGCAATCAAAGAGGAAACTATAACCTTTGATAATAGCTGCGTTATAAATGAAATTGAGATTGCTAATGGTGAAACAGTAAGAATTGAGGATCTGCCGGCAGGTATTACATATACTGTCACAGAGAGAGAAGATGCTGATTTCGTATCAACTTCGTCAAATGCTAATGGTACTATAATACCTGCAGGCCAGGAAGCTGAATTTACGAATATCAAGAAGGACGGCCTTGTAGTATCCAAGACAGTTGATTCACCGATTGCATCAGATAAGACAGCAAAATACACATTTACAATTACGATTTACAAACCGGATGGAACTACCGTTGATACGGATGTTGATGGCGTCTATGGTGAAGGCGATAATGCTGTAACATTTGAAGGAGGAATCGCAAGTAATGTCGAGCTTTCAGATGGAGAGTCAAAGAAGATAAAGGGTCTTCCTGAGGACGCAAAGTTCAAGGTTGAAGAGACTGATCCCGGAGAATACTTTGATACATATCATGTTGATATTAATGGATATGCTGATGCTGATCCGGAACCACTCACTGCATATGGAACATTAACCAATGGTTCGGGCGCTGCACGTTTCACTAATGTGAGAAAGCGTAAGGAGATCACTGTTAAGAAGATATTTGCAGGAATTCCTGATGGAAAATTCCCGGATGGATTCCAGATAACTAATTCTTTAACGGCTGATGTATTAAACTATCTCAATAAAAATGGTTCCAATATAATAAATATTGGAAGAGAATCTAATCCGTATACATGGACCATCTCTGATGTTCCTCTTGGATGTGAGCTTAAATTAACTGAGACTAATATCCAGGTTGGAGGATATTCTCTTGTAGTAAATGGAAATGCGGTAAGTGACAATGCGACAGAGGCAACTGTAACTATTCCGGTTGTTAATGATCAAATAAATGAGGTTGTATTTACAAATGCATATACCAGAAAGACCGGTTCTCTTGAGGTAAAGAAAACTGTTGTGGGTAATGCTTCAACTGACAAGAATATCGACTTCGTATTCACAGTGACTATGCAGAAGATTGTCGATGGACAGACGGTTACAGATACCGGCTTTGAAGGCGAATATAGTATTATTACCTTTACAGACGGTCAAAACAGTGTGGAATCTACATTAACTTTTACTAAGGGTGTTGCTGGATTTAGCCTTAGGGGTGGTATGTCAGTAAAGATAAATGGTATCCCAACAGGTACCATATACAAGGTTGAAGAAACAGCAAATGCACTGTTTAATTCGGATAGTACAAATGCTGAAGGAACCATAGCACAGGAAAATACAACAATTAATTGTGTATTTACAAATACTCACAAGACCACAAGTATTAATGTCGATAAGCGTGATATTGCAGATGGTGAAGAACTTGCAGGTGCGATCATATATATTTATGAGGGCGATGTAAGTAATGTAAAAGAGCCTTCTGATGATCTTGAGGTAACACATTGGGAATCAACAACTGGCGGAGCTAAGACAATTGAAGGTCTGGAATATGGAGTAACCTACACGCTTCGTGAGGATACAGCTCCTGCAGGCTACGATGTAACTGCAGATACTGTATTCAGGATCACTGAGGATGGCAAGGTAGAGATCATCAGTGGTTCGGCAGTGTATAATCCGACCGAAGAAGATATCATTGTTATCAATGATCAGCTGAAGACAAGAGATGTTCTTGTTGATAAGCGTGATATGGGAAATGGTGAAGAGCTTGCAGGTGCAGATATCACTATATATGCAGGTGATGTAAGTGAGGTTCAGAATCCTGCGGTTGATCTGAAGATTGATAACTGGACATCGTCGAATGAGGCTCCTCACATGATTGAAGGGCTTGAATATGGAAAGACTTATACACTCCGCGAAAATACAGCTCCTGCAGGCTATGATGTGACTGCAGATACGGTATTCAGAATTAAACCGGATGGTACGATAGAGATCCTCGGAACCGGAACAGTGGACAACTCAACCGGTAAAGAGATAATCGTTATTAACGACAGACTTCTGAATCAGATAGTGATCAAGAAGCTGGGTTACGTTAATGAAGAATGTTCTGAAAACAGCGATGATGAATACAAATATCAGCTTAAGCCTCTGGCAGGAGTCACCTTCGGTCTCTTCGAGAAGGATGACACAGAGTTCGAGAATCCTGTTAAGGAAACGGTTTCTGATGAGAATGGTGTGGTTGCATTTGGTGAGATTACATCAAATAAGCATGAATACATCGTTAAGGAAACAGCTACTGTTGAGGGCTATATATTATCAGATGAGCTGATATATGTAACCATCGATGCTGATGGCAAGGTGCAAATAACTGACGAAGACGGCAAGGCTGTTGACGAGGTTGTAAATGACCTTTACAGAACAGATATAGAGCTTCTCAAGGTTAGTGAGCAGAAGCCTGATGAGAGTCTTCCTGATTCGACATATGTTCTTTACAGAAAGACTGACAAGGGCGATGTTGAGATAGCTAAGGCTACAACTGATAAGGATGGACGTATAAAGTTTGGCGGCGTTGTTGCAGGAAATAGATATGTCATTAAGGAGGCTAAGGCTCCTGATGGATATTATGTTTCTGAGAAGCCTATAACGATCGGTGTTGAGATTGTCGATGACGGCAAGGGTGGCTTAAGAGTTGTTACCAGATCTGTTGATATGGGCGATGGTAAGGAAGGCAAGGTTACAGCATATATCGACACTGTAACAGGTGCGATAGTATGGCTTGAGCCTGAGATCATCTGCAGCATCCTCAAGGTTGATGAAGATGGAAAGGCACTTCCGGGTGCGTCTCTTGAGATCAGAAAGGGTTCTGCTACAGGAGAACTCATCGATTCATGGACATCTACAGAAACAGCTCATGAAGTAGCTGAGGGACTTCTTATCTGCGGTGAGACTTACTATCTTGTTGAGACAGCAGCTCCTGAGGGTTACGACAAGGCTGATCCGATCAAGCTTGTTGTTGAAGAAAAAATGGCAGCGGGTGAGGATGAGACCATAGAGGTTGTGATGACCGACAAGAAGTCTGAAGTAACAACTGAGGACGAGACAGAAACTACAACAGAAGTGACAACCGAGACTATAGAGACGGTTACGGAGACAACGACCGAAACTGCTGAAACAGTTGTTAAAACAAGTGATGAAACACCTGTAACAGGCATGTTTATGATGATACTTCTTTCTCTGGCCGGAATGGTTTTCTTCGCGGCAAAGAAGAAGGATAATAACAGAAGTTAGTTTGATATTCATGCCTGATAAGGGTAAATAAACAAATGATGAGAGGACTATACAGTTTAAAAGCTGTATAGTCCTTTTTCATGACTTTTTATCTGTTTTTTGAAGCTGGTTTATGCTATAATAAACTTCGTATATGTGTAATGAAAAATGGGTTGGCGCAGTGAAGAAAGTAAACGCCAAAAAAGCATAAGATAATTAGATTTTTCATTATGGGGGAAGCATTATGGTAGATGATTTCAGCAAAGAATATGCAGAAAAGCTCCGTACGCCGGAAGAGGCGGTAAACGTTATCAGGAGCGGACAATGGGTTGATTATACAAGTACTCTCGGTAAGCCGGTACTTCTGGACAGGGCGCTTGCCAAGAGGAAGGATGAACTGAGGGATGTGAAGATCAGAGGTAATCTGATCGACGGCCCGATTGAGACTGTTGAATGCGATCCTGATCAGGAGCATTTTATATATCACAGCTGGCATTGCTCGGCTTATGAGAGAAAGCTTTGTGACAGAGGACTCTGTTATTATATTCCGATGGTCTTCTCGAACAATGCGGCTTACTACGAGTACTTCCTGACCGTAAATGTTGTTATGGTCAGCGTATCGCCTATGGACAGGCACGGGTATTTTAATTTCTCCGTAAATACGGGCGTTGCTGCGCCTATAACTAGAATGGCAGACATAGTCATTGTTGAGGTTAACGAGCATATGCCGAAGGTTCATGGCGGCTACGATGAATGCATACATATCTCTAATGTTGATTATATTGTTGAAGGTCATCATGATCCTTTCAATTATGGTGACAGAGAGCATACGACAGAGGTGGACAGGAAGATAGCAGGTCATATCCTTCCTTACCTTGTAGATGGTGCGACACTGCAGCTTGGTGTTGGCAGTATGCCGAATGCTCTCGGTAAGCTGATCGCAAAGTCTGATCTTCACGATCTGGGAATGCATACTGAGCTTTGTTCGGATGCCTTCCTCAGTCTGTACAAGGCGGGAAAACTCACAAATACAAGAAAGAATATCGATAAAGGCAAGGGCGTATTTGGCTGTGCTATAGGTTCGGCTGATCTTTTCGACTGGCTGGAGGATAACCACGGCATAGCGGCTTATCCGCTTGAATACGTTAACAGGCCTTCAATTATCGCGCAGATAGATAATATGGTTTCAATAAATAGCTGCGTAGCCGTGGATCTTTACGGACAGGTTGCGGCGGAAAGCTCGGGTTCGAGACAGATAAGCGGTACAGGCGGCCAGCTTGACTTCCTTGTTGGTGCTTCGGCATCGAAGGGTGGTAAAGCTTTTATCTGCATGAGTTCGACCTACAATGATAAAGATGGTGTTCCTCACTCGAGAGTAGTGCCGCTCTTTAACGGAGATATCATCACGTCTCCGCGAAGCCAGGTGTATTTCATAGTTACCGAATATGGTATCATCAACCTTGAAGGTCGTTCGACCTGGGAGAGGGCTGAAGCGATAATCAGTATCGCTCATCCTGATTTTAGGGACGAACTTATAAAAGAGGCTGAAAAAATGAAAATCTGGCGGAAGAGTAATAAGAGATAATTCCGTATAATTTACATGAAGATTTGTTAAAATTTTACTATTATTATTAGAGGTTTTGTGCTATTATAGGGATTGATTATAAATATGCACAAAAAACTATATGTTTTTTTGTATGAAGTAGCGAAGTGGGGTAACCATAAAAATGATTCTTATTGATACTCAAAAGAAAGAATTTAACAGACTTAAGGATATCAGAATACTGGAGAAGGGAGAAGCTGAAGCGGGTTACAACGGAAATATACTTATCATAGGACTTGGTGGAGTCGGAATTGAGACTGCGCGAAGTCTTAAAGGTATGCTTGCGGGTAATACTATAGCTTCTGACAATATTGATTACCTTGTATTTGATTCTGATATACCATATATGGAGCAGGTGATCGAGGATAGCAGGGACAGCATAGGCTTCAATGCTACTGAGGTTATCAGCGTCTACAGAAAGACTCTTGATGATCTGCTTATTAAGCCGGATACCAGAGAGTATGCTTTCTCTGATCTTGCCAAGTGGATGGATCCTGAGATGCCTGAGCTTAATATCGGCATCAACGGTGCAGCAGGAAATCGTCAGATCGGACGTCTGATGTTCTCGAATGCATATGAAGAGATCAGAGCACTTCTTTTCAGTAAAATAGATTCAATGTATATGAAATCAACCGACAGTGAGGGCGTCGGAAGACTTGATTTCCTTATAATTTCCGGTGTTGCAGGTGGTACCGGAAGTGGTATGATCATCGATCTTGCATACAATATCAGAGCTTACTGCAAGGCTAAGAAGATGGAGAATGTAAGACTTGGTTCTGTTCTTCTTATGCCGGATGTTCTTTATGCGGACAAGGCTATTGCAAATGACAGTAACAAGATCGACCTGCTCAATGCAAACGGTCTTGCTACCCTTAAGGAGATCACATATTACATGAACCTTAAGGAAAAGGATGAGATGTACACCTTCGAGAGTACGAAGCACAAGCTTACTATCAAGGAGAATGTATTTGATTCCTGCATGCTGATATCAGGACGTAAAGATGACCAGGGCTATGTTCCTGCAGGTATCATTTATTCTGATACAGCGTATTTTATGCTTAAGCTTGTCAGTAAGAAGGCTATCGGTGAGGAGAGGGAAGATGGTACAAGAGAGCTTGTGCGTGATATCTTCTTCAGACCGAATGAGAATGGTCCTTTCAAGATCATCAGTGAGACGGATTATCGTATTCCTATCAGAGAGATTGAAAATATCAGTGAATACGAAGTATTTAAGGTTGCATATAAGAAGCTTTCTGAAAGTCCTCTTGATAAGCCGGGTATCAGAGAAAAGATCGATAGCATCATGAGTGAGTTCAGAAGTTTTATCAACGGTCCTGCAGGCGAAGAGATAAACTTCAAGGCCAGCTTCCTTATAAATACCAATTCATACACAAAGCCTGTTTACAAGGCTATCAAGAAAAATACAGATACACTCCAGCGTGATATTGAGGCTGATCTGAATAAGCTCAGACTGAATATTCTCGCTGTACAGAGAGATATAAAACTCAGATTCATGAATGCCATAGAGGACCTTGTTAACCAGTGCATGAAGGAGTATGGTCCTTTTGCCACCATGAAGCTTATCGGTGCGAAGGGCTATCAGGGAATCGAGGAGGATACCGGTCTTGTCAAGGAGATCAAAGAAATTGAGCAGGCTGCGGCAAATTATCATCCTTCACGTGAATATGAGAGGATCATCCAGTCTATCAAGGATATCTGTGCAAAGAGATTCTTTGCATTCCCGACTGCCAAGAGAGAGACTGAGAATGGTTATTTTGATGCATGTATAAAGAATGCTCTTTCAACTGAGAAGACTATTCTTATGGATGCTATCAATGCTGAAGATATTTATGGCGATACCATCAGATGGCTGATCAGACTCTCTGACAGGTATAATGATATCTACGATCCTTTCTGCACAGAACTTTATGATTCGATTGATGATCTTGCTGCAAGCGGAAAGCGTACACTCGGTTATATGATGAAGGAAGCAAGACAGAGCGAGCTCTTCCCGATCGATTATATTACCGATGAAAGAGTAGAGGATATGAGAAAGGGTCTGGTAAGACTCTTCGTTGAAAATGAGGCAAATATAGAGAATGACAGAAGCGTTTCTGTTAAGGAAGAGATGGAGAGAATGTACAAGAACCTCTTCGCCGGTATCGGTGTATTTGGTCCTGAGAAGTTCATCTACAACGCATTCTCTGATGAGAAGCCTCGTTTACAGGAGCTTACAGCTCTGTTTGTATCAAATGAAAACGAGAAACGTGACAGATGTCTGTACAGAGCAGCAAAGGCCTTTGTTCAGGGTACCTACGAGAAGGTAGGAAGAAAGAAACTCTGCATGACTGAGCCGGATCTCGATAAGAATTACAGATGTGAAAAATACATCTCCCTTCCTGACATGATGCCTCACTTCAGTGAAGCCATTAAGGGAATACTTGTAAAGGAGCCTTATAAGATCAATGAAAAGCTCATTACAATGAATACGGGAGAGATCGCTATATCGTCAGATGAGATCGTATTTGATGTGCCATATACAGTTCTGACTTGTGCAGATGATATGCTTGTATCGTATGTTCAGACAGATGCGTATAAGGGACTTCATATAGATCAGGATCACGATTATGCAACAGTAAGTTAGAAATAAGAGAGGTATTGCAGTGGTTAGATTATTTATCAAGGCGAATGATGCCAATGAAAAGGATTCATTTAAGATCTTTAATCAGAGTGGAAAGGAGCTCTTTTATACCAAGGATGATTTCCAGACTACGGGCCACAGGATAAAGATATATCTTGCTGATACTATTACCGAGGTTGGCTATGTTCAGGAAAAGGTTGGTAATGGCTCTACAAGGTTCGAATTTGCCGCAAGGGACAATTTCGGAAATGTTACAATAAGCAGAGGCAGCAGTAATGCCGATGTAAATATCGATTTCAATAACTGGAAGCTTCAGGGCCTTCCGTTTGAGTGGCACTATGATATTTATATGGGCCAGACACCGGTTATGGCAGCTCGTCACGGTATGTTCATGATCCCTGGGCAGGCGCTTAACATTACTGATACATATGTTATCACGGTTGCTACAGATTCAGAGACAACGATCTGTACAGCATTTGCTCTGGCTCTTTTTGCTGCTAAGAAGTATCATGCAGTATTCTAAATTACAGAAATAACTTATATTGATCCAAGTGAATATGCGTCTCTTAGAAAAAATAAGAGACTCGTATTTACTTGGGTCAATTTTTGTGTATAATAATATCGGGTTATTGAGCGATAAAATAATGAAATATTATTCACGCAGCAGTGAGCGAAAAGGAAAATGATATTATGAAAATGGTCGTACAGAGGGTGGAAAATGCCTCATGCACAGTTGAAGGAAGAGTTACCGGAAAGATAGATAAAGGCTTTCTGGTATTTATAGGTGTGTCCGATGAGGATGACGAAGCTGTTGCGGATAAAATGATAAAAAAACTGCTGGGACTTCGTATATTCAGTGACGAAAACGGTAAGATCAATCTTGCACTTAAGTATGTGGGCGGAAGCCTGCTCCTTATATCGCAGTTTACACTTTACGCGGATTGCAGTCATGGCAACAGACCATCGTTCATAAATGCCGGCAAGCCGGAACATGCTGAGAAGCTTTACAACTATATTATTAATAAGGTTAGAGAAGCAGGCTATACTGCTGAAACAGGAGAGTTTGGTGCTGAGATGATCATCGAACTTACGAATCACGGGCCGTTCACTATTATTCTCGACAGCCGGGAGTTTATCAAATAATACTGTTTTAAGTAAATCTATAAATTAATCAGAATGCTGATATCATTTAGGAGGTTTGATTGAAATGGAGAAAGATAGTAAAAAAAGGTCTTTTATTAATAAGTTTACTGTTGGGGCTGCCTTTTGCCTGGTTGGAGGGCTTCTATTTTTATTTGGATCATATGATTACTATAAATATAAGAATTCAGCAAAAAATATTAATGAATTATCAATTAATGAACTTGAAAGCGGTATGATTGTTGAAGGTGACATTGAGTATAATTTAGGTGCGTACGCTGAGCGTGCAGCCGGAAGTATTGAAAACATATTTTATCTAATACCGATAAATAATAATGGCTATATTTCTTTTCACGCTAAATTTGATGATATAAATGTTTCGTTAGATAAACAGTTCAATGAATATATAGCATATCTTCAAGGCGGAAATTCTCCGCAAACAATTGTTCATATTAAAGGAAAAGTAAAAAAACTGACGGATTCTGATGAAAAAAAGTATATGAAAGATTATTTGGGGGATAGCGAATATAAAGATAGTTGTATTTTTAATTATTACATTGATGATTTTGATGAAAAAGTCAGCAATGTTATAAGTGCTTTTGGCAGGATAATCTTCTTTGTTGGGGTATTTATAATTATTTTGGGGATTGAAAAGAAAACAAGAAAGAATAATTTTGGGATACCAATAAATAAATGAAAATGAGGAAAAGAAATTGTCACATTTAGATCAGAATAAAATCAGAAATTTTTGTATAATCGCACATATTGATCACGGTAAGTCGACACTTGCCGACAGGATCATTGAGAAGACAGGAACTCTTACATCTCGTGAGATGCAGGAGCAGGTTCTTGATAATATGGATATCGAGCGTGAGAGGGGTATCACCATCAAATCTCAGGCTGTGCGTATCATCTACAAAGCAAATGACGGACAGGAATATATCTTTAATCTTATCGATACACCGGGTCATGTTGACTTTAACTACGAGGTATCGAGAAGCCTTGCTGCCTGCGAGGGAGCTGTTCTTGTTGTGGATGCTGCCCAGGGAATAGAGGCGCAGACTCTTGCAAATGTATATATGGCGATAGATCATGACCTGGAGGTTTTTCCGGTCATCAATAAGATCGACCTTCCATCAGCTGAGCCTGAAAGAGTTAAGGCTGAGATAGAGGATGTCATCGGTATCGAGGCTCATGATGCACCGCTTATTTCTGCAAAGAACGGCATAAATATAGAAGAAGTGCTTGAAGCGATTGTTGCCAAGATCCCTGCTCCTGCGGGAGATGCTGAAGCACCATTCAAGGCACTTATATTTGACAGCCTTTACGATCAGTATAAGGGCGTTATCATATTCTGCAGGGTATTTGACGGTTTTATCCATAAGGGCTCGAAGATCAAGATGATGGCTACAGGAACTGAGGTTGAGGTCGTTGAAGTTGGTATCTTCGGAGCAGGAAGATTCATTCCTACGGATGAAATATCTGCCGGCATGGTTGGATATATCACAGCCAGCCTGAAAAATACATCCGAGACAGAAGTCGGTGATACAGTTACAGATGCAGAGAATCCATGTGCAGAGGCGCTTCCGGGATATAAGAAGGCGCGTCCTATGGTTTACTGCGGTATGTATCCGGCTGATGGTGCAAAATATCCTGAACTCAGAGATGCGCTTGAAAAACTGAAATTAAATGACGCTTCACTTTTTTATGAGCCTGAGACATCCATCGCACTGGGCTTCGGTTTCAGGTGCGGTTTCCTCGGACTCCTTCATCTTGAAGTTATTCAGGAAAGACTTGAGAGAGAATACAACCTGGATCTTGTAACAACAGCTCCGGGCGTTGTTTATCGTGTTTATAAAACAGACGGTGAGATGATCGAGCTGACCAATCCTTCAAATCTGCCGGATCCTTCTGAGATAGATCACATGGAGGAACCAATCGTAAGTGCTGAGATCATGGTCACTTCGGAATATACAGGTGCCATAATGACACTCTGCCAGGAAAGACGTGGAGTTTATCTTGGTATGGAGTATATCGAGACCTCGAGAGTGCTTCTTAAATACGAGCTTCCTCTGAATGAGATCATCTATGATTTCTTCGATGCACTTAAGTCACGTTCGAGAGGTTATGCTTCCTTTGATTATGAGATCAAGGGCTATCAGACTTCTAAGCTTGTTAAGCTTGATATCCTTATCAATCGTGAAGAGGTCGATGCACTTTCGTTTATCGTGCATGCAGATTCAGCTTATGAGAGAGCAAGGAAGATGTGCGAGAAGCTTAAGGACGAGATCCCGAGACATCTCTTTGAGATCCCTATTCAGGGTGCTGTGGGCGGTAAGATAATCGCCCGAGAGACAGTTAAAGCCATGCGTAAGGATGTTCTTGCGAAGTGTTACGGTGGTGATATCACACGTAAGAGAAAGCTTCTCGAGAAGCAGAAGGAAGGCAAGAAGCGTATGCGTCAGATCGGTAATGTAGAGATCCCGCAGAAGGCCTTCATGAGTGTTCTGAAGCTTGATGAAGAGTAGGCATTTTATTGCTTTTGATAATTATGGCACGATGATCATAACGGCCGGATACAATAATAGGAAATATAAATGAAAAAAGATATAAGCATATACGTTCATATCCCTTTCTGTCAGAAAAAATGCATCTACTGCGATTTCCTGTCATTTGCGGACTGCACTTATGCAAAGCAGCTTCAGTATATCGATTCGCTGGTGCAGGAGATCAAGCTTTATAAGCCTTTTGCTGACAGATATAAGGTTAAGACAATATTTATCGGCGGAGGAACTCCGTCACTTATTGATGAAGTATTTATCGGAAATATTTTATCGACTATCAGAAGTGTATTCGAGGTCGACAGATTTCCGGAGATAACAATAGAGGCCAATCCTGGCACTCTTAAATACACGAGTCTTCTTGCATATCAGACTCACGGCATCAACAGACTTTCAATTGGTCTTCAGTCGACGGATGATTCGGCACTCAAGATGCTTGGAAGGATACACAACTTTGACCAGTTCGTTGCGACCTTCAAGTCTGCGAGAAGAGCGGGCTTCAAGAATATCAATATCGATCTTATGAGTGGTATTCCGGGACAGACTGAGCACAGCTTTGTGGAAACTCTTATGAAGGTGGTGGAGTTTGATCCGGAGCATATCTCCGTTTATTCTCTGCAGGTTGAGGAGGGCACGCCTCTTTATGAAAATGATGCGCTCCGTAATCTGATCCCTGATGAGGATGTTGACAGAAGAATGTATGCCATGAGCAAGAAGGTGCTTGCGGTCAACGGCTACGAAAGGTATGAGTTTTCGAATTATTCGAAGCCGGGTTATAGCTGCAAGCATAATATCGTTTACTGGACCGGAGGCGAGTATATCGGTTTCGGTCTGGGAGCTGCATCGTATTTCAAAGGACAACGTTTCAGCAATACCAGAGATATCGAAAAATATATCGAGATATTCCAGGAGAATCAGTCTGCGATAGTGGCAGGTGAAGATAAGTTCAAGGTTTATGATGATGTGACCGGACAGCTCAGAGAAGGCATTGAGACTATCTATATCGACAGCAGGATGGAGGAGTTCATGTTCCTCGGTCTCAGGATGATCAAGGGTGTCAGCAGAGCGGGGTTTAAAGCGAGGTTCTCCAAGGATATTTACGAGGTTTACGGACCGGTCATAAACAAATACGTAAGTGAAGGATTTATGATCTCAGAGGGCGATAATGTAAGGCTCAGCGAGAGAGGCATAGACGTCAGCAATATCATATTATCCGATTTTATATTGGATAGATAAAGGGCGTAAAAATCCTTTTGTAAAAACTGTAAAAAAATAACTGAAAATAAGCAAAAAAATATATAAAATGCCTTGACAATAAGCGGTCAAGGCATTATATTTAGGATAGTGTTTAGCACTCAGCTAGTTTGAGTGCTAACAATTACGAAGGCGGTGATGAATTGGATATAAATGATACTCTAGATGAGAGAAAAGAAATCATCCTGAAGGCTATCATTTCGAATTACCTTGAAACCGGCGAACCGGTCGGCTCAAGGACCATTTCAAAGTATACCGATCTTAACCTCAGCTCAGCAACGATCAGAAACGAGATGTCTGACCTTGAAGAACTTGGATATATAGTTCAGCCGCATACTTCAGCGGGACGTATTCCAACGGACAAGGGCTACAGATTCTACGTTGACAGGATGATGTCTGAGAAAGAGGAAAGCGAAGCGGCTCAGGGAGCGCTGCTTGAGAGAGTTGATAAATTGGAATCGCTTCTCAAACAGGTAGCCAAGGTGCTTGCATATAATACACAATATGCCACCATGGTTACGTCTCCGAGGATGCTCAACAGACAGATAAAATTCATTCAGCTTTCACAGGTGGATGAGACTAAGCTGGTAGCAGTCATTGTTGTCGGGAACAACGTGGCCAGAAACCGGCTTATCGATGTTGACAGACCGCTTGGCAATGAGGAGGTGCTGAAGTTCAACCTGCTCCTTAATACATTTCTTCAGGGAATACTCGTCAGTGAGATAAATATCGAAATGATGCAGACCATGAGGGAACAGGCAGGTGACTACGCGGACATACTTGAGAAGATATTCGAAGGCATAGTTGACACGGTGCATCAGGCTGAGGAAACAGAGATATATACCAGCGGTGCATCAAATCTTCTTAAGCTTGGAGAGCTCGGGGATGTAAATCGTGCAAGTGCACTTCTTGAAACGTTCGAAGATAAGCAGGAGCTTGGACAACTTGCTTCAGCTGCTCTTAACCACAATGAAGTAAGTGGTGAAAGCAATATCCAGATATACATCGGTGATGAATCACCGGTCGAAAACATGAAGGATTATTCAATAGTTACATCGACTTATGAACTTCCTGAGGGAGCGAAGGGTACTATCGGAATCATAGGACCTAAGCGAATGGATTACAAGAAGGTCGTAAATACATTGAAGAGTCTTACGGACGAACTTGATACCATATTCCGCAAGGAAGAGAAAAAGGGGTGAATGAAGAATGGCAGGAATGAGTATGGCAGAAATGCTCCAGTCTCTGCAGGATGAAAAGGAAGAGAAGGATGGTGTCGGAACTTCCAAAGGCGCAGAGAAGGTCGTTAATGTAGTTATAGGGCAGCCAATAGACGGAACTATAGTTACGGTTGATGATGAGCAGTACGTAACTGCGGAGGATGCCGACGCAAAGAGACCTAAGCCGATTCCTAAAAAGAACAGGCGGGGCAACAAAGAGCTTTTGGCCGAGCTTGACAGAACAAAAGAGCTTGCCGAAGGCAATAAGGAAAAATACCAGAGACTGATGGCTGAGTTTGATAATGCAAGAGCCAGAAGTGAGAAGGAAAATTCAAAGATGTTTGATTACGGTGCCAAGGATACACTTGAGAAGCTTCTCCCTATAGTGGACGACTTCGAAAGAGCTTTGGAGAATATCCCTGAGAGTGAAAAGGGTGCCTTCTCAGACGGAATTGAGATGATCTACAAGAAGATGATGGATACGCTTAAGGGAATCGGTGTTGAGCCGATGAACGCAGCAGACAAACCATTTGATCCTAATTTCCACAATGCGGTAATACATGTTGAGGATGAGAATTATCCTGAAAACACTGTTGTCGAAGAGATGCAGAAGGGTTACATGTATAAAGATCAGGTGCTCCGTCACAGCATGGTAAAGGTTGCCAATTAATATATATTTTAAATGAAATTAAAGGATAAAGATTTATCTTAGGAGGATTTATAAAATGGGTAAGATTATAGGTATTGACTTAGGTACAACAAATTCATGTGTAGCCGTTATGGAAGGTGGTAAGCCAATCGTTATCACCAATGCAGAAGGTTCAAGAACAACACCTTCAGTTGTAGGTTTCCTTAAATCAGGCGAAAGAGTTGTCGGTGATGCAGCTAAGCGTCAGGCAGTTACAAACGCAGATAAGACAATCGCATCAATCAAGAGACATATGGGCTCTGATTATAAAGTAGCAATCGATGACAAGAAGTACTCTCCGGAAGAGATCTCGGCAATGGTTCTTCAGAAGCTGAAGGCTGACGCAGAGGCTTATCTCGGTGAGAAGGTAACAGAGGCTGTTATCACAGTTCCTGCTTACTTCACAGACTCACAGAGACAGGCAACAAAGAACGCAGGTAAGATCGCAGGTCTTGATGTTAAACGTATCATCAACGAGCCTACAGCAGCAGCTCTTTCATATGGCCTTGATAACGAGAAAGAGCAGAAGATCATGGTATATGACCTTGGTGGTGGTACATTCGATGTATCTATCATTGAGATCGGTGAAGGCGTAATCGAAGTTCTTGCAACAGCTGGTAACAACAGACTCGGTGGTGATGACTTCGATAATGCGATCACACAGTATATGCTTGATGACTTCAAGTCAAAGGAAGGTATCGACCTTTCAGGCGACAAGATGGCTATGCAGAGACTTAAGGAAGCTGCAGAGAAGGCTAAGAAAGAGCTTTCTTCACAGACAGTTACAAATATCAACCTTCCATTCATCACAGCTAACCAGGATGGACCTAAGCACTTCGATATGGACCTCACAAGAGCTAAGTTCGATGAACTTACAGCTGATCTTGTAGAAGCAACACGTGGACCTGTTAAGCAGGCTATGGATGATGCAGGACTTTCAGCAGCAGAGATCGACAAGGTTCTCCTCGTTGGTGGTTCAACAAGAGTTATAGCAGTTAAGGAAGCGGTTAAGACTATTACAGGCAAGGAGCCATTTCAGGGCATCAACCCTGATGAGTGCGTAGCTATCGGAGCTTGTATCCAGGGTGGTAAGCTTGCAGGTGATGCAGGTGCCGGTGATATCCTCCTCCTTGACGTTACACCACTTACACTTTCAATCGAGACAATGGGTGGTATCGCTACTCACCTTATTGAGAGAAATACAACAATTCCTACAAAGAAGAGCCAGATCTTCTCAACAGCTCAGGATAATCAGGATGCCGTTGATATCAACATCGTTCAGGGTGAGCGTGAGTTCGCAAAGGACAACAAGTCACTTGGCAGATTCAGACTTGATGGTATCGCTCCTGCAAGAAGAGGTGTTCCACAGATCGAAGTTACATTCGATATCGATGCAAATGGTATCGTAAACGTATCTGCTAAGGACCTTGGTACAGGACGTGAGCAGCACATCACTATCACATCAGGAACATCACTTTCAGATGAGGATATCGAGAGAGCAGTTAAGGAAGCTGCAGCTTACGAAGCAGCTGATAAGAAGCGTAAGGAAGCAATCGAAGTAAGAAACGATGCAGACGCTATGGCATTCCAGACAGAGAAGGCACTCAACGAAGTTGGCGACAAGCTTCCTGAGGCTGACAAGAAGAAGGTTGAGGATGACCTCAAGGCACTCAAGTCGATCATCGAGTCAACAGACATCGATAACCTTTCAGACTTTGATGTTGAGAAGCTTAAGTCAGGTAGAGAAAAGCTCATGACTTCAGCTCAGAACCTCTTCTCTAAGCTCTATGAGCAGAACGGTCCTGGAGCAAATGCAGGAACCGGTACAGGAACACCAAACTTTGGTGATGATGTAGTTGACGGTGACTTCAAAGAAGTGTAAAATATAATATGGTAAATTAAATTTCAGCATGGATTCGTATCTGCGGTGTATTTCTGCAGGTGCGAATCCATTGTGAGTATAAGGAAAGAGTAAAAGGGGATATTTATGGCGGAAGCATTAGACAAGAGAGACGCGTATGAGGTGCTTGGGGTTTCCCGAAACGCGAACGACAATGATTTGAAGAAGGCATACAGAGTCCTTGCCAAGAAATATCATCCGGACGCTAATCCGGGGGATAAGGAGGCTGAGGAGAAGTTCAAGGAAGCTTCAGAGGCTTACGCCATCCTCAGTGACGCAGAAAACAGGAAGAAATACGATCAGTACGGATGGGCTGCATTTGATCCTAACGGACAGGGCGGAGACAGCGGCTTTGACTTTGCTGATATGGGCGACATCTTCGGAGATATCTTCGGAGATATGTTCGGAAGCGGAAATAAGAAAACACAGTCAAGCGGACCTGTTAAGGGTGCTGATATCAAGACTACTATCAGATGTACCTTTGAAGAGGCTGCATTTGGAACACAGACAGAGGTTGAGCTTCCTCTGAAGGACGAGTGTCCTGTATGTCAGGGAAGTGGTGCACAGCCTGGACATCCGGCTGAGACCTGTGGTAAGTGTGGCGGTAAGGGTCAGGTTGCTCTTACACAGCAGTCACTTTTCGGTATGACAAGAACTATCCAGACTTGTCCTGACTGCCAGGGAAGTGGAAAGATAATCAAGTTCAAGTGTAGTAACTGTGCAGGTTCCGGTTTCGTTAAGAGTAAGAAGATCATTCAGATCAAGGTTCCTGCAGGTATTGATAACGGACAGAGCATCAGACTTCGTGAGATGGGTGAGCCTGGTATCAATGGCGGCGCAAGAGGTGACCTTATTGTTACTATCCTTGTAGATAAGCATGCGATATTCCAGAGACAGGAATATGATCTTTATTCAACAGAGCAGGTTGCATTTACTCAGGCTGCACTTGGTGGAAAGATCACTATCAATACAATTGATGGACCTTATGAATATGATCTTAAGGCCGGTACACAGACCAATACAAAGATCACTCTTAAGGGCAAGGGTATTCCTACTCTGAGAAACAAGAATGTCAGAGGTAACCACTATGTAACTCTTATGGTAGAGGTTCCTGAGAACCTTACAGAGGAGCAGAAGCAGGTACTTAAGCAGCAGGCAGATCCATATGCTGTAGAGGTAAGAGCTGCTACTGATTCACTTGGTGGATTCTCCTTCGGCGGACATAAGAAAAAGAAAAAAGGAATAAAGAAAGTATGATATGGAAGAAGTTAACGATCGATACGAGTGTTGAAGCAGTTGATCTTATCAGCGAATTTCTGAGCGGGCTTGGAGTAGAGGGCGTTATGATTGAAGATAATGTTCCTATTTCCGAGGAGGATCTGGAAATGATGTTTGTAGATATACCTGCAACACTTGGAGAAGACGATGGCACAGCCAAAGTTTCCTGCTTCGTTGACGATTCATTTGATATTAATGAACTTAAGGCGGATATAGCTGCAGAGCTTGTCCGCCTTGAAGAGTTTATAGACGTAGGCAGTAAGGAGATAACTGTCAGCGATACAAGTGATGACTCAACATGGCAGAACAACTGGAAACAGTATTTTAAACCATTCAGATTATATGACAATATTGTTATCCTTCCGACCTGGGAGGAATACGACGACATAAGACCGGGAGACACTGTTGTAAGGATAGAGTCGGTTATGGCTTTCGGTACCGGTACACATGAGACAACAAAACTCTGCATCGGCCAGATTAAGAAATACCTTAAGGAAGGCCAGTCTGTATTTGATATCGGAAGCGGAAGCGGTATCCTTTCGATAATCAGTGTATATCTCGGAGCGGGCTATGTTCATGGTATGGATATAGACCCTGATGCGGTTCGCGCAAGTCTTGAAAATGCTGAAGCAAACGGTTTCGATAAGGACAGGATCGATTTCACCTGCGGAAACCTGCTGGACAGCAATTATATTGCCGGCGTCTCAAGAAGAAAGGGCGATTTTGAGAAGAAGCAGGCAGAGAATGAGGCCGGTGCTGTATCGGTTGATGAAGACGGCGCGGCAGATGCTGAGAAGACTGCGGCTGTCGACAGACAGTATGATATAGTCGTTGCAAATATACTTGCAGACGTTATCATGCCTCTTTCTGCTGTTGTTAGACCATATATGAAGGAGGACGGACTCTTCATTACTTCAGGTATCATTGATACCAAGGAGGAAGAGGTTAAGGCTGAGCTCCTGAAGAATGGTTTCGAGATCATCGATATCATTCATATGGGCGAGTGGGTTTCGATAGTCTGCAAGTAACTATTGAGAGGTGTTAAATGCTTCTGAGCGACGCAAAAGAGTATTATATTAAATATCTGGGCGACGGGCATAAGATGTATCTTGATGACATCAAACGCTACGAAGAGTTCAAGGCTATGGATATACCTGAACGCACTAAGGCTGAGTGGGATGATGAAATAGTTGCGATGTATTTTAAAACTCTTCATGATGATCCGGATGAGGTCTGGGTCAAACATGACAGGATAATAAAGATCCTCCGAAAGGAGCGCTGCGACTATCTGAAATGGGGCAGGCTGCTTCTTGATGAATTGGAAGGCTTTGAGTATCTGAATAAAAAAAATAAGATACTCATAATAGAAAATATGGCCGGGAGAGACAGATATCATAAGGAAGGTGGAGCTTATATCATCATCACGAAGACGCCTTATGCCGAACGGCTTGATCAGATCATGCAGGAATTCATGGATTTCTACGTAACAGAGGATGATAACCTGAGTCAGCTGGGCTGGCGTGACATAAGAGACAGATACAATAGGGCGGTAATAGAATATAACAGAGCCTACAGAAAATGGACAGAGCGTCCCGGTGACGAGGTTTACAGAGGCGAGGAAGAGATATAGATCATGAGTTTGTACAGATTCTATGTGGAAGGATGCAGCAATGCGTCCGATAAAATATATATTTCCGGCAAGGATCAGAATCATATAAAGAATGTACTCAGACTGCGTATCGGTGAGGAGATCATAATCAGCGACGGTACCTCGAGGGATTATCATTGCAGGATTGCTGATTATCCGGAGGATATGGTTGAGGCTGAGATCATCGATATCACTGACAACGCCACCGAGCTTCCGGCGCAGGTTGTGCTGTTCCAGGGCATGCCGAAAGCAGACAAGTTTGAGCATATCATACAGAAGACGGTAGAGCTTGGAGTTCATGAGATATATCCGGTCATGATGAAGAGATGTGTGGTCAAACTTGAGGGCGGAAATGGCAGTACAGATAAAAACGGTTTCCTGACTGTCAGCTCCAAGGAAGCCAAGAAGATCCAGAGATATAATAATATAGCTGAGGCTGCGGCAAAGCAGTCGCAGAGAGGCATCATTCCTGAGGTTAAGAGCTTTGTTTCTTTTAAAAGGGCTGCAGAAATTGCATCTGAAATGGATGTGGTGCTTGTACCTTACGAATCTGCTGAGGGAATGGACTACTCGCGTAATGTTATAGCTGAGATAAAAAAGCTTTGCACAGAGAGTTCGAAGAGGCCGATGGTTGCTGTATTTATCGGACCGGAGGGAGGCTTCGCTCAGGAGGAGATAGATCTTCTGTCAGAAAAAGGCGGCAGGATCATTTCTCTTGGAAGAAGGATACTCAGAACGGAAACGGCGGGCCCGGCTATCATGTCGGTAATGGGCTTCGCATTGGATGAATGATCCTTTGTTAAATAATGATGAAATAATAGTTGGTAAAGATAATGGAAATATATTTTGATAATTCGGCAACTACAAAGGTATATCCTGCAGTAAAGGATATCATGATAAAGGTTATGGAGGAGGATTACGGCAATCCATCATCGCTCCATATGAAGGGCGTAGAGGCTGAAAGATATATAAAGAAGGCAGCAGAGGTAGTGTCAAAAACACTTCGCTGTAAGCCTGAAGAACTGATATTTACAAGTGGTGGAACGGAAAGTAATAATCTTGCCCTGATCGGTACGGCACTTGCAAAGAACAGGCTTGGAAAGCATATCATCTCGACAACCATCGAGCATGCTTCGGTTTCGGCTACTCTTGAATTCCTGAAGAGCCAGGGCTTTGAGGTAACTCTTATCGGAACTGATGAGCATGGTATAGTTGATCCTGAAGAGGTTGCAAAAGCCGTAAGAGAGGATACGATACTTGTTTCCTGCATGATGGTAAATAATGAAGTCGGTGCGATAGAACCGGTTGCAGAGATATCAGCTGCAGTGAAAAAGATCAATCCTGATATTTATATGCATGTTGATGCGATACAGGCGTACGGAAAGCTTCCTGTTTATCCTTCGAAGCTTGGCGCAGACCTTGTTTCGGTCAGTGGTCATAAGATACATGGACCTAAGGGATCCGGTGCTCTCTATGTTAAGAAGGGCATCCTTATCAGACCTATCATCTACGGTGGAGGACAGGGCAATGGTATGCGTTCGGGAACAGAGAATGTTCCGGCTATCGCAGGATTTGGTGCTGCGGCAGAAGAGTCCTTCAGAGATTTTGATAAGAAGATAGAGCATATTAAGGAAGTTAAGGAATATCTCGTCGAAAAGCTTACAAGTCTTCCGGAGGTTTATAACAACTCCGGTGATGCACCGCATATCGCCAGCTTCAGTTTTGTTGGTGTAAGGAGCGAGGTTATGCTTCACAGCCTTGAGGACAGAGGCATCTATACCTCTTCGGGCTCTGCATGTTCTTCTCATAAGAGAGCGGCAAGTAATGTCTTGACTTCCATGGGACTTACAAAGGACAGGCTTGAGTCGACACTTCGTTTCAGTATAGGTGAGGATAATACTAAGGAACAGGTTGACAGTATATTTGAGGCCATCAGTGAGCTGCTGCCGATGCTCAGACAGTTTACCAGAAAATAAAATCAAACGTGATCAGAGGTATGAACTTAATATTATTAAGTTCATACCTCGATTTTTATTATAAAAAGATATATCTTAATTACAATAATATGTTATAATGCTATTTGTTTTTATTTGCAGGATCAGATGTATTTCCTGCAGAAAAGAACCGCTTGGATCATTGATGACATAGGAGGATAAAGCAATGGATAAGGTAAGGAGTATTCCGGATTTTTACGGATGCCTGGTATTTAATGACAGAGTTATGAAGGAGAGACTGCCGAAGGATGTTTACAAGGCTGTTCAAAGTACAGCTAAGCAGGGTGTTCATCTTCAGCTTGAGGTCGCAAATACAGTAGCAACAGTTATGAAGAACTGGGCTCTTGAGAATGGTGCGACACATTATACACACTGGTTCCAGCCAATGACGGGACTTACCGCAGAGAAGCATGACAGCTTTATCACACCGCTTGATGACGGTACAGTTATCATGGAGTTTTCCGGCAAGGAGCTTATCAAGGGTGAGCCTGATGCTTCAAGCTTCCCTTCCGGAGGTATCAGATCGACATATGAGGCGAGAGGATATACAGCTTGGGATCCATCATCGCCTGCATTTATAAAGGATGGCACACTTTATATTCCAACAGCATTCTGCTCATACAGAGGACAGGCTCTCGATAAGAAGACACCGCTCCTTCGTTCTATGGATGCAATTTCAAACTCAGCAGTAAGAGTTCTTCATCTGCTTGGCAAGACAGAGGTTAACAGAGTAAATGTAACTGTCGGCGCAGAGCAGGAGTATTTCCTTATTGATAAGGAACTTTACAAGGACAGAAAAGACCTTGTTATGTGCGGACGTACACTTCTCGGTGCTCCCGCTCCTAAGGGACAGGAGATGGAGGATCATTACTTTGGTGTACTTAAGCCGAAGGTTGCTGAATTCATGAAGGAGCTTGATAATGAGCTCTGGAAGCTTGGCGTTCCATCAAAGACCAAGCACAATGAGGTTGCACCGGCTCAGCACGAGCTTGCACCTGTATTTGAGACTGCAAATGTGGCTGTTGACCACAACCAGCTCACAATGGAAATGATGAAGAAGGTTGCTGATAAGTTCGGCTATGCCTGCCTGCTTCACGAGAAGCCTTTTGCCGGCGTTAACGGTTCAGGTAAGCATAATAACTGGTCTATCGCAACAGACGCAGGAGAGAACCTTCTGAATCCTGGTAAGACACCTGGCGAAAATACATCCTTCCTTATATTTTTAATGGCAGTTATAGCAGCTGTAGATGATTACGCTGATTTCCTCAGACTTTCGGTTGCTACACCTGGAAATGATCACAGACTTGGTGCTAACGAGGCACCTCCGGCTATCATTTCTGTATTTATCGGTGAAGAGCTTGATGCGGTTATGAAGGCTATTGAGAAGGGTGAGCACTACACTGGCGTTGGCAAGACTAAGATCAGCTGGGCAAATATCCTGCCACACATTACTATAGATACAACTGACAGAAACAGAACATCGCCTTTCGCATTTACAGGAAATAAGTTTGAGTTCCGTTCACCGGGCTCTGCACTTTCTGTTGCACAGCCGATGATCGTATTAAATACAGCTGTTGCTGAAGAGCTTGATAGGATATATGAGGCTCTTAAGGATGTTCCGCAGGAAGAATTTGATGAGAAGATCTATCAGCTTCTCCAGAAGCTTCTTAAGGAGCATAAAAAGGTTATCTTCAACGGTGATGGTTATGCTGATGAGTGGATCGAGGAGGCTGAAAGACGCGGTCTTCCTAACTACAAGTCAAGCCCTGAGGCTATTCCTCACATCATCGATGAGAAGAACATCGAGCTTATGAAGAAGCATAGTGTCCTTTCTGAAGAGGAAATGAGAGCTAAATACGAGATATTCCTTGAAAACTACAACAAGGTTATCCATATCGAGGCTCTTACAATGCAGGAGATGGTTCGTAAGGACGTAACAGCCGGTATCGTTCTCTACATGAAGGACGTTACAAATGAGGCTCTTAAGAAGAAGCAGCTGCTTCCAAACCTTAACTGCAACTACGAGGAGAACATCATTACAACTCTTGATGAGACAGAAAATACAATGTTTGAGATGCTTGCCAAGCTTACAGAGGATACAAAGAAGGCTGAGTCTATCACAGATCTTCTTGAGGCAGCACAGTTCTATCATGATGTAATCCTTGCAGATATGGAGGAGCTGCGTAAGTCGGTTGATAAGGCTGAGGCGATCATACCGAATAGTTATCTGCCGTATCCGACCTATGGAGAGCTGTTGTTCTCACTTAGATAGAATATTGTTTATTGAATATATTGGCATGAGCATATATATCCCGAAATACTTCGAAATATATACGCTCATGCTTTTTATATTTGAATAAATAGTGGGAGAACAGATGTGGTGTTGGGGCTGAGAGGATGCCTTATTTAAGATATGTATGAAGGAATGGGACATTCATATTAAGATTTGTGTGGATATAATAGAATGTGTCTGCTATAATCATAAAGATTTAATATCACAATGAATTAGCGTTATGTAATAAATAGTTGAAAGAAGGAAATGATTGATGGAATATAATACGTTTCTTATAAAGTATGCGGAGATTGGGACGAAGGGGAAGAACAGATATAAGTTCGAGGATCATCTCTGCAAGAGGATGAGACAGCGTCTGAAGGCGCTGGGTGATTTTGAGGTCAGGAGAGAATACGGCAGGATATTTGTCGTTGCGAAGTCTGATTTTGATTATGATGAAGCTGTAACAAGGCTTACCAGGATATTTGGTATTTCGGGCGTATGTCCGGTTATGGTGATCGAGTCGCTGGAGTATAAGGATATTTCCGAGGGACTTGTGAAATACGTTGGTGAAGAATTTGACGACAAGAGATTCACCTTCAAGATGAATGTAAGGCGTCATAACAAGGATTATCCGATCAATTCAATGGAAATGGCTGCTGAGCTTGGCGGCGACGTTCTGGAGAAATACGAAGCAGAGGGCATGAAGGTTGATGTTCACAGCCCTGAGCATATCATTCACGTTGAGATAAGAAATATCGCATATATTTATTCGAAGGTCATTCCGGGTGCCTGCGGACTTCCTGTTGGTACGAACGGAAAGGCTATCTCACTTTTGTCAGGTGGTATCGACAGCCCTGTTGCGACTTATATGATCGCCAAGAGAGGTGTTGAGATGGAGGCTGTTTATTTCAATGCACCGCCATATACCTCGGAAAGAGCTAAAGATAAGGTTAAGGAGCTGGGAAGGATAGTTGCGCAGTACAGCGGACCGATAAAGCTTCATATAGTTAACTTTACGGACTGCCAGCTGGCTATCTATAAGAATTGTCCTCATGATGAGCTGACTATCATCATGAAGAGACTTATGTTCAGAATGGCTGAGGATATTGCCAAGAAGGATGACTGCCAGTGTATCGTTACGGGCGAGAGCATCGGCCAGGTTTCTTCACAGACAACCTTTAGTCTTGGCGTTATCAATGAGGCTGTTAAGGATGTTCCTGTATTCAGACCGCTTATAGGTGTGGATAAGCAGGAGATAGTTGAGATGTCGCAGAAGATCGGAACCTATGAGACTTCGATCCTTCCTTACGAGGATTGCTGTACTATATTTGTTGCTAAGCATCCTGTTACTAAACCTACACTTGAGCAGATCAAGAAGTCGGAAGAGAATCTGGTTGGAATAATCGAGGAGCTTTATGATAAGGCTCTGGAGACAGCTGAGGTTGTATATTTGAAATAAAAAATAGGATCGTGCCCCTGATGGAGTGCGATCCTTTTACTATACCTATATAACAAAAAAGACAATCCATATTTCAGGATTGTCTTCTTAGTAGTCCGTAGGGGAATCGAACCCCTGATTCCGCCGTGAGAGGGCGGCGTCTTAGCCTCTTGACCAACGGACCGTTTATGATAATACCAAAGCATATAGAAAAATGCAAGCACTTTTTTTAAAAAATTTAAAAAAATTTTTGGAGGGCGATTTTTTGACGGATTTACGTGGTTTCTGGGGGTGTATTTTATATTCCTGTTCTTGAAACTGTATGATATTTGATTTATAATAAACGAGGTTTTGAAGAAAAAGTATTATGCAAAGGAGAAAAAAATGATAGTTTGTGAGCATTTAGGGAAAAAGTATATGTCTAAATATGCTCTGCAGGATTTTAATTTCCAGTTTGAGCCGGGACATATCTATGCGCTTCTCGGACCTAACGGCAGCGGTAAGTCTACACTTATGAAGACTCTTGCCGGACTTATTAAAGCTTCGGAGGGGGAGGTCTATGTTGATAATGAGCCGATTAATTATACACATAAATCTAAAATAGCATACATGCCTACTGAGCCGTATTTCTACGGATATATGACAGGCATGCAGGCTGCCAAGTATTATCAGGACTTCTTTGGTGATTTCAATATGGATAAGTTCAACTACACAATGAGTAAGATGATGCTTGATCCGAACCAGAAGCTTAAGACATTTTCAACAGGTATGATGGCAAAGTTCAAGGTTGCTATTAATGTTTCTCGTAATCCTGAGCTTCTTATGCTTGATGAGCCTCTTAACGGTATCGATATGATCGCCAGAGAGGATGTTACAAAGAGCATTGTTGAAGGTGTCACCAGAGATTCGATAGTGATCGTTTCAAGTCACCTTATTGAGGACCTTGAGCCGATAGCTGATTATGTTCTCTTTATCAAGAGAGGTCAGCTTGTTGTTACAGGTCCGACTGCAACCTTCAGAGAGCAGTATGGCAAGACTATGTCTGATATGTATCGTGAGATATATGCAGACATGAGAATGTAGGAAGGAGGGTGCAGAAATGTTATTAACAATGAAATATGAAGTGATCAGAAATAAAATGACCATCATTATTCTTTGCAGTATCCTTGGTGCAACTGAAGCGGTTTTCCTTCTTGGTCTTGCTTCTGATTCGAAAAACCTGATCGGTACGGGAATCCTGGGACTTGTTCTGGGTACAAGTATCATCTACTTCGCGATATGGCTGCTGGGTATCATGAGCTTCAGCCGTGATCTTAGAGATAAAACGGGTTATATGGTATTCCTTACACCGGTCAATCCATATAAGATAATAGTTGCAAAGATGCTTGTAGGTCTTCTTGAGCTTATTGCTGCAGCGATTCTCTTCATTCTTCTTGCTGCGATCGATATCGAGATACTGTTCAACAAGTTTGGTCATGAATCAAGTGTTTTTGAGGCAATTGCCAAGATCCTTGGTTCATCAACGGATACTATCTGGGCCGGCATAGTAGCTTTCGTTATCAGCCTTGTATTCAGCGTACTGCTTTATTATTCACTTGCTTATTTCGTATCGGCAGTCAGCGCGCTTATGTCAAAGAGCAGTGGTATGCAGAGATTCCTTACAATACTCTTCATCGTATTATTTATGATATTCTTTGCGATGATCGAGAAGCAAATGCCAGTTCTTAAAAATAATATTTCAGATGAGTCATTTAAGAAGCTCGTTGAAAATATACCGAATTATCTGCTTTCGCTTTGCTTCACAGGCGTATTTACATTTGGATGCGGTTACCTGATGGATAATAAGCTCAGCTTATAATATTAAAAAAATAAGATCCACGGATATGTCTTCAAAAAAGAAGAAGTATTCGTGGATCTTTTGTTTTGCATGGATCGATCATGCAGCCGCTATTACGCGGCTTTTTATGCTGTTTGTTTAAGGCTATATATGATGCTCAACGGTTATGATGGTGTTTATGTATTTTTTTAAATCACTCATAAGATACTCTTTGCAATCGATATCGATCAGCATATAACGCTCTGTATGACCTCTGAAGAAGGATCTGCCGTTTTTTTCAATTATTTCCTCAACAAGTACATTTACCGGCTCTCCGATGAACTGCTGCTCATAAGCGGCCTTGTTGAGTTCGCCGAGGCGGATAAGCTTGTCGCTTCTTGCGGCCTTAACCTTTTCCGTAAGCTGGTCAGGCATCTTGTCGGCAACGGTTCCTTTACGTCTTGAATATTTAAATACATGAGTCTCATAAAGTTTGATCTCTGCAAGGTTATCAAGAGTTGTCAGGAAGTCCTCCTCGGTCTCGCCTGCAAAGCCGGCAATGATATCGGCTGTAAGGGCAGGACGGTCAAAATTCTCGCGGAGGAGAGTGACTGCCTTTTTGATATCCTCGACTGTGTAATGCCTGTTCATCCTCTTAAGCGTATTGTCGCAGACACTTTGAAGCGAAAGATGGAAATGCGGACAGAAGCGAGGATCGCTCTTTATTATAGATATAAACTCGTCATTTATGATACGAGGTTCGAGAGAACCAAGTCTGATCCTGTCCATATGATGGGCTTTGCTGATCTCACGGAGAAGCTCGAGGAAATCACGGCCCTCATCATTATAGGAACAGATATTTATTCCGGTAAGGACTGCCTCTCTGACGCCATTCTGTGAAAGTGTATTTAACTCGTCGATGATGTCCTTTATGGATTTACTTCTTATACGGCCTCTTACATAAGGAATTATGCAGTAGGTGCAGAAGAGATTACAGCCGTCCTGGATCTTGATATAAGCGCGTGTGCTGTCGACAGGAGCCGAAACACTGAGAGCTTCGAACTGATCATCGTGATTGATATCCGGTATATTATCCGCCGGAGCAGTTCCTTCAAAATACTCTGTAAGTATCCTTACCACATCTTTCTTTCTGTTGTTACCAATCAGTATATCAATACTTTCGTCTTTCTCAAGTGCTTCAGCTGCGGCCTGAACATAACAGCCGGCTGCAACAACGACTGTATCCGGATTCTCCTTCTTCATACGGTGGAGCATCTGACGCGATTTGTGATCGGCTATATTTGTGACTGAGCAGGTATTTACGATGGAGATATCTGCCTTTTCGCCTTCGGCAGCTTCATGACAGCCTGCGTTCTCGAGAAGAAGAAGCATGGCGTCCGATTCGTATTTGTTTACCTTGCAGCCGAGGGTTATTATCTTTACTGTTTTACCATCAAGTATAGTTTTCATAAAGTCTGTGTCCTGTTCTGATAAATCTTATAGCAGTACCATAAGATACCGCTTATTTTAGACGTTGAGACGTCAAGTAATAGTTGACAAAAAAAGACTCAACTTTTATTATATTAGCATATAGTTTTTAATTTTGTAAATCTTTACATGGGAGGTTCATATAATGAAAGCAGTTAAGGTTTCACTCAATTCTATCGACAAGGTTAAGGCATTCGTAAATGACATCAGTGGATTCAATAAAGCTGAGTTTGATCTTGTTTCTGGTAGATATGTAATTGATGCAAAGTCGATCATGGGTATTTTCAGTCTTGACATCTCAAAGCCTATCGATCTTAATATCTATGCAGAAGACAATATGGATGAGATACTAGATACACTTAAGCCGTATCTCTCAGAGTAATCATGTTATTAAAACCGGTAAACGGTTTTGAAGAAAAAAGTATTTTTTAAAATGAAAGGAACAGGGTAAATTATGAAGAATTGTCCAGTATGCGGAGCACAGCTTCAGGATACCGATATGGTATGTCCGGTTTGTGGAGCACAGCAGGTAGTAAGTCAGGAAGGTTTTGATCAGGCAGCACAGCAGGTTCAGCAGTATGTTGATCCAGCAATGCAGCAGGCTCAGCAGTATGTTGATCCGGCAATGCAGTATCAACAGGATCCATATGCACAGAATCAGTATGGTATCGATCCTAATACACAGCCACAGGGTATGGTTCCACCAGCACCAAAGAGTGGTAACGGAAAGAAGATTGCTATCATCGCTGGTTGTGCAGTAGCAGTTATTGGTATTCTTGTAGCAGTATATTTCCTCTTTATAAAGGGCGGAAGCGGAGCTGATTCTCCAAAAGCAGTAGCAAAGAAATGTGTAGATGCACTTTTTGATGGTGATGCAGATGAAGTTTATTCATGCTTCCCAGACGGAATGCTTACAAGTGAAGAGAAGGAAAGTCTTAAGTCAGCGCTTTCATACATGCAGATGTTCTCAAGCATGATCACTGATGTTAAAGCAGGTTCAGAGAAGAAACTCAGCGGTTCAGAAGCTCAGCAGTATATTGATCAGATCAAGAGTGAGTATAATATTGATGTAAAAGAAGTTGCTTCAGTTCCTGTAACATATACAATGGAGTTTATGGGTGCTAAGGAAACTCAGACTATGGATGTTATCTGTGGTAAGGTTGGCTCTAAGTGGTATGTAATCGGCGGAGTTAACTAATCTGCAGACGAGGTGAAATAAATGGCTAATTGTAATATATGCGGTGCAGAAATACCTGCAGGCGCAACAAGCTGTCCTGTATGTGGAGCTCCTGTAAAGGAAGATGCTGGTTCAAAGTACAAACTTTCCGGTGGAGATGATATAACAGGCGGTATCTACGACAGAAATCAGAATCTTGATCCTATGGGATTTGATCCTGCAGCAGGTGATAATTTTGGCTCTTTCGGAGCTTCTTCATCAAGCTTCGGTGCAGGCAGTATGCCTTCAGGCGGATATGCAGAGCCGGCCAGAGTAAAGAGTAAGTCAGGTGCCATCGTTGCAATAGTTCTTGTTCTTCTCTGCGCAGTAGGCGTTGGAGCATATTTCATATTAAATAATCTTCTTTCATCACCTAAGAAGGTGGCGCAGGAATTCATGGAAGCGTTTGAAGATTACGATACGGATAAGCTTGCTTCATTATTCCCGGCTGAACTAGCTACAGATAATGATGTTCAGATGCTTAAATCAATGTTCGAGATGTACAAATCATATGGCATCAAGATTAAATTTAAGAATACTAAGTATGATGTAAGTAAGCCTTATGACAAGTCATCTATCAAATATCTTGAGTCAACACTCAGGGATGAAGGCTATAACTTAGATGGTAAGATGGACCAGGTTAAGACGGTTAAGATCGACTGTACCATGGAGCTTACATACCTTGGTGAGACCGAGTCAGAAAAGTATTCCATAACCTTCGTTTGTGCAAAGATTGACGGTGATTGGAAGATCATAGGAGCATTACAGTAATACTAATTTAAAGGACCTACACTATTGTAGGTCTTTTAATTTAAAAATAAGGAAGAAGAGGTATATTTAAAATGTCAGACCAGTATAATCCATACGGCGGACAGCCAACAGATCCATACGGCGGACAGCCACAGCAGAATCCATACGCTCAGCCACAGGCAGATCCGTATGCACAGCAGAACCCATATGCACAGCCACAGGCTAATCCATATGCACAGCAGAACCCATACGCTCAGCCACAGGCAGATCCGTATGCACAGCAGAATCCATATGCACAGCCACAGGCTGATCCATATGCAGATCCATATGGCCAGGGTAATCCATATCAGGCACAGGGTATGGCGGCACCTGCCACGAAGAAGTCAAAGGCACCTATTATTATCACAATCTGCGTAGTTCTTGCGGCTGCGATCGCAGTAGGCGTATATTTCCTGTTCATCAAGAAGGACAAGGATGGTGGTTCAGATAAGGCCGGAAATACACCTAAGGACGTTGTAGTTGCATTTGTAGATGCATTTGAAAACTATGATACAGATAAGATCGCATCTCTTTTCCCACCTGAACTTGCAAGTGATCAGGAGGTTCAGTCACTTAAGCAGATGTTTGAGCTTTACAAGTCTATGGGCGTTATAGTTAAGTTCAAGGATCCAAAGTATGATATCGGTGATGATTATTCAGAGACAGATCTTGAGCAGCTCAGATCAACACTGGAGAGTCAGGGTTATTATATTTCTGACAAGGTTAAGAATGCTAAGAATGTAACAATCAAGTGTAAGATCGAGACAACCTACAGCGGACAGACAGAGACACAGGATTATAATGCAACACTTATTGTTTCTAAGATCGATGGTGAGTGGAAGATACTTGCTGCATATCAATAAATAATGCTTGACAAAGATATGAGGGAACCTTTATTCGATTTCCTCGAAGGATATTTTTCGAAAATTCGTATAATTGAAGAAAAAGTCATTTACAGATCCAGAGCCGATGTATTGGGCGTCATAGACGGTGCAATAGTCGGCTTTGAGATCAAATCAGACAGTGATACCTATGACAGACTGACCTCGCAGGTTAAAGATTACGATAAATACTGCGATTACTGCTATCTTGTCATTGGTAAAAGTCATCTTAAACATGCGGATGAACATGTTCCACCTTACTGGGGAATAATTTGCATATCTGATAAGGATGATATTGTAATGAGCAGAGAGGCGGGCCTGTCTCCGAAGGTGAAGCTCACGAATCAGTTTCAGCTTTTATGGAGGACAGAGCTTGCAGAACTGCTCAGTATTAATCATCTTCCAAAGTATACCAACAAGAATAAGAAGGAAATATCAAAGCTTCTTATCGAGAAGGTAGATAATGATCTTCTCAGAGAGCAGTTTACAGAGTGTCTCTTCGAAAGGGACTATACTGTATTTGATGAGAAGAATGATGCGCTTAAGGAAAAGGAGACTGAGACGACCTTCAAAAAGACGAAGACCGGTATCAAAGCAAAACGTAAGCGTACCAGAAAACAGCCTCCGAGGCCTGTAGGGGTAAAACATGTTATAACCTCAAGGCGCAGGAAGAAGAAATAAAAAAGAAATAAGACTTGATGGTTTAGTCAGGGGAAAGTCTTTCATCTAAAGATTTGAAGGTTAGAGGTGTTTGATATGAAATGCGGCAACTGCGGTTATGAAATTAAATACGGTGACAGAATGTGTCCGGGCTGCGGACTGCCACTGCCTATGTCAAATTATAAGGACTTCAAGCCTGAAGAGACTTCTGAGAAAGATGAAAAGCCGGATGTGGAAGCTGATGTGTCTGCAAATAAGGAAGATCAGAAGAAGTCATCGGATTTCGGTGATAAGAAAGATCAGAAGAAGTCATCAAAGGATTCGGGAGATGAAGTTGATTATTCCTTCGACGAGAGTCTGTTTGATTTGGATGATGATATAGTCGATATTGAACCGGAAAATGATAAGAAAGCTTCGGATTCTGATAAAAAGAAAAAAGATAAAAAGAATCAGCTGGTTTATTCGGATGACAAGCTTCCGGAAGAGGATGATGTTATTGATGCTGAATTCGTTGATATTGATGAAGCGGACAGCTTCAAAGCTCCGAGTACAAAGGTTAAGACTAAGCATGTGCTGACAACAGGAGATAAGATCACTATTGCCGTGGGAATAGCACTTCTTATCGCACTTATAATCGGTGGTATTATCTGGCTGGTCAATAAGTCCCACAAGAAGATGGTTGAGGATAACCGCTTCGGTAAGGAAGAGGTTGAGGGCTTCTTCAATGGTATCTCTGAGCTGGATGAGATGATCAGCTATGACTATGTGAATGGAAATAACTGCGATGAAATATATGCTATTGTCGATGAAAGAGTTAAGCTTGCATCAGCATTTAAGAACTTTTCGGTAGACAATATCGAGATCGTGGAGAAGAAAGAGGTCCATGATGACGTTCTTGATTCAATGATCAACAAGACCGGTCTTGATCTTGACAGGGTATTTATCCTGAATGTCACATTCCGTTATAATGCTGACGGAAATGTTCTTCCGGGCAAGGCGATCATCAGAACAGGCAGGACAAAGAAGAACAAGAAATGGTGGGTTGTAAGCTGCAAGATGGAAGATGTTCTTACAGCTGCTCAGGAATTCATGGATGCTTACAGTAGGATCGATGCTGATGCGATAGTTGATTCCTTTGCTACAGGCGTGTATTCCGAAAAGGACAAGGATGCGATCAGAAAAAGCTATAAATATATTATTGCGCCTTTCAATTTCCAGAACGTAAAGTTCAATGCTTACGGTATCACTGAAGGCAGATATAACGAGATAGCTGCAAACTTCAATGAACCGGACAAGAAATACAGTTCGGTCATAGGCTTCAAAGTTGAGACCTATGGAAAGAACAGCGTTGATGGTGAAAACAGAGTTGATTTTGATCTGGTAATGGCACTTGACGGTAATAAATGGAAGGTGCTGACTATCGATTATATAGAAGAGTAAAAGATCAGGATCAGTATTTTATATAAAGATCGTCTGTCAAGAAAAAATACTTGACAAATATATATAGGTTTATTATACTTGCAAGGTGTGTAAAGAGGTTTTACTTTACACACCTTAAATTATCAGGGGACATGTCATGGAGAAGATCGTTAAACAGGCGCTGCTTTTCGATTTCTACGGAGAGCTGCTGACCGAACATCAGAAAAAAGTATATTATGATGTTATTTCCGAAGATATGTCTTATTCGGAAATAGCTGAGGAGTATAATATTTCAAGACAGGGTGTATTTGATCTTGTAAGAAGATGTGATAAGATTCTCCTTGATTACGAGGAAAAGCTTCACCTGATCGATAAGTTCAGTAAAGCAAAAGAAAATATAAAGGATATCAGTGAGATAACGGCTGCTCTGAAGGTAAAGAACAGTGATCCGGAGCTTACTGAGATGATAGAAAAAGTCGAAAAAAGACTCGACGAGATAATCGAGGATTTCTAAATCCGGAGGGAAACAATGGCATTTGACAGCTTAAGTGATAAATTACAAAATGTCTTCAAGAAACTGAGAGGCAAGGGCATACTTAAAGAGGATGACATCAAGGAGGCCATGAAGGAGGTTAAAAGAGCACTCCTCGAGGCTGATGTTAACTTTAAGGTCGTAAAGAACTTCATCAATTCAGTTACTGAGAAGGCTGTTGGCGAAGAGGTTATGAAGGGACTTAATCCCGGACAGATGGTTATCAAGATCGTTCGTGACGAGATGACTTCTCTTATGGGAAGCGAGATGACCGAGCTGAAGCTTCTTCCGTCAAATGAGATCACCATCATCATGATGTGCGGTCTTCAGGGTGCAGGTAAGACAACAACTGTTGCCAAGCTTGCAGGACAGTTTAAAAATAAGGGACGTAAATGCCTCCTTACAGCCTGTGATATTTACAGACCGGCTGCTATCAAACAGCTGGAGATAAACGGTGAGAAGGTCGGTGTTCCTGTATTTTCCATGGGAACAGGCTACAAGCCGGTTGATATAGTTAAGGCAGCCATCTCTCATGCAGAGAAGAATGGTATAAATACACTTTTCATAGATACTGCCGGACGTCTTCATATAGATGAAGAGATGATGGGCGAGCTTCGTGAGATCAAGGATAATATCCCTGTAACATACACGATACTCACAGTCGATTCCATGACAGGTCAGGACAGTGTAAATGTTGCAACAACCTTCAATTCAGAGATAGGTATCGATGGTGTCATCCTTACAAAGCTTGACGGTGATACAAGAGGCGGTGCCGCACTTTCGATCAAGTCGGTTACAGGAAAGCCTATACTTTATGCCGGAATGGGTGAGAAGCTTACAGATCTTGAGCAGTTCTACCCTGACAGAATGGCAAGCCGTATTCTTGGAATGGGCGATGTTGAAAGTCTGATCCAGAAGGCTCAGGAGTCCATAGATGAGGAACAGGCAAAAAGGGTTGAAGAAAAGATCAGAAAGGCTACATTTGATTTCAATGATTTCCTTGAGCAGATGGAGCAGATGAAGAAGATGGGCGGTCTTTCATCAATCCTTGGAATGCTTCCGGGAGCCGGAAAGCTTAAGAATGTCCAGATTGATGAAGATGCTATGAACAGACCTAAGGCTATCATTTATTCAATGACAGCTGAAGAAAGAGCAAATCCGGATCTTCTGAATGTAAGCAGAAAGAACAGGATCGCTAAGGGCGCCGGTGTTGATATCGCTGAGGTCAACAGATTCGTCAAGCAGTTTGAAGAATCACGTAAGATGATGAAGCAGATGTCCGGTATGATGGGCAAGAAGAAAAAGCGTGGCATGATGCCATTCGGATTCTAGTTTAAAATTTCTAATTTG
Source organism: Eubacterium sp. (assembly GCA_017430325.1). Taxonomy (GTDB): domain Bacteria; phylum Bacillota; class Clostridia; order Lachnospirales; family Lachnospiraceae; genus Eubacterium_Q. The sequence continues at coordinate 105,480 of JAFRNE010000003.1, forward strand.
GTAAATTAGAGATTTATATAAATTATATTTTTAATATTTAGGAGGTCATTTAAAATGGCAGTTAAGATCAGATTAAGAAGAATCGGTTACAAGAAGCACCCATACTACAGAGTAGTAGTTGCTGATTCAAGATCACCAAGAGATGGAAGCAGTATCGCAGAGATCGGTACTTATGATCCAAATCAGGAGCCAAGCGTAGTAAACATCAATGCTGAAGAGGCTAAGAAGTGGCTCGCAAATGGTGCACAGCCAACAGAAACTGTTGCTAAGCTTTTTAAGGTGGCTGGAATAGAGAAATAAATAACCGGAGGTATTTGTTAATGAAGGAATTGGTTGAAATCATTGCAAAATCTCTTGTAGATTCGCCTGATTTGGTAGTTGTTACAGAGACAACAGATGCAGATACAATAACTATCGAACTTAAAGTAGCACCTGAGGATATGGGCAAGGTTATCGGCAAACAGGGTCGTATAGCTAAATCCATAAGAACTGTAGTAAAGGCTGCGGCATCAAAGGGTGATAAGAAGGTTATTGTAGACATCAAATAATTTGGGAATACGGCCGCGCATGAAGGCGCGGCCTTTTCCATAGTTTACATCTCGGGCGTGATAATTTCAGACCGATTCTTTCGGTAATCTAAAAATGTAAATTTAGGAGATCAAATGACAGATAAATTTCGTATAGGTATTATTACAAAAACTCATGGGCTTAAAGGGGAGATGGCTGTATTTCCGACGTCGGACGATCCGGAAAGATACAGCGAGCTGGAGAGGTGCTTCATAAAGCGTGGAAACGATTATATCGAGGTTACCTGCAACAGCTGCAAATATATGAAAAATACGGTAGTACTCGGTTTTGATGAGATAAAGTCGATCGAGGAGGCTGAGAAATATATAAAATCGGAAATATATGTAGACAGGAAAGATGCGGTTCCTCTTGAGGAGGGAGAGTATTATATGGCTGATATCCTGGGCTTCAAGGCGGTTCTTGAGGACGGTACAGTGATCGGTACTCTTGAGGATTACATGGATACACCTGCTCAGACTATACTCATCATCAAGGCTGAAAGCGACGGACGACAGATAATGATCCCTGACGTTCCGGAGTTCGTCAGAGAGATAGATGAGGAAGAGAAAACAATAGTCATCAGACCTGTGAAAGGAATGCTGTAATGAGATTTCATGTTTTAACACTGTTCCCGGAGATGATAGAAAATGTATTTAAGGAAAGCGTAACCGGAAGGGCGCTTGAGAAGGGAATAGTTTCGCTTGAAACAATAAATATCAGAGATTTTGCTAATAACAAATATAAGCATGTTGATGATTATATTTACGGCGGAGGTTCGGGTATGCTCATGCAGGCCGAGCCTGTTTTTCTTGCGTTTAAGAAAGCTCTGGAGAACGCAGAGATTACATATGATGAGTATGTTGAGATGATTAAAAACAATAACGATGAGATAGGGGAAGAACCCTCTGGTAATGATGTTGAACAGGAGAGTGAAACAACGGCAGAACTGATCATTGAAGAAGATGAGCCGGCTGCAGAGACTGATACAAGAAGAAAACCACGTGTTCTCTATATGTCGCCTCAGGGAAGAACCTTCAGTCAGAGTATGGCTGAGGAACTGAGTGCCGAGGAAGATGTGATAATACTCTGTGGTCATTATGAAGGAATAGATGAGAGAGCGATAGAACTGATAAAGCCGGAAGAGGTATCTATCGGTGATTTTGTTCTTACGGGCGGTGAGCTGGCTGCTTCCATAATCATGGATTCGGTTACAAGACTGCTTCCGGGAGCTCTTGGAAGCGATGACAGTGCGGTTTATGAATCCTTCTATGATGGACTTTTGGAATATCCGCAGTACACTCGTCCTGAGGAGTATATGGGACTAACGGTCCCTCCGGTACTTCTTTCCGGACACCATAAAAATATCGAAAACTGGCGTCATGAGCAGGCTCTCGAAAGAACAAAGGAGAAGCGTCCTGACCTCTATGAAAAATACATGGAGCTTCATCCTCCGAAGCCTGATAAAAAACGTAAGAAAAAAGTTTGATAATTCTGTGAAAATCAACATTTTTATCCGGGTTTGATGTATACTTGAAATATGATTTTTGATCGGCACAAAAAGCTTTTAAGCTTGGTTTAAGGCTGGGATGATAAAACTCATGTTACAGGTATTTAATATAACTATTTTGGTGAGGTGTTCAGATGAGCGATGTTAAGATAATGGTAGTTGATGATGAAGCGAGGATGCGTAAGCTTGTGCGCGATTATCTTGTTAAGAGCGGATACTTTGTTATCGAAGCTGTTGACGGAGAGGATGCTTATAACAGATTCATAAATACCAGAGATATATCACTTATCGTTATGGACATTATGATGCCTAAGATGGACGGCTATGAGACCACTGCGGAGATCAGAAAGATCTCGAATGTTCCGATCATCCTGCTGACTGCAAAGTCTGATGAGAAGGACGAGCTTAAGGGCTATGAGCAGGGCGTTGATGAATATATCACCAAGCCTTTCTCGCCGAAGATCCTTGTTGCAAGAATAGAGGCTGTTCTCAGACGTACAAACAGTGACGAGGATAGTGTCATTGAAGCAGGCGGTATCAGCCTTGATATTTCTGCTCACAAGGTTACTGTTGACGGTCAGGAGATCGAGCTTTCCTTCAAGGAATTTGAGCTGCTGGAGTATTTTATGAATAATCAGGGAACAGCTCTTTCCAGAGAGAAGATACTCAACAATGTCTGGAATTATGATTTCTTCGGCGATGCGCGTACCATCGATACTCACGTTAAGAAGCTCCGCGCTAAGCTTGGATCTAAGGGAGAATACATCAGGACCATATGGGCTCTTGGATATAAATTTGAGGTATAGATCACAGTATGTGTAATAATGAGGATAAAAAGCTGGGTATAAGACATGCGCTCCGATTCAAGATCGCATTTATAGTTGTAACAGTTACACTGGTCACCCTTATCTTTGGTCTTATGATAAGTCGTTCAATCATAGAGACCTTCTTCAGAAAACAGACAAAGGATGACCTTGTTAAGGCGTACAAGTTCTGTAACCAGCTTTTCGAAGAAGCGGCTGAAAACGGTTATTCAGTAGATGAAATACAGGACAAGCTGCTTTTTTTGTACAACGATTCGAAAAACACCACGGATATGCTTGTATTTATCGTAGATAAGTCAAGCTTCACGATCTATTATTCTGTGGCTCTCGATCAGCAGGCCGCAAATAATATCAGGAATATCATCCGGAATTATGATTTCGCCAGTATTGAAAAAAGTAAAAAAGGCTATATCATTCAGTCTACCACCCAGGATGAATTCGGCGGTGATGTAAGAGAGCAGAATGAATATTTCGACCTGATCGGTGTACTGGATAACGGAAATATAATCATCGTAAGGCGTCCGGTAGAGAGAATTGCCAGAACCTATAAATACGTTGTGCGTCTTTTCGGATTTGTATTCTCCGGACTTATTCTTGTTGAGTTGATAGTGGTTATATTTATTTCGGCTATGTTTTCCAAACCTATTGTTAAGATGTCTCATCTTGCCAAGAGGATGTGCGAGCTGGATTTCGATACCAAGATAAATGTAAAATCGAAGGATGAGATCGGTGTTCTCGGTAATAGTATGAATGAGCTCTCCGAGAAGCTTGAGAAGACTATCTCAGAGCTTAAGACTGCGAATGCCAAGCTGGAAAGCGATATTGAAAATCGCGAAAAAATAGACGAGATGCGTAAGGAATTTATCTCACATGCATCTCACGAGCTGAAGACTCCGATAGCGCTTATACAGGGCTACGCAGAGGGTCTTAAGGATAATGTTTCCGATGATCCTGAAAGTATGGAATTCTACTGCGACGTTATAATTGATGAAGCGTCAAAGATGAATAAGCTGGTTATGAATATGCTGGACTTAAGCGAGCTTGAATTCGGTGATGATAATATTTCCATCCAGAGATTTGATATCACGGCACTCATCAGTGAGGTTATAAAAGCGTCGAAGATCATTATAGAACAGTCAGAAGCCTCAGTGGTTGAGTTCGAGGAAAAGGATCCTGTAAATGTCTGGGCGGACGAGTTCATGATAGAAGAGGTCATTACAAACTACCTCACAAATGCTCTTCATTATGTGCAGCCTGAAGGAAAGATCAGGATATTTTACGAGCAGCCTGCCGAGGGTAAGATACGTATAAATGTCTATGACCAGGGCGAGAAGATCAAGGAGGAAGACCTGGACAAGCTCTTCATCAAGTTCTACAAATCCGATGCTGCAAGAACGAGAGAATACGGTGGATCCGGAATCGGACTCTCTATCGTAGAGGTTATCATGAAGCGTCATAAGAATAATTACGGCGTTTACAATACTGAAGACGGTGTTGTATTTTACTTCGAACTTGACAGGGCGTTGTAATAAATTGATAAAAGAATTAATTTTTTTAAATATAAAATTGTCATGCTGTATATTGACATTTTATACAATGAAAAGTATTATGTTTGGTAGTCAGTGAATTGTTTTTATATAACAGGAGGGAATTATGAAGACTGATTTTTATGTAGAGTTCTTTGGCAAGCAGGTTAATAAGGAAGATCTTGTAAAGGCAGCAAAGAAGATCTGGACAGACGCTGGAAATAAGGCTTCTGATCTCAAGAGCCTTGATCTTTATCTTAAGCCGGAAGACAACGCTGTTTACTATGTATTCAACAATACAGAGAGCGGTTCTTTCGAGGCGTAATTATGTAATACCAAAAAGCAGTACGGGTTCACCGTGCTGCTTTTGTTTTTCGGGGCTGTACATAATAAGCGGAAGAAAAGTACGGAGATGTATTTATATATTTTAAATATGTTTTTTCTTCTATAAGTTGAAATGAAAATAGAGATATAGTAGAATTGTATGGTCTGTTAGATTTAGGAGGTAAATATGATCGCGATAATTGATTATGATGCAGGAAATATAAAAAGCGTTGAGAAGGCTTTGCAGTATCTTGGCTGTGAGGCAGTTATCACAAGAGACAAGGATGTTATCATGAATGCAGATCATGTGATACTTCCGGGAGTAGGTGCCTTCGGCGATGCAATGAAGAAGCTGAGGGATTATGACCTTGAAACTGTTATCAAGGATTACGTTGCAACAGGCAAGCCTTTCCTCGGCATATGCCTCGGCTTACAGCTTCTCTTCAGAGAGAGTGAGGAAACACCGGGAGTTACAGGACTTGACCTGATACCTGGTAAGATAAAAAGGATACCGGATGCAGAGGGACTTAAGATCCCGCAGATCGGCTGGAACAGCCTTGAGATAGCTCCGGATAAGAAGCTCTACAAGGGCGTTAAGCAGGGCTCCTTCGTATATTTTGTACATTCATATTATCTTGAATGTGAAGACGAGGATGACGTTGCTGCAACAACCTTCTACAGCACAAAGATACATGCTTCGGTTGAACATGGAAATATATATGCCTGCCAGTTCCATCCGGAGAAGAGCAGCGAGGTTGGACTTACGATACTGAAGAATTTTGTTGAATTATAAAGATTGATGATATGGCCTGGTCAGAATTAATCTGGTTGGGCGATCGGATAATAGATTTTTTACAGATATAAGGAGCAGATATGCTGACAAAAAGAATCATCCCGTGCCTTGATGTTAAGGACGGAAGAGTTGTTAAAGGAATAAATTTTGTGGATCTTATCGATGCGGGTGATCCTGTTGAATGTGGTCTTGCTTATGATAAGGCCGGAGCGGATGAACTTGTATTTCTCGATATTACCGCTTCTTCTGACAGAAGAAATATAGTGGCAGACATGGTAAGACGTGTGGCTGAGACTGTATTTATCCCGTTTACGGTTGGCGGCGGTATCAGAACTGTTGATGATTTCCGCGCGATACTCAGAGAGGGTGCAGATAAGATATCTGTGAACTCAGCTGCGATAGATGATCCTTATCTTATCGATAGGGCTGCTGAAAAGTTCGGAAGCCAGTGTGTTGTTGTTGCGATAGATGCAAGAAGACGAAGAGTCGGTAAGGCAGCTGATCCAAGCCTTTCATATTCTGAGAGTATAAGAATGAATGATGAGTGGAAGCCTTCTGACGGCTGGACTATCTATAAGAATGGTGGTCGTCTCGACATGGGTATCGATGCCATCGAGTGGGCAAAGAAATGCGAGGAGCTGGGAGCAGGAGAAATACTTCTGACAAGCATGGATGCTGACGGAACCAAGGCAGGCTACGACAACGAACTCACCAGAATGGTTGCCGAAAATGTAAATATACCTGTTATCGCTTCGGGCGGCGCAGGAACAAAAGAGCACTTCTATGAGACACTTACAGAGGGTAAGGCTGATGCAGCTCTTGCTGCTTCACTTTTCCACTTCAAGGAGCTTGAGATCTCAGAGGTTAAGAAATACCTTAGAGATAAGGGCGTACCAGTGAGACTGTAAAAAACCAGGTATAGAAATAGATTGGAATAACAATGATAGTTATTGAAGAGAAAAAACTGACGGTAGATGAATATCTTGGACTTCGTGCCAAGGTTGGTTGGAAGAAGCTGACCAGAGTGCAGGCTAAGAAATCGATAGATAATGCCCTTTATATGGTGGCTGCTTATGATAACGGTATGCTTGTAGGTATGGGAAGGATAGTAGGCGACGGTGCTGTTATCTGCTATATTCAGGATCTGATAGTTACGCCTGAATGTCACGGCAGAGGTATAGGCACTCAGATGATCGATAAGCTTCGTGAGTTTGTTGTGAGTCTGAAGGAAAGCCCTGAGCAGGAGATCATGTTCGGCCTTATGTGCGCAAAGGGGCGTGAAAGCTTTTATATTAAAAACGGTTTCACAGCGCGTCCGACTGAAAAACTTGGCCCGGGTATGATACAATACTTATAGGGATATAAAACATAATAATTTGATGCTGCAGAAGCATCTGAAAAGATCAGGACATAAAATGGACATAAAACAGATCAAGAGAAAACTGAATAGCAGTGTTCCCTACATGACATTCTTTTTTATAATCGTTAATGTCCTGATTTTTGTAATTGAGGAGATAGTCGGTGACAGTGAAGCGGGAGATGTGGTTTTAAAGATGGGAGCCCTGTATATGCCGAAGATCAAAGAAGGCCAGTGGTACAGGTTCCTTATGGCCTGTTTTCTGCATTTTGGCTATGAACATCTTGCCGGAAATATGCTTGCGCTATTTGCGGTCGGTCCATATGTAGAAGGCTTCTTCGGACATTTAAAGTTTACTGTTATTTATCTTGCTGCAGGTCTTTCCGGCAATGCTTTTGTATATCTGATGGAGCAGAAAAGCGGTGAGTTTAATGTTACGGCAGGAGCTTCCGGTGCGATATTTGGACTTTTCGGCGTACTTATAATATTTGCTTTCAATAGAGAAATGCGAGAAACTTTTCCGCTACCGAGAGTTATACTCGGACTGATACTGATGTTTGTACCGAGTTTTACAGAAGAAGGCATCAGTATCAATGGACATATCGGCGGTTTCCTTGGCGGTACGATAGTTGGTTTTTTATTCTATATATATTTAGAAAACATAAATAATAAAAGAAGAAGGAATTAGAGCAGTATAGAATAAGAAAAATTCTAAAATAATTGCAGCGTCTTTTTTTGATTATTACTAAATTCTGTGATTTATAAAGTCAATCTATAAAGTCAATTTGCTCAATAAATAAAACATATTAAGTCGAAATTAATCTGGATTTAGCTGAAATCGCATAGATATAATTATAATAATCGAGTATAATTAAATTGGTTCGGTGTATTTATACGTAAATATGATAGACCGAGGAGATTATTATTAGTGTAGGAGAAATGGTTAAAAATGAGAAGGGGATTTACTGGGGCGATACTTTTGGTGGTATTGCTGTTTTTTGTGGACACATTTTTATTGGCTAGGCAGGGTGTTGTAACAGCTGCGGAAGTGAAGGAAACGTATGATGTAGATGATGAGACTGATGCAGTTAAGAAGGCGGATGAACCGGATGGTGAGACCGGGGCAGAAAAGCAACATTCTATTGAAGAAACTAAAGATCAGATCATTCGTGAGGCAACTCAGTATTTAGTGGATAATTATGAAGATGACGGAAGCTATAGTGACGGATACAGCTATAATACTACGGCCGAAGTATGTTTTGTTCTGAATTCATATACAGAGGAAGACACAAGGAAGTCTGTCGACTGGCTGAAGCAGCAGGATTATAGTAACAACATAGATAATTTATCCAGATTTATCATCGCCTCAAATGAAACGGCGTTAATAGACACGGTTCTCAGAACTCAAAATGTAGATGGAGGCTTTGGACTTAACTCTGAATTTCAGAGTGATGTCCCGGATTCATTACTTGTTCTGGAGGCTGCAAACAGGGTTAATTCCCCGGAATATGCCGGTAATCTGAAGAGACTTACAGGGTATATAACAGATAAATCCTACGGTAACGGTTCATATCCTTATGTGGAGGGCGGAGAAGAAGATATCATCCTCTCTTCACGAGTTTTATATAATCTTATAGTTTATAACAAAAACTATTCTGACGACAATTCGTCGCTTGTCAGATCGATAAGCAAAACAATCAATTATATAAAAACTGAATATGATGTGGATTTTTCACAGGAAAGTATAGAGAAGAATCTCTATGCAGCAATTGCTCTTCAAGAAGCCGGTGAAAGAGTAGATTATGAAAATGCTGTCAAGGCTCTTTTTGATGTTCAGAAGGAGAATGGAAGCTTTTATAATAATGCACATTTTACTGCACTTGTCATATGGTTTCTTGGTAATTATACAGAGAAGGAACGATTTATAGCGGATGAATATGTAGAGCCGACCGGGCATAAACCGGGTTCTGATACAGACAAAGTGGATGAATCTAAAAGTGAGGAAGCTGACAGTAACACCGGAATATCAAATCAGCAGCATGAAGGACATGATGTAGAAGGATCAGGTCAGCAGCAAACCGGAAAAGAGGCTGAGATAATTAGTGACACAGAGGAAAAGACAGCTGACGATAAGGGTGAAAAACCCAAAACATCGGATGACTTCAACAGTGGTATGATAATAGTATTCGCTGTATCAGGACTTGCGATATTATTGCTGGTATTTCTGAAGAAAAAGAAAAGGTCAACCGGACGTAAAGTACTGTCTGTTGTTCTCATTATATCAGTTGTAATGACCTCCTTTTCAGGGGTAAGAGCGTCAGCGGATACAGATGAAGATAACCTCAGTATATCAAACCGAGCAGTAAAAGATATAGACAAACAGGCAGAAAACCAAGGACTGATCGATGTTGTTACACCGCTTGAAATATATAACTATGTCAGGAAAAATGTAAGATCCGAGGCAGGGCTGAAAGGCAGTAGAAGTCTTGATGAAATACTAAGTGATAAGAAGTCTTCCGCCGCTGAAAATGTCATACTGTTTGGTAAGTTGCTCAGTGATAGAGGATATAAGACAAAATATGTGCTTGGCAGGGCTCTTCTCACAGGAGAACAGCTTAAGTGGATAACCGGCGCTGATACAGTTGCCGGAGCAGAAGAAGAGTATAAGAAACTTGGGATAGATATAGAGAAAAAAGAGCAGGCGGATGGTACTGCTCTGTTTGCCGTACCTCATATTTGGATCAGGACATTTGTTCCTGTTACAGATTATCGCTGTGCCGGAAATAACGGCGGAAGATATGAGTGGCTGGAGCTTGATGCATATGTTAAAAACAATGATGTGGAGAGCGTAGGTGAACTGAGTCTTATTCCACACAGCCTTCCTTACGGAACCGAAGGGATGGTAGAGAACGAAAAGCCTGTGATCTATGATGAGCTCCCTGAGGATTTATTTGTCGATCAAGAGACAACGACAGAGAAAGAAGTAACAGAGGACACGACAGAAAATATAGCAGAAGATACAACAGAGAAAGGTTCAACTGAGTCAATAACCACCGGGGAGCAAATAATCGAGGATCCAACCACCGAAAAACCGGATGACCAAACGACTGAAGAGCCAAGTAAAACGACAGCAGAAGATCCAACGACCGAGAAAACGGAAGAACCAACCACCGAAGAGCCGGATGAGGAGGGAGCTTTCTTCAGGGTATTTGACTCTGCTGATGATTTTGTGACAGGCGACGGACAGCTTGATATAGACGGGAGACAGCTTGATTCAAACGCCTTTTTTGGAACAACTGTTCTTGGTGAAAATCAGTTTAACGTCAGACTTGGCAGTGATGAGGCGGGTATAACACTTGATAAAGATGAGCACAAATATCTGACATGGGGTACCGAGTATTATTTTTCTGATTTTGATGTATATCAGGCTTTAGACACACAGCTCGATGGTCAGAATGATAAATATAAGGGTGAATACAGACTTGTTTTCAAAACCCATTCACAGCCTGAAACTATAAATCTATACAAAGATCATGCTTATGCAGTATCAAACGAAACTCGTTCGTGGGATGATGCCGAGAAGGCATGTGAGAGTATGGGAGGACATCTTGTTATCATTGATGATGCAGAAGAAAATGCATATATCAGGGACATCGCAAATGAATCAGGTAACGGCGGATATGTAGCGATAGGTTACACTGACCGGGATAACGAAGGCAGATGGAAATGGGTTGCACCAACGGATTCCACATTTGAAGGATGGCATAGTGGCGAGCCGAACGATGGAATAGGCTATAACGCACAGGATCATGCCTATATGTACTCTGACGGAACATGGGATGACGGATGGGAAGGTTTTCATTATTATGTATGTGAATGGGACAATATCGATGCAGTCGGTACTTATGACATGTCTAGCGTTACATTGGTTATGGAGGTAAGTGACAAGGTTGGGTTAAATATTGCCGAAGATCAGGATGTTATTATTACAGATCTGAAAAATGGCTATAAGCAGCTTATTTTCAATATCGATCTTAGCAGTGTGGATCGTTTTACTGTCCCTGTGGAGATTGATAAAGATAAGGTTTACAGCACGCTAATAAAGAATATTAACCTTTTCTATTCTACAGGACTGGCAGATAAAGATGAAAAGCTGGGAAATGTGAGCTTTGAAAATACAGATTATGCCGAATCGGGACTCTGGAGTGCAGTCGTTGATTCGGGAAAAAACGGTAGTGTCTGGAATTATCTGGATATCGATGCGCTTTACGAAATGTCGGGTTATACGGTCGTATGTGCTGCGGCTTCAGATAACGTAGGAGATGCAGCTTACTACAGAAACGGATATGGACGTAGGATAAGTACTGATGAGATGTATTCGGAGCAGGGGCTGCAGAACCTTGTCGGAAGATATTTGTATATCAGTGTCTATGTTGAGCCCGGAGTGAAGAATACAGTTCCATTTATAAACCGCATCAAGGTGGGTGCAGATACAGAGAAGAGACCGGTAAAAAGAGATAAAAAGTATTCCGAGATAAGGATAAACGGCGATGATGTGGTAGATATCGATTCCAAATCCTCATATGAGTTCTATGTGATAACAAATGAGCAAAATGAGGATGATGTTGTATGGTGTGTAAATGGTAAAGCGGTAGAAAATATTTATACATCATTTAACTATATTTTCTCTGACTCAGAGGAAGGAGAGTATACTTTAAAAGCGTATTTTCGAGATGATCCGGAACACTATGCTGAGAAGACCGTAACAGTGGTAAGGGCTGAGAATCATGATCTGAAGAATGCCATAAATGAAAGACTCAAATATCCGTATTTCAATATGTATCTTGATAAAACTGCCTACTATTCAGGGGACGATATAAAGGTTATTACAGATATACCTGATGATGCAGATGTTGAAATGATGTTTGATGGGAAAGCTAATGAGGCTGTATTGACTGAAGGAAGCTTTGTCATAGAAGATGTAACAACCGGAAACCATAGGATAAGTATCAGCATAAAGAATAAGAGCGGAAACAGATTTTCAAGGACTATAAATGTCAATGTGTATGATGTCGGACCTTCGGTAAAAACATGGTTTGACAAGGATAAATATTTCAGCGGTGATGACGTTACACTTTTTGTAGAAGAGGGCTACAGATTTGTTGATGCGTTGATAGATGGAAGAGGTAATGAAAAAGATGAGGATAACAGTGGGGCTGATGGCGGTGACACGGCGACAGATGGTGGCATCGATGATGAGAACGACATCCTTCATATATCTGAGTCAGGAGATAGTGTAAGATTCAATAAACCTTCTTCAGGTAATCATGTTTTAAATGTCAGTCTTGTAAAACTGAATGATGAAACGGAGAGCGGTGATCCGGAAAGCGGTGAGCCGGAAAATACTGATCCTGAAGCAGATAATGAAGAGATAAAGCTCCAGATATATCTGTTTATTAACAGCGGTCGCGTGACACCAACATTGGACGATGTTGTTACTGTTTATGATAATGACAAAACTCCGCCGGTCGCAGAAATCATCTCGCCTGAAGCAGATACTGAACTTAGCGGTAAGGTACAGATCGTCTGCACGGTAAAGGATGAACTGAAGCTTAATAAATACACTGTAAAATGCTGTAAACTGGATGCGGAAGGGGAAGTCGTAAGTGAGGATATCTTCTGCGAGGGAACAGAGAACATAGTTGAAGAGACAGTAGGAGAGATAGATACAGATAAGCTTACTGAAGGTGACTATAAGATCGTTCTTGAAGCATGGGATATGGCCGGAAACAGCTCGTATTCCGAGATTATTATCACTGTAACCGAGGTAGAAGAACAGACAACTGAGGAAGAGGAAGAACCAACGACGGAGGACGTAGAAAATCCGACAACAGAAGAACCGGAGGAACCAACAACAGAAGATTTAGAGGAACCGTCAACCGAGGAACCATATGAACCTGAAAATCCGGATGATAAAACTGCTCCGACAGTAAGTATCATTACACCGGCTGAGGGTGATATCCTGAAGGCTCCGACAGATATAAAAGGCTCAGCTTATGATGAGAGTGAGCTTTCCTTCTGGCGCCTTGAGTATAGAGCGGCTGATTCGGTGGATTACACACTCATAAAAGAGGGCATCGAAAACATAAGCAGTGGTGTTATAGGAAACTTTGACACAACTCTTCTTATGAATGGCAGGTACGAGATCAGACTTACAGCAATGGACAAGGGCGGTAATACTGCAACTGCTTCAAGAAACGTATATGTTGAAGGAAATCTCAAGGTCGGAAATATGCATATAGGCTTTACCGACCTTACCGACAACATAGGTAAAGCCGGGGTAAGTGTCAATAGGATATATGACAGCAGAAACAAAGAAAGCGGTGACTTTGGATATGGCTGGAGCATGGATACATCCGGCATGAAGCTTATCGAGAACCATCCGATCACTGACGGCTATGATATGTCAATATCAGGCTCAGCCTTCAGGATGACCTACCGCCTGTATGAAACCGTAAGCCATGATGTTATTGTGACATACGGGGATGGCAGCAGTGACAGATTCTCACTTGTCATAAACGGAGGGACAAGAACGCTTACTCCTGTGGACGAAGTGAGCTTCTCATACAGATGTGTGACTGATCCAAAGCTCAGTCTGGAAATACTTGCAGATACAACTGCGTATTATGATTATGGTGAGCTGCTCTTTGATGATGAGGATATTTACGATTTATATGATTTTAAACTGACTGACGGTGACGGAACCATCTATTACCTGAGCAAAACTTCCGGAGTTTACAGGATCGAAGATAATTACGGACGTGTCGTAAATATAGACAGGAACGGATATCATGGTCAGGATGGTCAGGGAATAAGTTTTACAAGAGACAGCAAGGGCAGGATAACATCCATTAAGAACAGTGACGGTAAGACGGTAGTTTATACCTACGACAAAAAGGGTGATCTGACCGAGGTTAAGGACAGTGCCGGAAGAGTTGTAAGCTTCACTTATGACAGTGACCATAATCTGCTTTCGATCATCGATCCGGAGGGACATACTGTAGCAAGAAATGAATATGATGACGCAGGGCGTCTCATCGCAACGATTGATGCAGACGGAAAGAGAACCGAATACAGCCATAATGTAGACGGTCGTGAAGAGCTGATCACGGACAGACTCGGCAACAGCACGCTCTATATTTACGACGATAACGGAAATATAATTTCCAAAACCGATGCTAACGGCAATACAACCGAAACAACATACGATGAATACGGAAACATCCTCACTTATAAAGATGCGGAGGGTAATGTGACGGTATCTTCTTATGATGCAAGCGGTAATCTGACATCTGTTACTGATGCCGAAGGAAACAGTATTTCCGTAGAATATGACGCGGCTAACAGACCGGTTAAGCTTGTTACTGTCGATGATGCGGTGATGAAGATTGCCTATGACAGCAAGGGAGAGATCACAGAAACAACGGATGTTGACGAAAGTGTTATCAGTTACGAGAGAGATGCCGACGGCAATGTAAAGAGTATCACAGATGAGATTGGTAAGGTTCTTTCATCTGAATACGACTCGCTTGGCAGAGTGATAGCAACGACCGATGCTGCCGGAAACAGAGTGGAGTATACCTATGACAGCGAAGGACATAAGCTTACCGAAACATATACGGTAACCACGTCAGATGGCGAAGTATCAAGAACGATAAAGTATAACTACAACGATGCCGGAGAGCTTATCAGTACAGAGGATCCTGATGGACATATCAGTACTATCGAGCGTAACAACCTCGGTCAGACAACTGCGATCATCGATTCTGAGGGCAGAAGAACGTCTTATGAATATGACAAGCTTGGCAATACAACAAAGATCTCTTATCCGGATGGGACAAGTGAGAGCTTTATATATGATGCAGAGGGTAATCTGACAAGTGCAACCGGCAGAACCGGTAACACTGCTGAATATACCTACGATAAAGTTGGCAATCTGAAGAAGATCCATGACGCCAGAGGCAATGATACCCTCTATGATTATGACAGAAACTATAACCTTACAGCTGTTACTTACGCAACGGGGGCGAAGATCAGTTACAAGTATGACAGCCTGAACAGGAATACAGAAGTAACCGATAATGACGAAAATACAACATACTTTACCTACGATTCAAGGTCACTCCTTACATCGGTTACAGATGCAAAAGGTAACGTAACACGTTATGAATACAACACCAAGGGTGAACGTATTAAGGTGATCTACCCTGACGAAACCTCAGCATCCATCGAACTTGATGTCAGAGGACGTGTGACAGCAAAGATCGATACAGCAGGTAACAGGACAGAATACACCTACGACGGTTCTGACAGACTCATTTCAGTAAAACAGCCTGATGGTTCCGTTACGGAATATACTTACGACAAGACAGGAAACCTCCTGTCCTTTAAGGATGCTAACGGAAGAGTAACACGTTATGAATATGACGATCATCAGAGGGTAATAAGAACCACGCTTCCGGACGGTTCTGAGAGTACAGTAGAATATGATATCCACGGCTATGTTACAAGTACGACAGGTCCTGACGGCTCTGTAACAAGTTTTGATTATGACACTCTTGGCAGGTCGGTTTCCATAACAAAGACCGGTGTGAGAAACGGGGCAGAAGTAAGTACAACCACCGAATGCACATATGATGAGTACGGAAGAGTGACGGAGGTTATAGAAAGAAGTAGCGGTTCTCATGCAACAACCTCAAGCGTTTCATACATATACGATGACTACGGATATGTGATTTCCAAAACCTACGATAACGGTCAAACGGTTTCTTATGGTTATGATATATATGGCCGTTGTAATGAAGTTAGTGTATCAAGTGCCGGAACAACACTTACAACAGGCTATGAATATGATTCCATGGACAGGCTGACAAGAGTCATCAGCCATGACGGAAAGGCAACTGTCTATACTTACGATGAAAACGGTAACAGAAGTACCGCAACCTATGCGAACGGAGTGACACTTACCTATACCTATGATGAGTGTAACAGGCTTAAGGTTGAGAAGGTAACAGATAAGAATCAGAACCTTATAGCCCAGTATGAGTACACAACTACAGGTGGAGAGAGGACAGCAGTCAGTGAATCATATCCTGACGGAACGACGATTGAAACAGAGTATTCATACGATAACTGCGGCAGGCTTGTATCTGAGAATATCATCGAGAAAAAGTCTGGCGAGGAAACAGTTACTGATATACAATACACATATGACCGTGTCGGCAGCAGGACTTCCAAGACTGTTAACGGTATTACAACTGAATATGATTATAACGAGCTTAACCAGCTTGTAAGAGAGAAAACAACGAATGCAGATGGTCAGGTTTCACAGACAGAGTATAGCTATGACAGTAATGGTAATCTTACAAGGACTGTAAGTGACAGTAAAATCTGTGATTATAGTTATGACCTCTACAACCGTATGACAGGCTTCACTGACGGAATAGTAAGCTATGGTTATACTTATGATGCTGAGGGTGTGAGAAGAAGCAAGACAAGCTACAATGAATCAAGCTCAAAAACCACTCTATATGTCTCAGACACATTCACGGATTACGCACAGACTCTTGCAGAAACTGATGAAGCAGGTGTTATAAAAATAAGCTATACTGTCGGCTTTGAACTGATCAACAGCACAAGGTTTAATCAGTCGGCAGATACTGATCTGTACTATATACTTGATGGTCATAGTGATGTAAGACTGCTACTTGATGAATCAGCAACAGTAAAGTCATCCTTCAGGTATAGCGCATATGGTGAGATGCTTGGCTTTACCGGTGTTGTTACAGATGGCTATTATTACACCGGTGAATACATGGATTTCGAAACGGGACTCTATTACCTCAGAGCGAGGTATATGGATCCGGCAACAGCAACCTTCACCTCAATGGACAGTTATGCCGGAAACATCTATGAGCCTGCTTCTCTGCACAGATATCTCTATGCAAACGCTAACCCTGTGAAGTACTGCGACCCGAGTGGGCATTCGCCACTTGCATCATTAACAACATCTGTAAGTCAACTGACCATGCTCCAGACTAATGCACTCATTTTGTCGATGGCGGCAATGAGTGGCTTGATGAATATGGCAGTTAGAGCAGTTACCTGTTTAGTGACCGATGGAAGACTTCCGAATGGAAAGGAATTTGGAAGCGCATTTCTGGAAGGATTTTATATCGGAAGCTTGATAGGATCGCTTACTGTTTTTGTCGCTTTATACGCAAACCTTACACTTTTCGAAATGAGTATATGCATGGCCGGAGCATCAACTGTACAGTCGGTCATAGGTGGTGCAATTTCATCATATAAGGGCGATGGAGTAGGAATAGTAATCAATACACTGTCTGCAGTGCTTTCGGCAGTTGCATTTAGTAAATTCTATGGTCTTAAAACCGAAACTATAACCGTTAAAAACTCTGGGAAAGCAAATAAAGTTGAATCAAAACCGGATGGCACGAGTGAACCGAAAAATAATGTACCATCAGGAGAAGCTGAAACACCTAAGACCAGCTATGGAAAGTCAGGTGAAAATGTTGCCAAGGTTGGAAGTGCTTCGGGAAAGAATAAATTAGCATTAGGATTAAGTGAGAGTTTAGATGACTTTGCTTTGAAGAATGGAGCATCAACTTGGAAAGATTTTCCCGACCCAACAAATTGGAAAAATGGAGTATTAGATGCTTTGTATGATTCAAATACAGAAATAATAGTAAACCTTGATGGTGTGGATAACCCATTATCTTCGATTCAAAGAGCTGCTGGCGGTTACGGCGGTGCGACAGATTGGGAGTTGTTGCAGATAAAACTTACTCCAGAATCATGGGATAGAATTACATGGTATAAAAATGGAAATGTTGTTCCAAATCCATTTGAATATTAGGGGAGAAATAGTTATGAAAATAAGAGATTTTAATGTAGAGGATTACTATTATCCGAATAGAAGATTTCAATTACTTTTTTATCAAATATCACATGGAGAAATGATAATTCGAAGTCAAAAAAACAATAGTTATATTCATACGATTGATATATACTTTGGTGATGTGGTTTATATGGAAATCCCAAGTGAGTTAAATGGTATAAGATTTAGAAGAGCTAATGAGGACGATGTTAGTTATATTAACTCTAAAATAGAAAAACATATAACACAGGATAAAATTGTAGTTATTGTTTCTGAAAATAAAGAATACTATATTGTTGCTTCGGTCATATCTATAAATGAAAATGATTTATCATTTGTTGATTTGCCTATACATTGTTTTTTACATGGTGTTTAAATGTTTTGCTATAATAATATGAGATGGCTACGTTAATCTGGAGATGGCTGTCATCAAGAATAAGACGATATTGATGTGTCTGCTGGTGATAGGCATCTGTCTGCTTCTGATACTGGGAGTTTCGATAGGAGGTATCGGCAAGCAGTGGTTATGATAGGCAAGAAGCGGATGCTTGTATAATCATAAGTGAGAGACTCTCTGTCAAGACCAGCTATGGAAAGTCAAGTGAAAAAATAGGGGATTTTACATATTTAGAGGGAAGTACAGTTGATGATATTTTAGACAGAATTCCTGATGAAGCGGTATTAAGAGAGTTACGACCTGTTCAAGGAGGAGCAACAGAAGGTTTTGAGTTCAAGTGGACAGAAAATGGACAAACATATAGAGTGCGAGTTCATAATTCTGATCCTAGTGCACCAGTTGGTTCAAATGCATACAATGGCTGGGTTGTTCGCGTACAGAGAGGAAAAAAGTATTACGATCCAACAATAAATGATTATAGAGAAGCCAAGTACTTTAATCCAAATGGCCCCTTTTTTGATGAGACAATAGTGAATAACACACATATACCTATACAAAATCCATATGGCAATTGACAGGAGAAAAAATATGAATTTGATTGACGAATTAAGTAAAGCCCATGAGGAGAGTGAAATTGAGGAGATATCTGCTTATATTGCAGATGATGTAAGAAATGAAATGTTTTCTTTGGAACAAATAAAAAACATTATATGTATATATGATAAATTTGATTTACTTTCGCTGAAGTATAAAACAAGAGAGCAGATATTATATACAATTAGTGAAATCGCAAATAATTATCAGATTAAAGGAATAATTGATCTGAAAAAAATACTTGAAACAAGAGATTTGATAGAGGATGATCTGAAAGAATATGTTGATGAAATTATAAATGTATATAACAACTAAGCCTCCCCACAGGCAGGTTTAGTAGTGTTCCGTGCACATTTATTATTACTAACAAATTTACAAAAACTTCACCAGTTCATATGGCTTACCACTTTTAAGGATTGCATATACAACAGTGGTGAGTTTTCTTGATACTGCGCCGACAGCTACCAGGTGATGTTTGCCTTGACTACGTTTTTTAAGATAGTATTCATTAAATGGACTATTATGAAAAACACAACAACTGGCTGCAAGAAATAGAGTATGCCTAAGATGAGAGGATCCGCGTTTGGACATTCGGTTATGAGTAGAACAGTATTCGCCGGATTGTCGA
>JAFRNE010000013.1 GCA_017430325.1 Eubacterium sp.
GGAGTATTATTCTGCCGTCAATAGAGAATAGTATCGTGTTTATTGACGAAGACAACGATTTTCTGAGGACTGAGGAGTTTGCAGAAGCAATCCGCAATAGCAGTAATTACTATGTTATTGTCACCAGAGAAGGTCTTCCGAACCTTCCTTACAGTGTAAATGAAATATACGGAATAAGAGAATCAGGTAAATACGTTTTAAAGAGTTAAAGATAACAAAACGACCGGGGCGTAATAGCTGCGGTCGTTTTTTATGCTTATTTTTTTGGCCTGTTATGGCAATACCGAATAATGGTATCTTGTACATAGTTTCGGTAAATACGACTTCGGAATGTATTGTTCTTCCAATGTTCATGAATATTATCAATGAAATCATCAGTTAGCTTTAAATGCGATAGTATCTTGTCAGTAAGCGGTTGTTTATGATAATAAATAATCTCATCGCTGGTCAGAGCTTTAAGTTCTGACTCTAACTTAGTCATATATATTTTCATATCTTCTTCACCAAGTAGAAGCCATTCAGGAGTCACATCTAATGCTTCAGCCAATCTGAGAAGGTTTGAAGTAGAAATAATATAATAAGAATGTTTTAGTAAGACCATCCTAGTTTATTAGGGTGGTCTTATCATTCCCGAATCCTCCTTTTTTGTATAATTCGTACATCTGCTATATCTGTAAAAAGCTAAATTACGTACAACGATTTGTTGGTTTTATCGTGTGTACACGACAAAATATACTACTTATTATCGTGCATACACGATAAAAACGCATTGACAATATCGTGTGTACACGATAAAATATGCTTGAAGGTTGCTGGAGGATAAGTATAAAGCGAGGGCAACGGTATGAATCATAACATATTAAAACAGGTTATTTTAGATCAGATTGAAGTGATCAAAAATGCTGAAATAACTGACAGAGACTATGAATTTGAAAAGAATATTAATTATATACTTGTTGGGCTTAGGAGAGCTGGTAAGTCTACGCTTTTATATAAAATTGCCAGAGAACTTGTGAAATCCGGATGTGATTGGTCGCAGATAATCTATATCAATTTTGAGGATGATAGGTTATTGGGATTTTCCAAGGAGGATTTCAATGATATTGTTGAGACAGCGTATGAGTTAGCAGAAGATAAAGAAATCTATTATTTCTTTGATGAAATACAGATAATAGATGGATGGGAGCATTTTGCCAGAAGAATGGCAGATCAGAAAAGGCGAGTCTATATTACCGGAAGTAATGCTAAAATGCTAAGTTCCGAAATGTCAAAGGTGCTTGGAGGAAGGTATTTGTCTAAAATGATCATGCCATTTTCTTTGAGCGAAAACCTGAAATATAAAAAAATACCATATGACGAATTGGCTATGCTCACATCCTCTAAGGTGGGAAAAGTCAGGAAGGCATGTCAGGAATATATGTCAAATGGTGGATTTCCGGAAGCGCAATTATTGTCTAATAAAAGAGAATATATAAAAAGCGTATATGAAAAAGTTTTATTGGGCGATATTATCGAGCGAGAACATATAAAAAATAAAGAGGCACTTAGGCTGATGATTAAAAAAATAGCTGAGACAGTAATGCATGAAGTATCATTTAATACGCTTGCAGGAAATGTGAAAGCTATTGGAATAAAAACATCTACTGATTCGATGATAGATTATACAGCTTATGCAGAAAACGCATATCTGGTATTTAGAACACGGAATTATGTTTATAAATTTGCCGATAAGGAAAGTATACCAAGATTCTATTTTTATGATAATGGTCTACTCAATCTGTTCCTGGTTGATAAAGCATCAGCACTCTTGGAAAATGCAGTGGCAATATATCTCAAACGTAATTTCGGGGAGGATGTATATTATTATAAATCTAAAACCTATGGAATAGATATTGACTTTTTTCTGCCTGAATTAAAATGTGCAATACAGGTAGCATACAATCTGGAAAATGCTGAAGAAAGAGAAGTTGAAAGCCTACTAGCTTTTAAAGAAAAATATGAAGGTATTGAACGGCTGATAATAGTAACAAATGAAGAAGAGAAAATCATCGAGAAAAATGGTGCGATGATAGAAGTGATACCGGCATATAAATTCTTATTGGAAATAAGTGATACATGAGATTAGTACATTTATCAAAAACAGAGATCACACAATTATATAACGACAGAATGGTTGAGGATTTTCCGCCGGATGAGTTGAAACCACTTGACCGTATATTGGATGCTTTGGATAAAGGTTTCTATGAATGCTTGGGAATGATTGAAGAAAAAAGTATTTTAGGATATGCATTCATGGTTAAGCATGAGAAGGATTATCTGGTTGATTATATCGCTATTTGTTCGGAACGAAGAAATGAAGGGCTGGGGGGACAGCTGCTAAGATTGTTTAACGAGTATTTGTCAGAAGCTGCGAGTATCATCGGAGAAGTTGAGAATCCGGAGTATACTGAAGATGAAGAGCTGAGGAGCCTTCAGAGCAGGAGGATAGACTTCTATCTAAGGAATGGACTGCGAAATACAGGAGTAACTGTCACGTGTTTCGATGTGCCATATATCATCCTTGAGATGGACAGAAAGAATAATCATTCTGAGGATGAGATCAAAGAATTATATCGGATGCATTATAAGAAGATGCTTCCGGATAAGATGTATAGGGAGAATGTATTTGTTTGATATTAAAGAGGGATAGTGCAGTTATCTTCACAGCGGTACTTGGTGTGTACTGGAAACTGAAGTTTGATAGCGGAAAACAGTAAGTCTGAACAGCACGGTTTGACCGTGCTGTTTTTTCTGCCCCTTTATAGTGTGATTTTATACCGCGTTATAAATCGACTGAAATAACTAAATATATTATTAGCGTATTAACACTTTTGTTTTTATGATGGTAAGATATGCAACATCAGATGAGACAAACAAAACATAGACAAAACTTAGCTGACTAAAAATATTAGAGGCTGACGGATGGATATTAAAGGACGAAAGGCTTAGGCATTTGTACCTTGATCCACGTCAGCTTTTTTCATTTTAAAAGAAGGGAGTAATAAAAAATGAATTTGTTTGATTTTAATGTTGTATGGAAGGACGTGGGTGAGCTGCTGAAATACCTGCATGTTACATTAAAGCTTACCTTATATGCATCACTGATCGCGCTTGTCCTTGGACTTCTGATAGCGGTGGTCCAGATTAAAAGGATAAAGGTATTAAGGCAGATATGTACGGTGTTCATTTCACTTATGCGCGGTACGCCGATCATTGTACAGCTATATATAAGTTACTTCGGAATACCGATAATTCTCAAATATATAAATTATTATCATGGAACGAATTTCCATGTGGCAAAGATAGCTCCGATAAATTACGCAATATTTACACTTGGTATAAATACATCAGCATTCTTTGCGGTAACAATTAAGGCGGCATTTGAATCGATAAATAAAGGTCAGCTCGAAGCCGCACATTCCCTTGGACTTACATATTTTCAGACACTCCGAAGGATAATCATTCCGGAGGCTGTGGAGGTTGCGATACCTTCACTTGGAAACTCGATCATTGGCCTGATCAAGGGTACCTCGCTTGCCTTCACCTGCTCTGTAGTTGAAATGGCTGCACAGGGAAAGATCATTGCAGGAAGAGATTACAGATATTTTGAGTCATATGTGGCACTGGCGATTATTTACTGGGGAATAACGATCGTATTTGAACTGCTTATAAAACTGATAACGTTCAAAATGCATATTCCTGATACATATAAGCCTAAGAAAAAGCATTCTGCCCGTGTTTCAAAGAAAAAAGAGACGGAATTAACCGGAGTACCGGATATCGCCGGAAGTAAACTGATTAAGAAGGAAGGTGCAGCAACGTGATAAAGGTTGATCATCTCAGTAAGAAATTCGGAGACAATGTTGTTTTGTCAGATATAAGTTTTGACATCGAAAAAGGTGATGTAATAGCTATAATCGGGCCGTCGGGAACCGGAAAATCCACACTGCTCAGGAGCCTCGATCTTTTGGAAAGACCTGAAAACGGCAAGATAAGCTTTGATGGTGAAACCTATGAACTGGCACATTTAAAAGGAAAAAACCTGCGTTCCCTTACAAGGCGCACGGCAATGGTATTTCAAAGCTTTAATCTTTTTTCAAGAAAAACAGCTCTGGAAAATGTTATGGAAGCATTGCTGCTGGTAAAAAAACTGGATAAAAGCACAGCTAGAGTGAAAGCGGAAGAGGCTCTCACCAAAGTAGGTCTTCAGGATAAACTTGATTATTATCCTAAGCATCTGTCAGGAGGACAACAGCAGCGTGTAGCCATAGCCAGAGCTCTGGCTCTTGAACCTGAACTTATATATATGGATGAACCTACATCGGCGCTGGATCCCGAACTTGTAGGAGAAGTGCTTGATACGATAAGGCAGATTGCAAAGGAAGGAAACACGCTTCTGCTTGTGTCGCATGAAATGAGCTTTGTAAGAAAAGTTGCTACGAAGATTATTTTTCTCGAAGGCGGAAAAATAGTTGAACAGGGAAGACCGGAGCAGATATTTGAAGCTCCGAAGAATGAAAGAACAAAACAGTTTCTTATGAGAAATAATATTCTGTTTGATCCGGAATACTCGATCTGACAGTTATTATATATAAATTTACTATTCAGCAGGAGTGTCCCCCACACTGACTGAAAAAAGGAGGATAAAAATCATGATAAAGAAAAAACTTAAGAAAATTGCGGGACTGCTGCTTGCGGCAGCATTTACAACAGCATCGCTTGGTGCGTGCGGAAAGGAATCAAAGAAGAGTAGTGCAGAAACAGAAGGAACCACTGCACAGGCTGTGACTCAGGCGGATAGTCAGGATAAAACAGCTGATGATAAGACAGATGGTGAAACAACAGAAGAGCCTGTAGAGGTACGTCACCTTGTGATAGGTACCGGCGGAACAGGGCCTGCACCATATATCTTCCAGGATGAGAAGGGAAAGCTTCAGGGCTACGATATAGCTGTATGGGAGGAGATTATGAGAAGACTCCCTCAGTATACATTTGAATGGAACGTTTCAAGCGATCTTTTTGCTGCGGTTGATGCAGATTATCTGGATGGTGTTGTTCAGCATCTCGGAATCAATGAAGAGAGAAAGCAAAAATATATCTTCAGCGATATTTATTCTGTGGCAACAGCCGGTGTTATCGTTCGTGATGACTGGGAAGGGGATACAGTCACAAGTTATGCGGCATTCGCAGGACTTACATGTGAGGCGACACCGTCATCATACTATGCAACTGTATTTGAAAACTGGAATGAAGCAAACCCTGATGAACAGGTAAAGATTGTATATAACGAAAATGTAGATCAGTGGGCAGACCATGTAGCGGATGGTACAACAGATTTCTATGTATTTACAAAGTCGGTTCTTCAGTACCTTATTAAGTCAAAGGGGCTTTCAGGTGTAAAGGTTATCGATTATGTTCCCGGTGATCAGAAGCCGGAAGATATAGCTGCAAGCGGAACAGCATTCCTTTTCCCTAAGGATGAGGTGCAGCTGAGAGAAGACGTTGATGCAGCATTTGAAGCTGCTGTAGCGGATGGTACTATCGCGAAGATTGCTGAAGAGTGGCTCGGAAGCGCTGAATATGCACCGACGATCGATCAGGTACTTCAGGCAAGAGAGGCTCAGGGATTGAAATAGGAGCGGTGATTATGAGCAGGATTTTGATAAAAAATGCAAATGTATTTGATGGAAGGACTCCTGAGATTAAGGAGAATTCCAACATAGTGATTGAAGGTAATCTGGTGAAGGAGATCATCGGAGGACAGCTTTCGGAGGAAGGCTTCGATCAGGTAATAGATGCCGGTAATAAAGTAGTTATACCGGGACTCACTGATGCGCATGTACACCTTTCACATACTAACGGAGGACCACGCCCTGACGAATCGGCTGTCCGCTCTGTAAGATTTGCAAAGGACATGCTTCTCCGGGGTTTTACAACTGTCAGAGATGCCGGAGGAGTCGTTTACGGACTTAAGAAAAATATAGATAATGGTTATCTTGACGGTCCAAGGATCTTCCCGTCCAATGCATATATTTCACAGACCAGTGGTCACGGTGACAACAGGGAAAGCAGGGCGGCTTACCGCATCACTGACGGGATATACTCTTCACCAAGCCTCCAGGACAGAGGCACAAGTATAGCGGACGGTGTTCCTGAAGTGCTGAGAGCAGTAAGAGAGAATCTGTTTCTTGGAGCTTCACAGATTAAGATTATGGCAGGGGGAGGATGCTCTTCTAAATATGATCCGATTGAAACGGTACAGTTTACATTTGAAGAGATGAAGGCAGCTGTTGATGCTGCGGCAGATTTCGGTACCTATGTAATGGCTCATCTTTACACCTCGAAGGCTATTCAGAGAGCAGCAAAAGCAGGTGTTAAGAGCTTTGAACATACTAATCTGATGGATGATGAGGCAGGAAAACTGCTTTCGACACTTCCGGACATCTGGATCATGCCGGGCCCTCAGTTCTCAAGAAAGAGACCGGAGCCTGATCTGGCTTCTCTTCCGCCTGAAGAAAGAGAAAGACTCGTTAAGCTTTTGAAGAAAGGGGAATTTGTACGTGCCGGTGAGGAGAAGGCGACTGAGACGATCAATAAGTATGATCTGAATATCGTATTCGGAACAGATTCTTTCGGAGATCCGGAGCTTGTGGACAGATATCAGCTTGAAGATTTTATTTACTTCAAGAAAAGATTTGGAAACTGGAAAGCTCTTAAGGCGGCGACCGGAAATGTTCATGAGCTGTTTAAGCTGTCAACATATCAGAACCCTTATCCGGAGGGTAAGATTGGTGTTCTTGAAGAAGGCTCATTTGCCGATCTTCTTATCATCGACGGAAACCCTGTTGAGGATGTTGCGGTATTGGCTGACAGAAATAATATAAAGCTCATCATGAAGGACGCTAAGGTTTATAAGAACGAACTGGTCTGATAACAGTGCTGCTTATAACAAGCTATACTGTTTCTGTATTATTAAATAAGAATCTTTTGTGATAGCATGATTATAAGTTTTAGTGGTAACCGGGGCATAGAGATTTCGGTATGAGGATTTACGTCTATGAAAAATATATCAGAAGAAAGAATAACTAAACAAAATGGCATAAATGGTGAGATTGATTACATTTCACGTATACGTAAGCTTGTATCCGAAATAAGATACGGGACGGTAACCATTGTCGTTCAGGACGGCAAGGTCGTGCAGCTTGAGAGAAATGAGAAATATCGGATCTGAATAATAATACAGTCACTTGGCTCACTCTTTATATTTTTTATTATTCCGACGTATGGGACGGAAAGTAGATCTTTTATTTTCCGTTCCATATTTTTTGTGCAGACAATGAGCCAAGTGGCCGCGTGCATGCGAGCATGCAAACGTGGACATTTGGCGAATGACCATCACCGAGTGACGAAGTCACGAGGGGATGCCCTGACGGAGTCAGGGCCTGCACAAAGTACAGCGGAAAGGCTCTTTAGTAAAACACTAATAAATCATCAGACTGGAAATTGGAGGGATGATATGTCAATTAATCTAAATACTTATGATGTGCCGACAAGAGAAGGCAGGCTTGGTTCGATAACGGGTTACTTCGGTGATCTGAATGATCTTGTTACACGTTCGAGATGTGGCAAGCTCAAAAACAGGGAAAGATGTTTCAGTCAGTCAAGTTCATGTGCTTCCGGATGTGCACTGGGACAGCTGCTTATGATAAGAGATGTTGCTGTTATTTATCATGCACCGTCAGGCTGTTCAAATGTCGGTTCGGGTACGGAGGTGCTTGCGGGACAGCTGGCTTCAAGAATAAACGTAAGCTACAATTCGGTTGTAGTCGGAACTGATATGAACGAGAATGATACGATATTTGGCTCACTTAATTCTGTTCGCAAAATTGTGTTAAACACATATGAGCAGTACCATCCGAAGGCGATATTTATTTCAAGTTCGTGTGTTTCGGGAGTCATCGGGGAGGATATTGACAGTATAGCGCCGGATCTGCAGGATGAACTGGGGATTCCGGTTATATCGGTGCATTGCGAAGGATTCAAATCAAGGATATGGGCAAGCGGATTTGATATTGCTGACCATGCAGTCCTGAAAGGTATCGTAAAACCGCCGCAGGAGAAGCGTAATGTCATTAATTTCAAGAATTTCTTTGAAAGTCACCGGCCACAGATAACCGAGCTTTTTGCTGAATTTGGAGTTAAGCCGCAGTTCCTTTATTCAAATACAACTGTTGAAGAACTTGAACATCTCTCTGAAAGCCTGGCTACAGTCTGTGTCTGTGGTACTCTTGGAACATATCTCGGAAACGGGCTGGAGGAACTTTATGGTGTACCGTATGTCCGTACAATTAATCCGATGGGTGTTATCGGATTCGAAACATGGCTTAGGGAGATCGGAAAGGTTATAGATAAGACCGAAGAGGTGGAAGCATATATAGCACGACAGAGAGAAAAATTCATTCCGCTGATAGAAGAAGAGAAGAAGGCACTGAAGGGACTTCGTGCAGTTATCGGTATGGGCCCGGGATACACCTACGAGATCGCAAGAGTACTGCAGGAGCTTGATATGGAAGTTGTATGGGCGCTTGCATGGCATTACGATTACAAATATGACAATGGTGAAGTTCCTCCTGCACTGGACCATCTGCTTGATAACTCACCGGATAATATAAAACTATCTGTTGCCGATCAGCAGAATTATGAGGTGCTCAATGTCCTTAACAAGTATAAGCCGGATGTTTATTTCTCACGCCATCCGGGTTCTACGGTATGGGCAGTAAAACAGGGATTCAGTGCGGTATACGTTGCTGATGAATACATGGCTTTCGGTTACGAAGGAACGCTTCGCCTTATTAAGGCAATAAAGGACGCTGTAACAAATCGCAGCTTTGAGAAAAATCTTGCGAAAAGAAGTAAGCTTCCATATACAGACTGGTGGTATCAGCAGAATGTGGATGCATTTTTAAAGGGGGAAAAGAATAATGGCTAAGATACTTGATAAGCAGCGTTATACATGCGCACTCGGTGCAATAAATACTATACACGCTATTCACAGAGTCATACCTGTTTTACATTCGGGTCCCGGGTGTGCGGGTAAGATTTCAGGTGGTGGAGGAAGTTCGGGACTTTATTCGCCGAATATCTATCCATGTTCAAGTGTCAGTGAAAAGGAAGTGGTATTTGGGGGTGAGAGAAAGCTGCATGATACCATTGAAAATGCGCTGAAGGTTATAGATGCGGATCTTTTCGTAGTTGTGTCAGGATGTACTTCGGAGATCATCGGCGACGATATCGGCAAGATAGCAGAGGAGTTTCAGGAAAAAGGCGAACCTGTTGTATATGCAAATACACCGGGCTTCAAAGGAAGCAACCTTAATGGTCATGACTGGATCCTGACGGCAATATTTGACCAGTATGTGCAGCCGGCTTCAAAGGAAAAGGGGCTCGTTAATCTTTTTGTTTCAATTCCGTATCATGATCCGTACTGGCATGGAAATCTTCGTGAGTTGGAGGGCCTTCTTACAGAGCTTGGACTTAAGGTCAATACTATATTTGGGCATGACAGAGGAGTTGAAAATCTTAAAAGAGTAGCTGCTGCCGAATATAATATTGTTGTTTCACCGTGGGTTGGTGTAGAGAGTGTTAAGTTTCTGGAGAAAAAATTCGGAACGCCATATCTGCATTATCCGGTACTTCCTATAGGTGCATTTGAAACAAGTAAGTTTTTGCGCGCTGTTAGTGAATTTACCGGTCTGGACGGCGAACATACAGAGAAGATAATTGATGCGCATGAAGCTGAGTACTATTATTTTATCGAACGTTTTGCTGATCTCTTCCTTGAAATGAGAGCAATAGGTAACCGATTTGTTACAGCCGGAGATGCACTTTATTCACTGGCTATTACCAAATTTCTAACTAACGATATGGGACTTTTCCCTACTAAACAGTTCATCCTTGATGATACTCCGCAGAAATACCGTGAACTAATACGCGAAGAGTTCAAAAAGCTGAACTATGGTATACAGGCAGAGGTTGAATTCACAACAGACGGAAAGTCCGTTCATGACCAGATAAGAAATATAGACTTCAACGGTCCGGCACTTATACTTGGTTCAAGCTGGGAAAAATCACTGGCTAAGGAACTGGGGGCGAACTATTTGAATATTACATATCCTGTAATGGCAAAGGTTATCATCAACAGTACGAGAGTGGGTTATACCGGAGGACTACACCTTATTGAGGATATTTATACCGAAGCACAGGAAAAGCTGATCCTTTAATAAAGGACAGTATGAACGCCTGTGGGAAACACAGGCGTTTTTTAGAGGGGGGTTATGTATTTTAAAATATAGGATATGTCTAGAAGTAATTGCAGCGGAAGCTTGTGAACTCTGCGGTGCAGCTGCCGACTGCATAGAGTCCGAGCATTGTGCCGGTGAAGCCTCCGGATACCTCGCTTGAGAGGTATTTGGTCATCGCACTGCCAAGAAGGATCTCGGCTGATGCGGTATCGTCATTGTGTATAAACTGAACATAGAAATCATATTTCAGATTACCGGAGCGGATGATAAGTCTTGCTCCTTTTATATTTCTCTGATGGTTCGGCTTTACGACGGTCTCGACGTGCTTGATGCCACCGATGTTAAGCTTCAGCTGAGCACCGAGGCTGTCGGCATCTCTGAAGAACTCGATGTCGTAATGCTCGTACTCGCACATATATACTGTCATGCCCGCGCAGTGATCTGCTTTGTAGTAATTACCTGATTCCTGGGCAGGTGAAACAACCTTATTAACATCTGAAAATACAACATCAACGGCGGCTTCCATCATGAAATCCTTCTGGCGAAGTGCTATGAAGGTAGGAGAGTCAACGTCATCAAGTGTTATATCCGAACCGTGAAGTATAAGCTTGTCTGCGCTAAGCTCATAATTTGCAGGCTCAGGGAATCTGAGATATGCCCAGTCAATATTCCAATCTGTATTTTCGAAGGTGTAAGAGCTCTTCTTATTCTGGCTGAAGTCACCTTCAATCTCATAAGTATAATCTGTGGTTCCATCGGTGCCGCAGCTGATATTTCCGTTGGCGTCGATGTGTGCAGGTGTAAGATAAACCTCGCGGCCGAGATTGTGATAAGGCTCCCAGAGGTCGATCTGCCTGAAGCCGAGAGTCACGATGAACCATCTGCCGCTATCGGTCTGAATAAGATCGCCGTGGCCTATTCCCTGTATCGAAAAAGGAGCCTTATTACGGTTGGTAAGGATCGGATTCTTCTCGTAGCTTTCGAAAGGTCCCCAGACACTTTCTGAACGTGCGTAGGTTACCATGTGGCCGTATTCTGTACCGCCTTCTGCAACCATCAGGTAATATGTATTTCCAATCCTATACATGTGAGGGCTTTCGAGATATCTGCCGCCCGAACCCTGCCAGAGAAGCTTGGCCGGTGTGAGTTTCTTTCCGGTCTCTATATCTATTTCGCACTGAACGATTCCGGAAACACCGTTTTCGTCAGTACCATTTGTTATAAAATATGCCTTGCCGTCATTGAAGAGTATCGAAGGATCGATACCATCCATATCTATTTCAACAGGCTCCGACCACTCGCCATAAATATCATCTGTATAAACATAGAAATTCCTGTTGGTGGAATTGTTATTTGTCACCATGTAGAAGCGGCCGTTATTGTAGCGGATCGTAGGTGCAAATACACCGCCGGAGCTTCTGACCTTATCCAGCTCAACCTGGCTCTTTCTTGTCAGAACATGTCCGATCTGCTTCCAGTTTACGAGATCCGAACTTTCGAAGAGTGGTACTCCCGGAAAATACTGAAATGAACTCGTAACAAGATAATATTTATCACCCGCCTTGCATACGCTTGGGTCAGGATAAAAGCCGCTTATTATAGGATTGTTATATCTCATAGCGTTGTACTCCTTATGTTTCTCTGTCGATAAACCTTAAGCCTAAATCATATATATCACCATATCCGCTGAAACAACAACCGAGATAATTAGCGATTAAAAACATTAAAAAGATGACAATGTGAAGAAGACCGCTCATGCAGGCAGCGCAATCCGGAGCGCGGCGGTCGCCCGCCCGATTACTTATATCGTCAGGTCGAAAAATTAGTGTAAAGTAATACTAAAAAGGCAGGTTTCAAAAAGCACTCCGATATCATAAACTCCTACTTAAGATGGAAAAGTTTGACCTATATTTTGATTAACGGAGGACCAAGATGATCAGGAACAAAATAAAGAGATTAGCAGCAGGTGTTGCGGCATTTATGCTTGCATTTAGTATGACAGCCTGCGGTGGTAAAAAAGATGAAAAGAAAACAGATACAACAGACGTGACAACGCAGGCAACCGAAGCTTCGAGCGAAGATGTGACTGAGGGTGGTGGAGATTCCGGAATTGATCTTAGCAAGATTGATTCAAAAGAGTATGCAGTTATTATGGGTAACGGCTTCAACCTTGGAAACACAATGGAAGCTGCTGATGCAACAAGACCGGGCGACTATCCACATCAGGATATTTCTTATTATGAGACACTCTGGAGTCAGCCTATCACTACTCAGCAGATGATAGATGACATCAAGAATTCAGGACTTGATACACTTCGTATTCCTGTAGCCTGGGCAAATACAATGGACTTCGTGAACGGTGATTACACCATCAACGAGGCTCAGCTTGCCAGAGTTAAGGAAATAGTAGATATGGCTTATAATGCAGGCCTTTACGTTATCATC
Source organism: Eubacterium sp. (assembly GCA_017430325.1). Taxonomy (GTDB): domain Bacteria; phylum Bacillota; class Clostridia; order Lachnospirales; family Lachnospiraceae; genus Eubacterium_Q. Next base: position 12,786 of record JAFRNE010000013.1, read on the forward strand.
AATGACCACTGGGACGGTGGCTGGTGGGGCCTCTTCGGATCAGCAGATCCTGCTAAGAGAGAGGGTGCCATGGAGCAGTACAAGGCTATGTGGACTCAGATAGCAGAGTATTTTAAGGATTATGATCTGAGACTTGTATTTGAAGGCGGTAACGAAGAGATCGGCGACAGACTTAACGACATTAACGCTGACTGGAACAAGGATGGCGCTGTTCTCACAAAGGATGAGTGCTATGCCAAGGCAAATGAGATCAACCAGACCTTTGTAGACCTTGTAAGAAGCACAGGCGGAAATAATGCAGAGCGTTTTCTTCTTATTCCCGGCTACGGCACAGACCTTACACAGACACTTGATTCAAGATGGCATATGCCTACAGATACAGCTTCCGGAAAGCTTTTCCTGTCTATCCACTATTACACACCATGGAGCTACTGCGGAAGCACAGGTTCTTCAACCTGGGGAACCAGAAGAAATTATGAAGAGATGAATACACTTCTTGCTGATCTTTACGAAGCATATGGCAAGGATTACGGTATAATACTTGGTGAGTGCGGCGTTCTTCCAACCTCAAACGGTGAAGCTAAGCCTAACACGATCCTTTGGTACAAGAACTTCTATGCTAACTGCGATAAATACGGTTTCGTTCCACTTCTCTGGGACACCGGAAATATCATCAAGAAGGCAGACGGTTCATGGTTCTCTGATGAGATAAGAGATTTCGTTCTCAGCCAGAGCAACGAATCAAGAAAAGATATGACAGAAGATGAGATCAAAGCGGCGGCTGATAAGACAATAGAAGAAGGTCTTGCAGCAGCACCTGAAACCTTCGATACAGACCAGAAGCTTGCAGGCGATGGAACAGCTATTGCATGGATCATGTGGGATTCACAGGATTGGAATATCGTTTACAGTGTTGGTGATACTTACGATCCTGACAGCAAGACAGCAGGTATCGTAGCTACTGATGTTGAAGTTACTGGTGAAGGTACATACACTATTGGACTTGACTTTACAGGAACAGATGCCGGCGTTTCTACAAGTACTGCATTTTCAGCTATCGGTATCGCAAATGCAGAGGAACTCTTCCCTGGATATGTTATTAATATCAAGGAAGTTCTGATCAATGGTGAGCCATACAAGCTTCACGGCAGAAACTACACATCTTCAGATGACGGACTCTGCACAAGAAGTAACCTTTACAATGAGTGGGTTCCTGCAGTTCCGGATGATGCACGTACAATAGGCGGCGGTACAACGGGCTGCAGTCCGACAGTACTTGACCAGAAGGATCTCGGAGAAATAAAGACTATTGAGATCACCTTTGAATATCGTCCGGGTGAGCAGGGAATATCACCTAACGATGCAAACAGCAAGAACTAAGTGTTTACAGGAACAACATATGAAATACGACAGAGAAAAATGGCTTAAACATATAGAAGACGGAATAGCACAGGGGCCGTATTCAGCAGACTGGGACAGCCTCGGTGGTTTCCGTGTGCCGAACTGGTTCAGAGAAAAGCGTTTTGGAATATTTATCCACTGGGGAGTCTACAGCGTTCCTGCATTTAATAATGAGTGGTATTCCAAGAATATGTACGTGGTCGGAAGTCCGGAATATGAGCATCATATTAAGACCTACGGACCGCATAAGGATTTCGGCTACAAGGATTTCATTCCGATGCTCACAGGCGGGAAGTTTGATCCGGCAGAATGGATAAAGCTTTTCAAAGAGGCCGGAGCAGGCTATGTATTTCCGGTGGCTGAGCACCATGACGGTTTCCAGATGTATAAGAGTGAACTGTCAGAGTGGAATGCTTATGAGAAGGGACCGCACCGCGACGTATTGGGTGAGCTGAAGAGTGAGGCAGAGAAGCAGGGACTGACCTTCTGCACCTCAAGTCACAGAGCTGAGCACTGGTGGTTCATGGGACCGGGCAGGGATTTTGACAGTGATATCAAAGATCCGATGGAACCGGGGGATTTCTACTGGCCGGCAAATCCGGAGCCTGACAACTTCGATATGAAGAGTGAGCCTTATCCTGATGAGACCTTCCTCACGGACTGGCTGATCAGGACGGTTGAGATAATCGATAAATACCAGCCGGCGCTGCTGTATTTTGACTGGTGGATAATACATGAGGCCTTCAGGCCGTACATGAAGAAGCTTCTTGCATATTATTACAATAAAGGCGAGGAGTGGGGAAGGCCGACAGCGGTATGCTACAAGCACGATGCGCTTTCCTTCGGAACAGGAATAGTTGAGATAGAAAGAGGCTGCTTTGCGGATGTTAAAGCATTCCCATGGCAGACAGATACAGCGGTGGCACATAATTCATGGTGCTACACAGATTCGCTGGATTATAAGAGCAGCTACGAGATAATAGCAACACTTATCGAAGTGGTAAGTAAGAATGGAAATCTTCTTCTGAATATCGGCCCTAAAGCCGACGGAAGCATCCCTGAGGGAGACAGAAAAATACTTACGGACCTTGCTGACTGGATGAAGATAAACAGCGAGGCGATAAATGACAGCCGAGTCTGGAGAGTGGCTAAGGAAGGACCTGTGCACGACAGCGATGGACAGTTTGCTGACGGCAGCGAGAAGGTTTACACCGCTGAAGATATAAGATTTACGGCAGGTCACGGATGCATCTACGCATTCGTTATGAAATATCCTGAAGACGGAAAGGTGATGATAAAGTCACTTGGAAGATCGGGTGATAAAGACAAGCCTGCATTCTTCGGACTTATCAAGGATGTATCGGTACTCGGAAGCAGCAGTAAAGCGCAGTTCGAAATGACTGACGAAGGACTTATGGTTCAGGGCGGAGCTGCGAAGAAGGAAATGCCGGTAGTTATCAAAATAGAAACACTATAAAATCAATTCTAATATATTTAAGATTTAAACATGGAGGACATCAAATGAGATTTACAAGTGAAGGAAATGCCCTTATAGGAAGATTACACAGAGAGACACTGAGGATAGAAGGATGGGGAACAGATGCTCTGAGAGTAAGATCGACCCTCCTCAGAAACCTGCCTGATACAGACCATGCACTTACCGAAGAGGTTTCACATAGTGCTGAGGTTAAGATTGATGGCATACATGCAGAGATAGTTAATGGAAATATTAAGGCTACCGTAAATGAGGTTGGTATTATCTGCTTCTATAAGAAGGACGAAAAGGGCGAGTGGAAGCTCATCCTCCAGGAGTATTACAGCTTATACGGCGGATCGATCAGAAAGGAATCTATCTGCTTCAAGATAGTTTCAAGAGAGTTCAAGGGACTTGCTTCAGATTCCTTCAAGCTGACAGCAAGATTTGAGGCAAATAAGGGCGAGAAGCTTTATGGTATGGGTCAGTACCAGCAGCCACAGCTCAACATCAAGGGCTGTGTAATGCCTCTTGAACAGCGTAATTCACAGGTTTCAGTGCCTTTCCTTGTATCAAGTCTTGGTTATGGCATGCTTTGGAATAATCCTGCAACAGGAGAGGTTTCCTTCGGTGAAAATATAACCAAGTGGGTTGCGGATGAAACGGACGCTCTTGATTACTGGATCACAGTTGCCGATACACCAAAGCAGCTGGTTGAGAACTATACAGCCTGTGTCGGAAGAACACCTGTAATGAGTGATGATTATCTCGGACTGTGGCAGTGCAAGCTGAGATACCGTACACCTGAAGAGGTTCTCAGTGTTGCCCGTAAATATAAAGAGCTTGGAATCAAGCTTGATGTTATTGTAATCGACTTCTTCCACTGGCCATATCAGGGAGAGTGGAAATTTGATAAGACCTACTGGCCTGATGATAAGCTTAAGGCTATGCTTGATGAGCTTCACGAGATGGGCACAAAGGTCATGGTTTCAGTTTGGCCTTCAGTTGATAAGAGAGGCGAGACCTTCTACGAGATGGATAAGAAGGGCCTTCTTGTTACTACAGAATACGGTTCACAGCAGACCTATGATTATCAGGGAGACTGTGGAACAACAGACTTCTTCAATCCTGAAGCTCAGGAATATATCTGGAACAGATGCAAGACCAATTATCTGGACAAGGGAATCGATCTTTTCTGGCTGGATAATTCAGAGCCTGATCTTGTTTCATATGACTTTAACAATTACAGATATTACACAGGACGTGCTACAAAGGTAAGCTGTGAATATCCTAAGAAATATGTTGAAGCTTTCTACAACGGTATGGAAGCAGAGGGTAGAACGGATTATGTAAACCTTGTTCGCTCAGCCTGGGTAGGAAGCCAGAAATACAGAACTCTTGTATGGACAGGTGATGTTCAGAGTAATTTCATCGCATTTAAGGATCAGGTTGTTGCAGGACAGAATATGGGTCTTGCAGGTATTCCTTGGTGGACAACAGATATCGGCGGCTTCATGACAGAAAATGTAAATGATCCTGAATTCGTTGAGCTGCTTATCAGATGGTATCAGTACGGTGTATTCTGTCCGATCTTCAGAATGCACGGCGACAGAGGACCTTTCGATATCGAGCCTCTTGATAACAGAGATTTCGGTGGCGGATATCTTCACACAGGTCAGCCAAATGAGCTTTGGAGCTATGGCGATGAAGCATACAAGATCATGAGAAAATACCTTGATCTTCGTCTTTCACTTAAGGATTACATCAGCGGCCTCATGAAGGAAGCTTCAGAGAACGGTTCACCACTTATCAGAACAATGTTCTACGAGTTCCCTGAGGATGAGAGATGCTGGAATCTTGCGGATCAGTTTATGTTCGGACCTGATTATCTGGTTGCACCTGTATTTGAAGCAGGCGCTAAGGAAAGAACACTCTACCTCCCGGCAGGAAAGTGGCAGAATATTGAAACAGGCGAGGTTATCGACAATGCAGATGGCTGCGATATAACAGTTCCTGCACCACTAGATGTTATACCTGCATTTAAGAGAATATAATAGTGAACCCTGATCGTATTTGATACGAGATTAGAGGAAACTTTATCAGGTCCGGATATAACCGTCCGGACCTGATTTTACATAACTGTTTGAATCTGATTTTATATAACGGACAGGCTGAAAATTAATAGTTTTTTTGATTGCAAGTGTGAAGGATTTGAGATAATAATTAACATGAAATAAGTCCGTATGAGGTATTAAGGAGGACAGACATGAACAGGATTTGGAACCATAACAAGATAGCGTATGGCGGAGATTACAATCCGGAGCAGTGGCCGGAAGAGGTATGGCAGGAGGATATGAAGCTTTTCAAGAAGGCTCATATTGATATAGTAACACTGAATGTATTTTCGTGGGCGGCGCTTCAGCCATCAGAGGATGAATATAATTTTGAGAAACTTGATAAGATAATAAAGCTTTGCTCTGAAAACGGGCTGAAGATATGCCTTGCAACCTCGACAGGTGCAAACCCTGCATGGATGGCAAGAAAATATCCTGAGATACTCAGAGCCGATATTCAGGGCAGAAAGATGAAATACGGCGGAAGAGAGAACTTCTGCCCGAACAGTGCTGTATTTAGAAAATACGCTTCAAGGATGGCCGGAAAGCTTGCTGAAAGATATGGTGATAATCCTGCGGTCATCGCATGGCATGTTTCAAACGAATACAGCGGTGAGTGCTACTGCGAGAACTGTGCTTCAGCCTTCAGAAGCTGGCTCAGAAAGAAATACGGTACTATCGATGAAGTAAATAAGGCATGGAATACTTCTTTCTGGGGACATACCTTCTACGGTTTTGAAGATATAGTTGTTTCAAGTGAGCTGTCTGAGCAGTTTACTATTTACGGTAAGGAAAAGTCCTACTTCCAGGGAATCACCATCGATTATAAGAGATTCAATTCCGAGAGCATCATGGAATGCTTCAAGCTGGAATACAATGCCATAAGAGAGCATGTTAAGGATACGCCTATCACAACAAACCTGATGGGTTTCTACTTCCCACTGGATTATCAGAAGTGGGCTGAGTATATGGACTTCATCTCATGGGACAGCTATCCATGGCCGGGCGAGCCTGACAGTGATATAGCTCTTACACATGAGCTTATGAGAAGCCTTAAGAGAGATAAGCCGTTCTGCCTTATGGAGCAGACTCCGAGTGTTCAGAACTGGCAGCCATATAATAAGCTGAAGCGTCCGGGAGAAATGAGAATGCTCAGCTATCAGGCAGTTGCTCATGGTTCGGATACGGTTATGTTCTTCCAGATGAGAAGAAGTATAGGTGCCTGCGAGAAATACCACGGCGCAGTTATCGATCATGCTGGAAGAGACGATACAAGAGTATTCAGAGAAGTTACGGAGCTTGGTGCAGAGCTTGATAAACTCGGTGATAAGATAATCGGTTCGGTTGAGAAGCCGAAGGTTGCGATCGTATTTGACTGGGATAACTGGTGGGGGATCACATATTCTTCGGGTCCAAGCATACTTATCAATTATCATGATGAGGTTTACAGATATTTCAGAGCATTCTATAAGAGACATATTGCCTGCGATATCGTCAGTGTAAATGACAGTCTGGACAGATATGACATCGTTGTTGCCCCTATCCTTTATATGGTAAAGGACGGCTACGATGAGAAGCTGAGAAGCTTTGTGAAGAACGGCGGAAGCCTTGTAACAACTTATTTCAGCGGTTATGTTGGAGAGAGCGATCTTGTTTACGGTGCATATCCGGGCAAGCTTCGCGACATCTTCGGTATCTGGGTTGAGGAAAGCGATGCGCTTCCTGAAGGAGAGAAGAACAGCTTCAAATACGGCGGAAGGTCGGCTGAGGCTGCAGTGCTTCTTGATCTTATCAGACCTGAGGGGGCTGAGGTGCTTGCGACCTACGAAGAGGATTTCTATGCCGGAACTCCGGTCATCACAAAGAATAACTTCGGCGAAGGCAAGGCTTATTACATCGGTGCATGCTCTGATGAAGCCTTCTACGACAGCCTCATCAAAGATATTACAGAAGAGAAGGGCATCGTCGGTGTTATGGATCCGATCAAATCTGCGGCTGATGGCGGAGACATCGTATTTGACAAGCTTGATGTTACACGCAGATACAGAGATGATAAGTGCTACACTTTCATTATAAATATGACTAAAGAGCAGCAGGATATTGAATTGGATATTGACGGAACTGAGCTTCTATCGGATACTGTTTATAGTGCCGGTGCTAAGCTTACGCTTGAACCAAAGGATGTTATGATCATCGAGTCTGCTAATTAATTATACAGGCCGGAGCCGAGGTGGATACTTGAAGATATTCCGGATAGTAATAAATAAAATAAAGAATCTGAGAATGCGACAGAGAATGCTTCTTGTCTATGCGGTAGGATGCTTCCTGCCGCTTATTCTCGTGAGCATTTATATGTTCAACTCAGAGAGAAAGTCCCTTGCGAATATCCAGACCGAGAATGAAAATCGTAAGCTGGAGGAGCGTAAGGAATTGATAGAGTCGACGATGGATCACGCGATAGAGCTTTCCGAGAGAATATATTTTGAGCCACAGAGCCAGAAGATAGGAATAACCGGTATCGGAAGCGATAACGATATACTTGTAGATTACAGAGGCTTTGATAAGCTTTCCGAATATATCGGGGGATATTATAAAAATATCTCCAGCATCTGTATCTATGTTAACAAGGGTACTGTCGACAGAGTTGATAACAGATATTTCAGGCTTATCACCGATACCATAAGAGAGAAGAACTGGTATAAGAAAACTATTGAGAATGACGGTCTTCCGAGCTGGTCCTATCTTACAAACCTGGGTACCGGAAGAAGAAGTATCAGACTTACGAAGATCCTTTATACGAAGCAGAGAAATATGGCAGGTATCATAAGTATTTCCATAGATCCTGCACTGACAAATGATATTGTAAGTGAGCTGGATGGCTTTGCTGTCATGATGCTCAATGGCTCTGAGGTCGTTCATTCCAATTTTGACATCACAGAGGAAGAGGCTGAATATATTTCTGAGGCCAGCGAAGATAAGGAATTCACCTTCCGTGGTTCAAAATGCTACAGAGCAGGTGTGAGTATAAATCCGAGATATTCACAGGATCAATACGATATTATCTCTATCAGGTCTTATGATGATATAGATGACCAGGTCATGGGCTCGGCCAGAAGGATGGTACTTCCGATGTTTATCGCTATGATAGTCATGGCGATTGCGATCACAATCCTGAACAGCTGGTTTTCAAGACGTATCATGGCTCTGGGAAAGGCCATGCACAATGTGACCGAGAAAAAATACGATGATGTTAAGAGGACCGGTATCGGTGATGCAAAGGACGAGATATGGGACCTCTATAATGATATGAACAAGATGGTTACCGATATGCAGCAGCTCAGTGATGCGGCGGCGGCTGAAAGGCTTCAGAAGGAACAGCTTTATTCGAGGGAGAAGGAGGTTGAGTTTAAGATGCTCGCCACCCAGATCAACCCTCACTTCCTATACAATACCCTTGAAAATATCCGTATGCTTGCGGCTATAAATAAGGAAAAGGAAATAGAGGATATCTCAGTAAGACTTACAAGGCTTCTCAGAAGCTCCCTTGAGGTCGGCAATGAGCTGAAGACTCTTGCCTGGGAGATGGACAAGGTTGACTGCTATCTCGGTATTCAGGATTACCGTTTTGGCGATCGTATCACTTCAGCCATTAATTTCGATAAGAAAGCAGCAGAAAATTATCTTATCATGCCTTTCGTAGTCCAGCCGTTTGTGGAGAATGCATACGTTCATGCCATGGAGGAGATGGAAGAGGGCGGAAGGATAGATATTACCGCAAATATCAGTGATGCAATGTATCTTGTTATAGAAGATAACGGCCACGGAATGACCGAGGAGGAGCTGCAGAGCATCCTTACTGATATGAATGATTTTGAGAATCTTGACCGTACCCATATCGGAGTCGTAAACGTTAACCAGCGTATCAAGCTCCGCTTCGGAGAAGACTACGGAGTACGCATAAGCAGTACATACGGCCACGGCACCAAGGTTGAGATCCGCATGCCGCTGATCGAAGCGTAGATGGCTATCATTAATAATTGATTATACGGTGTAGATAATACGCGGGTAATTGTGCCCCCCTGAAGGGGGGTACAGTTATCCGCGTTTTTTTCATGCCTGTTCTGTAATTGTTAATAAAATATGACACTAAATTTTAGAGCATTATAGGTGGAAAATGTAAGGTATATTTCCAAGGTGTTTGTTGGTAAAATTTTACCAGATGCAGAAGCATTATGTATTTTTGGAATGCTGCATGCATTTTCGTAATCAAAGATGCAGTTAGCATTCTAAGAGAAAAAAGGAGGATATCTATGAAGAAACTACTTAAGAAGTTGTCAGCTGCTTTCTTCGCAGGAGTCCTTGCAGTAGCTACGATCCCTGGTGGATCATTAAGAGCTGCACAGGATGCATCGGGCCTTTCAGATGGTACAGCATACCTTAACATCAACAATTCTGATTGGGGCGAGTTTGAAGCAACATGGACAAACGCAGAGATCACAGGCGATGGTACTTATACAGTATCAATGGAGGCTGCTGAGCCTCAGAACCTTGCACAGTTTAATGCGCTTGAGGTAGTAAACGGAGAGTCTGTTCTTGGTAACAGATCTATCATCACAGTTGATGAGATCAAGATGAATGGTGAAGCTATCGAGCTTCAGGGTTACAGCTACACATGTTCTGCAGATGGTGCAGGCGTAACCACAAGAGTTAACCTTTACAATGAGTGGAACAAGCCGGTTGATGACACAGGCGCAGTTGCAGCAGACACAAGATGTGAGCAGGATGCAGCAGCAGCTACACCAATGCTTTGGAAGGCTGAGCAGCTTGAAGGCGTTAAGTCACTCGAGGTAACATTTACAGTTTCTCACTTTGGTGAGCACGAGGATGCTCCTATCGTTAAGGATAAGGTTGCAGAACCGCTTCCTGCAGAAGGAACACCTACATACATCACATTCTCTGATACCGGCTGGGCTAATCAGTGGTGGAATGATGGTCAGGAATGGGCAACAGTTACCATGAACCAGGGTACTGTTACAGGCGAAGGCGAATACACAGTATCATGCGAGATCAAGGCTACTGAAGAAGCTCCTGCAAAGGGACTTGCATTCTTCGATGTTGAGATCAAAGATGGTGAGAAGTATTTCCCATATGGTTACATGAACATCAAGTCAGTTAAGATCAACGGTGAAGAAGTTGCTCTTACAGGAAAGACATATACATCATCAGATGACGGAATCACAACACGTACAAACCTTTTCAATGAATGGGTTAATCCGGAAGATAAGACATTTGGCGGTAGAACAGCAGATGGCTCTTCGGATGTAACACCTGTTCCGGTTGATGCTTCAGCTTTTGCAGAGGCAGATATCACATCAATCGAAGTAACATACGAACTCGTAGCAGAAGGCGTACCTTTCGGTTCATACCTTGAGACAGTTGAGGAAGAAGTTGATACTACAGGTCCTTGGACAGCATTCCTTATGTTTGCAGATGGTCTTGATAATTCATGGCAGAATTACGCTCAGGGCGTTGGTAATGAAGTACAGGTAACCGGTGATGGCGTTTATGAAGTATCCCTTACAGCTGAGCAGGTTGGAGCAACAACAAAGGCTGATCCTCAGGACGGCGCACTTGTATTCCTCGTTGATGTAGTAGGAATGGGCAAGGCTATGAAGTCTGTTGGTACTCTCAGAGAGAACGACAAGGAAGAGCTTAAGGATACAGATGCTAAGGTTAAGGTAGCAATCTTTGTAGATGGTCAGAAGATCACAAGCAACAGCGACAGCCTCGTTCTTGGTGATATAGAAGGAAACGGAAACTTCCGTATCGACATCAGTAACGCATACGATGGATCAGGCACAGGAATCTCAGAGAATCCTGCATGTGATACAGCAGCGCTTACTCCTGAGAAGGAAGTTAAGGTTGTATTCTCGATCACAGGTACAGGCGTAGGTACAGCAGGCGACACAGACCTTGATGCTTATCTTGCAGCTAATGGTTATGTTGAAGGTGCTACAGAAGCTACAACAGAGGCAATCACAGAGGCACCTAAGGATAAGGATGATGCTACAACAGCAGCTCCTGCAGCTACAGATGAGAAGAAGGACGACAAGAAGGACGGCCTCAGCGGCGGAGTTATCGCAGCAATCATCGGTGGTGTTGTAGTAGTTCTTGGAGCTATCTGCGGTATCGTTATGAGCAAGAAAAAGAAGGATGAATAATCCATAAAATACCCTTTAAAAATTGAGAGAATCATGAATAGAGGCAGTGCACAGATTGTGCACTGCCTCTTCTTATTTATGTAGAAAAATAGCCATAATTTTACGATACAGTCTATTATTTAAGGTATTTTATTACTGTTTATTGAGGTATTAAAAAACAGGTAAAGAATTTATACTGTAGATAATGAAGGAATAGTCCGGAAAACATGGACATATCGGATGATTCCAAGATGTTTTAATATGTGAGGTAAGGAGGGATAAAATGTCCGACAATGAAATGTACGGTGGCGGAAGAACAGCTGCCGAGGACAAGATCGCAGCTCGAAAAGCCGAAAAACAAGCGGTCGACTCATACAGTGTCGACATGGCCAGAGAGAGGGAACTTGAGAATCAGGTTCTGAAGATCGACAAGAAAAAATTTAAGGTGAAGGAGCCAGCCTGGATGCTCTTCGGAGTACATAGGGTGATAGCATTGCTGATGTTCTTCATGGTATTTTTGCCAAGTATGAACCCTGCAAAGCTTACAGCACTTATAGGTAACAATCTTTCACTTTTCACATCGGCGATCTCATATGGAAGTCTTACTGAAAACGTAGGACGAGGCTTCAGAATGGGATGGGTCGAGGAAGGAACTTTCAGTATACTGTTTACAGGTTCGATCCTCGCACTTGTAGGTATCCTGGTTATATCAGCAGGTGCATGCCTGTCACTTGGAAATAATAAATGTAAGAGACTTTCATTTATCGTTTCAATCGCAGGTGTTGTACTTCTTACAGCAGGACTTATTGTTATCTACATAGCTTATCAGCAGTTCCGTGATTCTAAGAAGCAGGATAAGGTTCAGGCAGTATTTGCTAAAGGCATCATAATCTATGCGATCATGGGAGTTGCTATATTTGTACTTACGATATTGGAATTCTTCATGGTACCAAGAGCAGAGAAGGGCGCTAAGTTCGAGATGGAGACAAAGTTCAAGCTCTTCCTGATGTTCATACCATTTGCAATGCTTGCATTTATATTCTGCTACCTTCCACTTTGGGGTTGGAGATATGCATTCTTCGATTACAAAGCCGGTGGCGAGCTTTCAAGCAAGACTTTCGTAGGCTTCAAGTGGTTTAAATACCTCTTCGAGAATGAAGCTACAAAGAGAGATATAGTACGAGTTCTTAAAAATACACTCGCAATGAGCGGCCTCGGAATACTCACAAGCTGGGTTCCACTGGCATTCGCAGTATTCCTTACAGAAATCAAGAGCAGACCGTTCAAGCGTATAGTTCAGACATTTACAACAATTCCAAACTTCATAAGCTGGATCCTTGTTTACACAGTTGCACTTGCAATCTTCTCAACAGACGGTTTCTTCAACATGATCTTCGGAACATCAGGAAATCACCTCATGGGCGATTCAAATACCTGGTTGAAGATGCTTATCTGGGGAATATGGAAAGGTGTCGGCTGGAGCGCGATCATCTATATCGCCGGTATCGCCGGTATCGATAAGCAGCTTTATGAAGCAGCAAGAGTTGACGGTGCCGGAAGATGGCACAGAATATGGCACGTAACCCTTCCGGGTCTTATGCCAACATACATGGTTATGCTCCTCCTTTCAGTTGCCGGAATGCTCAGCAACGGACTGGATCAGTACCTTGTATTCTCAAACGCTTCAAACATGGAGCACATGGAAGTACTCGACCTTTATGTATATCATTTAGGTTTTGGAGGCGGAAGTATACCGCTATCGACAGTTATCGGTATGGCGAAATCGCTTGTCAGCGTATTCCTGCTCTTCCTGGCTAACGGAGTTTCGAAGATAGTCAGACATGAAAGTATCGTATAAGGAGGTGTGTTAAGTGGAAGTCGGAGAAAGAGAATTAAAAAGAAAAGACAAAAAAAGAATAGTCCTTGCCACAACACCTGACGGTAAAACGATAAAGATCAATTCAAAGAGTGCAAAGCATAAATACAGCGGCAAAGATATAGTATTCTACATATTTGATTATTCATTTTTCATTATATTTACAATATCGTGTATATTCCCATTCTACTATCTTTTTATCAATACCATATCTGATGCAAAGTTAGTAAGCAGCGGTTCGATAAACTTCATACCGCGTGGAATAAATATACAGAACTACCTGGCACTTAGAAATGCCACAGACCTTGGAAATGCAGTTCTGGTATCTGTAACGAGAACCATATTCGGAACAGCCATCATGGTACTTGCATCAGCTTTCGTAGGTTACCTTGTAACCAAGAAGGAGATGTGGGGAAGAAAGTTCTTCTACAGATTCCTTGTTATAACAATGTATTTCAACGCAGGTCTCATCCCATGGTATTTAAATATGCAGATGCTCGGACTTACAAACAGCTTCGCAGCATACATCATACCTGGAATAGTAGCACCATATAACATAATTCTTGTAAAGACCTACATAGAATCAATACCAGCCGAGCTGGAGGAAAGTGCATTCATCGATGGAGCATCCTTCATGCAGGTATTCAGAAAGATAGTCTGGCCACTGTCTAAACCGATTCTTGCAACTATCGCAATCTTCGGTGCAGTAGGAAACTGGAACAGCTTCCAGGATTCCCTGATCCTCATGTCAGACTCACCAAACCTTTACACACTGCAGCACAGACTGTACATTTATCTCACCACAAGTAACAACCTCGGTGCGGTAATGAATAAGGGTGGATCAAGCAGCAATGCGGCTCTCGACTATGCAAACAATGGTATGCTCATAAAGTATACAGTTTCAATGGTTTCAGTTATACCTATTCTTCTCGTATATCCATTCATGCAGAGATATTTTGAGGAAGGTATCATGCTCGGAGCTGTCAAGGGTTAAAAACTTGTATGATGTTAAATTGATATTTAGATATTAATGTTTAAAAACGGAGGGACAACATGAAGTTGAAAAAGTTTTTTTCGAAAAAAACGCTTAGAAAAACTGCTGCAGTCGGCCTTGCTGCAATGACAATGCTCGGCTCATTCTCAGGCTGCGGTAAGAAGAATGATGGAGATAGTACTGAAGGCGGCGGATCATCGAGACCTGCAGTTACACTTACTGTATTTTCGGAAAGAGCAAATTATTCCGGAATGCAGGAAGGATGGACAGCCAAGATCCTTAAGGATAAGTTCAATGTTGAGCTTAATATCGTACCAAACGGTGAGGGCGTATTTGATACCAGAATGGAATCAGGAAACCTCGGTGATATAGTGGTATTCGGTTCGGAAAATGATTATATGCAGGCACGTGATGCCGGACTCCTCTTTGACTGGGAAGAGGACAATATTCTTCAGGATTACGGCTCATACATCGTAGAGCATATGCCTTACGCACTTGAGAAGAACAGAAACATGAGCGATGATGGCAAGATCTATGGCCTTGGTTACGAGGTTGCTACAAACAGTACCGATCTTCAGAGCTTCTTCTATACCTGGGATATCAGATGGGATCTTTACGCACAGCTTGGTTATCCTGAAGTAAATACTATGGATGACCTTGTAGAGGTATTAAAGCAGATGAAGGAAATCTGCCCAACAGATGAGAACGGCAAGGAAACTTATGCAGCTTCTCTCTGGCCAGACTGGGACGGCGACATGGTAATGTATGTTAAGTCTACAGCAACAGCTTATTACGGATATGATGAGTTTGGTATCGGTCTCTATGATCCTTCAACAGGAGAGTTCCACGGAGCGCTTGATGACAATTCACCTTATCTCGAGATGCTTGATTTCTATCACAAGTTATATATGAATGATCTTCTTGATCCTGACTCAATGACAACAACTTATGATACAATGATCCAGAAGGTTAAGAGTGGTGGTACATTCTTCTCGATCTTCAACTATGCAGGATGTCTTGCTTACAATACACCTGATCATATGGCTGAGGGCAAGATGATGAGAAGCCTTACACCTAAGAATGCTTCACCTATCGTTTATGGTCTGAGCGTTCTCGGAAGCAACAACTACTGGGCAATCGGTGCAAATGCAGAGTATCCGGAAGTTTGTATGGAAGTCATCAATTACTACTGTACACCTGAAGGACGTATGACAATGGAGTATGGTCCTAAGGGAGTTACCTGGGATTATGATGAAGACGGAAATACATATTTCACAGAGCTTGGTAAGAAGACAAATGCTGATGGATCTACAGTTCTTGAAGGAAACGGTTTCTCAGGAACCTTCAAAGACGGACAGTGCCAGATCAACATGATCACCTGGTCACTCGATGCTTCAAACCCTGATTCAAACGGTGAGACATACAACGATGAGAACTGGAAATCAAATCAGACAGAGGCTCTCTGTGATGTTGATCAGGACTGGAGAGATCATACAGGATGTACAACAACTAATGAATATATGCTCAGTGGTAATTATGTAGTATCACCTGGTTCTGACTATGTAATGCCACCAAAGTCTGATGAGCTTAAGACAACCTGGGCACAGGTTACAAAATGTATCCGTGAGAATTCATGGAAAGCTATTTACGCAGAGTCTGATGCAGAGTATACTAAGATTGTAAACGGTATGAAGGCACAGGCTAAGGGTTATGGCTATCAGGAGTGCTGGGACTGGACAAATGAACAGGCTAAGGCACGTAAGGCTGCTGAGGATGCAGCATCTAACTAAGGTTTTAAACTTACTTTATGTGTGTTCATTGATCGGCCCGGTTACATCCCGGGTCGATCATCTATTATAAAAGATCAAACGATGCTGTGTGATTAAATAGATATTTAAAATAGTTTTGGAAAGGAGAAAGAGAATGAGGTTATTTGATATAGATGGACCGTTATACAGAATGATGCAGACACTGACAAATATGTTCGTGCTTTCTCTTTGCTGGATCATAGGAACAGTTATCGGACTTGGTCTTACAGTTGGTGTATCAACAGTTGCAGCCTTCGATATAGGCCTTAAGATGGTTGAGAATAAGGAGGGCTATGTAGTAAGGCAGTTTATTAAATCCTACAAGAAGAACCTGAAGCAGGGCTTTCCGCTCGGTATAATGGCGGCTGTCGCTTTCTACACGGTTTACCTGGACTTTGAGCTTTTCCACAAGGTAGAGAATGCTTCGATCTTTCTTCTGATCTGGGGCTTCCTGTCAGGTGCGATATTCTTCTGCTGCTTTGTATATGCATTTGCACTTTCTGCAAGATATGTGAATACACTTAAAAATACAGTGTCCAATTCCTTCAGGATTGCGACCAGATATCCGGGAAGAACATTACTTCTTGCCATAATACTTGCAATACTTGCATGTGCCTTTATCTGGAACCTTACACTGATGTTTATCTCACTGATAATCGGCCCATCGGCATACATACTGACTGTTTCGATGTTTGCACGGCCGATATTCAGAAATATCGAAAAGAAAAATACTGAGGACGGCATAGAGTACTATGACGATCCGAATGAAGATAAAGAGACGATATAACATATAGAAAGTTTACAGGATGTAGCCAAATAATACTTATATTATTATAAAAACAGGCATGAAAAAGCATACCCCGGAGGGCAATGTCATTAAGTTAAGTTTAATGAAAAAGATCTCTATACTAAAAAAGTATAGAGGTCTTTTTTTCTGTAATAATTCGAAAAAAGTGTTGACATATACACCAAAATGTGCGGCCGCTTTCGCTATTGATTTGTTTTTTA
>JAFRNE010000014.1 GCA_017430325.1 Eubacterium sp.
AGCTTAGGAAGGCCGGAATAAAGCTGGCTATAGCAACTGCCACCAATGAAGAGCTTACTGCTGAGTATCTTGGAAGAGCAGGCCTGAGGGAGTATTTTGACGAGATCATCTGTGCGGTAATGGTCAAAACCGGAAAGCCGGGCCTGATATATATCTTTATGCCTGCGAAAGACTCGGTATTGAACCGGGAGATGCCTTTGCTGTGGAGGATGCGCCGAATGGTGTTATTTCCGCAAGTACGGCAGGCTGCAGGACTATAATGATACCGGACCTTACAGAGCCTGATGAAGAGCTTATGAAAAGAATAGAATATAGAGCCGATAACCTTATGGCGGCGGCTGAATACGTAATGCGGGTCCTGTGATCCGCATTATTTTTTATGTTCTTTGATAAATAAATGTTAATCAATCCTTGATAAAACTTAAGCAAAGCTTAATTGATATTGCAGGACGGCAGTCTTATCATAAAGCCAAGGGGTAACGATTTGGATATTTAATGAAAAAACTGTGAAGGAGTGACAGTAATGATCAAAACAAAGAAAATGGGTAAGAGATTAGTAGTTGGCATGGCAATGCTGATGCTTCTCGGAATGGCCGGCTGCGGCAAGAGTGATGAGAAAAAGAAGTATGACACGCTGGATGAGATGGAAGTTGATAATATAAAGGATTCGACTCCGAAAAACAGCAAGGATGCATCTCAGACCGAGAAGGATAATCTTCAGGATATAGAAACTGATGATGAAGGCTATATGACGCCGGAATACAGGGCTGATAATGAAGATGAGGCCAAGAACTGCAAGGAGAAGATGATAGTTCTTAGCGGCAGAAAGAGCGATGTATATAAGGTAGATCAGGACTGCTATTATAAAAGCGATAAGTTCGTAATGTATTTTAAGCAGGGTACGGTGATCAGCGGTGATGCCGCAGCGGCTGTTGAAAGCGTTATGGAGAGACTCGAGGAGATGTACGGTTTCAGCTATGATAACCTTGAGCATCTGACCACTTATCCATGGAGAAGAAATTATGTATCTATAACAAATTATAACGGCATAAATACAGATAATAAGAGAGTCAACATCATAATCAAGCCATATGAGGAAGGTAACTCACCGGAATATACAGATGATTCTGTTGTGCTTCTCTATGATAAATATCTGGATATGGAGAGCGGCGATTTCGGATATGTTATAGCAGGACTTGCACGTTCCCTGAGACAGCGCCAGAGCGGCTTTATGGGTGACATATTTGAAAGAGGTTTCGCACTCTACAATGAAGAGAAACTGGGCAGGGAATATAACCTTCCAGATACGAAGATGCTTCAGTTTATAGATGTTACAGAAGATCAGTTTAACAAAAATGATGTTATCAATGATCCGAAGGGCTTATATAAAGAGCAGGAGGAGGGCGAAGAAAAAGATAATTTCATGACTTTCAATTATCCTTACCTGAACAATTATGGCTATAGATTCGTCAGCTTCCTTGAGGAGACCTACGGTCCTGAAATCATTAAGAAGATCAGTGATGCCTCGCTGGAATACGATTATGATTATGGATTTGTAGATATTGAGCTGGATATCATCAAGAAAGCAGCAGGTGATGACATATTTGATAAATTCAGTAACTGGCTTATAAATGACTGGGATAATTATATTAAAGATTACAGGGATTATCTGAATTCAGTAACAGCAGATTAATTGCATATAAAAAATAAGTATAAAAAACAGGTTGCAAAATAACCTGTTTTTTATTATCTTATATATGTTTTAAATATATAGATACACAGTGCCTGTGGATCGAGGCCGTTAAAGATACTGTTAAGTTGCTGGCGGTGTGCATGTCGGACGAGTATAAAAATACTGTCGATATAAATCGGTTGCACAGGTTAAAAGGGAAACAGGTGAGAATCCTGTACGATCTCGTCACTGTATTGAGGGAGTATATATCTATATATCGCAGAGATTATGGGCGGAGGATGATCCGGATGAGTATTCGGTGTATTTTCCATATTAAGGGGTTCTGTGATATGGTCACTGACGAATGATGTCCCGGGAAGGGGCAGAAGCGGTTGGGAAGGCTGATATATATGTTGATGGCTGAGCCAGGAAACCTGCTGGGTATCTGATACAGAGAGTAGCTTTTTATTCTCAGATCACGAGGAATTGGTCGTATCGTATTTTTCTCTGAAGGTAATTTCTTTCAGGTGTATTTACTATGCCGGAAAGTCAGTACATATCAGGGCTGCTTTTATTGTCTATAAAAGTTCTTCAGGCACAGCCGTGCGATCCTTCCAAATCTCCCCTCTCTGAGTTTAAAAATATAAACTATTTTTCAACATAGGAGGAACAACAATGAAAAAGAAAGTTTTGCTTGCATTAATGCTCGTATTTGTAATGTGCGTATTTGCAGCATGCGGCAAGGACGAAGACAAGAAGGAAGACACAACAACAGAGGCAACTACAGCTCAGACTGAGAAGCCAACAGAGGAAATAACAGAGGCGACTTCAGAAGATGCTTCTGAGGTAACAACAGGTACAACAGGAGAGGCAACTTCAGAGGATACTCAGGAAGCGGACGAGGAAGAGAACTACGAGACAGGCGATGCATCACTTGATAATCCAAGAAATGATGATAATCCTGCTGAGAAGGAAATCCTTGTAGTAAGCTTCGGAACAAGCTTCAATGATTCAAGAAGACTTGATATCGGCGGTATCGAAGCAGCTATCGAGAAGGAATTCCCTGATTGGACAGTAAGACGTGCATTTACAGCACAGATCATCATCGATCATGTTCAGAGACGTGATGGCGAGAAGATTGACAACGTTCAGGAAGCTCTTGACAGAGCAGTTGCAAGCGGTGTTAAGGTTCTTGCAATCCAGCCAACTCACCTTATGCATGGTTATGAGTATGATGAGCTTGTAGAGGAAGTTGCAAAGTACGCTGATTCATTTGAGAAGATCATCATTTCAGAGCCACTTCTTACATCAGATGAAGACTTTGAGAATGTTGCAAATATCGTTGCAAAAGAGACTTCAGCATTTGATGACGGTGAGACAGCAGTATGCTTCATGGGTCATGGTACAGAGCACGAGGCAAATGCAGTTTACACAAAGATGCAGGAGACCTTCGAGAAGCTTGGTTACAAGAATTACTTTGTAGGTACAGTAGAGGCTGAGCCTTCATTCCAGGATGTAATCGACAAGGTTACAGAGCTTGGCGGATACAAGAAGGCAGTTCTCAGACCACTCATGGTTGTAGCTGGTGATCACGCTAACAACGACATGGCCGGTGATGAGGATGATACATGGAAGACACTCTTCAAGAACGCAGGATACGAAGTTGAGACAGACATCCAGGGACTTGGTAGAGTTGCTGATATCCAGGCTATCTATGTAGCACATCTTAAGACAGCAATAGAAGCAAACGAGGAATAAGATTATGAGACGAAAGCTCATCAGAGCTGCTCTTGTTGCAGCGGCAGTATTTGCGCTTGCAGGCTGCGGCAAGAAGAATGATAAAAAAGAAAATACAACAGCTAGTACTACGGTTGAGGTTACAGAAGCTACAACAGCAGAGGTGACAACAGAGGGTACATCAGAGGATACGACAGCAGATACAACCGAGGCTTCAACAGAGGCAACCTCAGAAAATTCATCAGATAATGATGCGGGTAAGATAGCTGATTCATCAGAGACAGTTGAGGCTGAAGAGGTCGTTGATGCAAATATGTCTCCGATCACAGCAGATATGCTTAAGGATGGAGAATATGACATCACAGGTCTTTCTAGCTCGTCAATGTTCAAAATCGTCAGTGCAAAGCTTGTCGTTAAGGACGGAAAGCTTACAGTTACAATGACAATGGGAGGAAAGGGATATCTTTACGTATATCCGGGCACTCCTGAAGAGGCTGTAGCTGCAGCTGAAGACAGCTATATTCCATTCGTAGAGAATGAGGCGGGCGAGCATACATTTACCTTTGAGATACCTGCTCTTGACAGCGAGGTAAAATGCGCTGCATTCAGCAAGAAGAAGGAAAAATGGTATGACAGAAGCCTTTGCTTCACAAGTGGAGATCTTCCACTTGATGCATTTAATGAAGATGCACTTAGTACAGCAGCAAAGCTTGAGCTTGCTGATGGTAAATACACAGCAGATGTTATACTTGCCGGTGGTTCGGGAAGAGCATCTGTTGAATCACCTGCCGAAATAGAGGTGAAGGATGGCGAGATTTATGCTACAATCAGATGGAGCAGCAGCAACTATGATTATATGATAGTTGATGGTGAGAAGATTGAAGCTGAGATCATCGATGAAAAGTCAACCTTCGTTATCAAGGTTCTGGCATTTGATTACAGACAGGCAGTTGTTGCAGATACAACAGCTATGAGTAAGCCACACGAGATCGAATACTCACTGAAGTTTGATTCAAAGAGTATTGAGAGTAAATAAATGAGGATACGGATATGAAAAAAGTAAGAAGTAATAAATTGATATTTATTATGATAGCTCTTTTCATATCCGTATTTTTTTATGGCTGCGGGAAGGACGCAGATAAGAACACTGAGGTAAGTACTGATAGCTCAAGCAGCGTCTCGGAAGATGGTTCGGGTAATGGTTCCGGGCAGTCAACTGAGAATGCAGTGAAGGAGCCGTTATATGACAGGGCTTTCCTCAGGAATCTGGACCTTCAATATGCAAAGGAGTTCTCTGCTGCTTTCTATGAGGGCGGCCTTATACTGATCAATGTCGGTGAGGACAGCTTCCTTCTGGTGGATGAAGGAGCGGAAGTCCCGGAGGCTGCGAAGAAGGATGAGAAGTCCGGAAAGATTACGATATTACAGAAGCCACTTTCAAATATTTACAATGCTTCGTCATCGGTCATGGATCATTTCCTTGCGATAGATGCATTGGACAGAGTTACGATGACAAGTACAAAGGCTGAGGACTGGTCCATCGAAGAGGTCAGGAAGCTGGTTGAGGATGACACTATAAGTTATGTTGGAAAATACAGTATGCCGGACTATGAATATATCCTCGACGACGGCTGCAGCCTTGCAATAGAGAATCAGATGATCTACCACAGTCCGGATACAAAAGAGAAGTTAGAAGCACTTGAAATACCTGTGCTTGTGGAACGTTCAAGTCTTGAAGATGAGCCGCTGGGAAGGCTGGAATGGATCAAGCTTTATGGTATACTTACAGGAGAAGAGGAGGCGGCTCAGGCTGTATTTGATGAGCAGCATAAAAAGATTGAAGAGATACAGAGTGAGATTGGTAAGGAAAGTGGTAAAAAGCTTGACGCAGCGCTTTTCTATATTGGGACCAATGGAATAGTCGGGGTCAGAAATCCTGACGATTATATGACGACACTGCTTAAAATGGCAGGTGCTGAGTATTCCTTCGACCACCTTTCGGGTGATTCGTCGAAGACCTATATTCAGCTTCAGATGGAAGAATTCTACGCACATGCGATCGACGCGGATGTGCTGATATATAACAGTAATTTCGGTTATTCGCCGACAAATATCGATGAGCTTATTGCTATCGATGGTATCCTTGTGGAGCTCAAGGCTGTGAAGAATAAGAATGTATGGTGCTACAGTCAGGACAGCTTCCAGCAGCCGACTAAGATGGCGGATATGGTTAATGACTATTATGAGATATTCAAATATGTGAGGGACGGCGGAGAGGAGCCGGAATTGATGTATTTTGAGCGATTGAAATGAAATATGAGTTGTATCGGCTGAGCCGACAGAGATAATAATCGGATATACGACGATCAGTTGATCCGGTGGATTGTGATAATGATCGAAAATGAATGATAAAAGAGAGACATAAATGAATAACGGAAGCCTGAAAAAAAGAAGAACAAGATATCTCCTCAGCTTTATCGTGCTGGGTGTTCTTGTGATGTTTTTCTTTGTGCTATCTGTGAAGACCGGAAGTATAAATATAAGCTGGACAGATGTATTTAGGGCTTTTGGCGGTGTGAGGGGCGTGAAGCAGAAGATAATTATGGATATCAGGCTTCCGAGAACGGTTGCTGCGCTTCTGATGGGCGGTGCCCTTGGTATTTCAGGTTTTATGCTTCAGAGCTTCTTCAATAATCCGATAGCAGGACCTTTTGTGCTTGGTATTTCTTCGGGTGCAAAGCTTGCTGTTGCGGTGGTAATGATATTTTTTATGAAGGCAGGTCAGGAGACCGGATCAATGGTGATGATCGGAGCAGCTTTTATCGGAGCGATGGTTTCCATGATGTTCATCCTGCTGGTTTCAAGGAAGATAAGAAATTCGTCCATACTTGTCGTATGCGGCGTTATGATCGGATATATCTGCTCAGCAATAACCGAGCTTATGATAAACTTTGCGGCGGATTCGGATATCGTGAATCTGCACAGCTGGTCTGTGGGCAGTTTTTCGGGAATCAGCTGGGCAAATGTCCGGGTGATCACGGTTGTTATACTCCTTGGTGTGGCAGCGGCATTCCTTATGTCGAAACCGATGGAGGCTTACAGCTTTGGCGAAAGCTATGCGAAGAGCATGGGCGTAAATATAAAGAGCTTTAGGATATGGATGATAATTATTTCCAGTATCCTTGCAGCCTGTGTTACTGCATTTGCGGGACCGATATCGTTCCTGGGAGTTGCAGTTCCACACCTTGTAAGAAGCTGTTTCAAGACCTCGAAACCGATCATCATGATACCGGCCTGCTTCCTGGGAGGAGCCTTCTTCTGTATGTTTTCGGATCTTTTAGCGAGAGTTATATTTGCACCAAATGAAATATCTATCAGTACGGTTACGTCGATCATCGGAGCACCGGTGGTCATCGTTGTCATGCTGACGGGAAGGAGGCGGAGAGAAAATGGTTGACGTGGTAAAAACCGAAAATCTTACAATCGGCTACAAAAACAAAAAGATCATCTCCGACATAAACTTCTCCGTGAAAAAGGGTGAGATCGTAACTCTTATCGGTTCCAATGGCTGCGGTAAATCGACGCTTCTCAGGACTCTTGCAGGGCAGCAGAAGGCATTGGGCGGAAATATATTTATCGGTGACAGGGAGATCAAGGAATACAACGAGATCGAACTTGCGAAGAAGCTTTCAATTCTTCTTACAGACAGAGTTATGCCGCTTCTGATGACTGCCTATGATGTAGTCTGCAGTGGAAGATATCCATATACCGGAAGGCTTGGAATACTCAGTGCTGAGGATCATGAGAGGGTTGAAGAGGTTATGGAACTGACAGGCATCACCGGGCTCAGAGATGAGCTGTTCAGCGAGCTGAGCGACGGCCAGAGGCAGAGGGTTATGCTTGCGAGAGCCCTCAGTCAGGAACCGGATATACTGATCATGGACGAGCCGATGACCTTCCTTGATATCAAATACAAGAGAGAACTGTCGGATATCATCATGAAGCTGAGGGATGAAAAGAATCTCACGATGATCATCTCACTCCATGAGCTGCATATCATAAAAAGGTTTACAGACAGAGTGATCTGCGTAAAGGATGGTAAGATAGACAAGACCGGAAGTCCTGACGAAATATTGGAAGATAATTATATAGATTACTTATTTGATATGGCATAAAAAAATGTATTGTGCTAAGATATAGTGTGGTGGGCTGCACTCTATCTTTTTTTGATAAAACAGGGTGCGGAATAGAATTCTTTAAGCACGGAGGTTATTATGCTTGACGATATCACGAGACAGTTTGAGAAGATTGATGACTTTTTGTATTATCCTGTTCTTATGATAGTTCTTATCGTAGCAGGAGTGTATTTTACTCTTAGGACGAAGGGAGTCCAGATCAGGCTTTTCAAGGAATCCTGCAAGCTTATCGGAGAGAAGAACGACGATAAGGGGAAGGTTTCTTCCTTCCAGGCACTTATGGTTTCAACTGCTTCACGAGTAGGTACCGGAAATATCATCGGTGTTTCAACCGCAATATGTCTCGGTGGTCCCGGAGCATGCTTCTGGATGTGGATCATGTGTATAATCGGTGCTGCATCTGCATTTATCGAGAGTACACTGGCACAGATCTATAAGCGTAAGGATGCTGAGGGAAATGCTTACGGTGGTCCTGCATATTATATCGACAAGGCCTTCCATTCAAAGAAGATGGCCAAGCTTTTCTGTATATTTCTTATCGCAACCTATGCTATAGGCTTTAACCTTCTCTGCTCCTTCAATCTGCAGACATCCTTCCAGACCTACAGCTTCTATGATGAGATGACAACACCTTATATTATTGGTTTTGTTATTGCGCTGCTGGTAGGCATCTGCCTTATGGGAGGCGGAAAGAGGATCGTTAAGTTCACAAGCCTTATAGTTCCTGTCATGGGAATACTTTACGTTATCGTTTCTTTCATCGTTATCGGCATTAATATTAAAAATGTTCCGGCGATGTTCTCTGATATTTTCAGCGATGCATTTGATTTCAAGGCGATATTTGGTGGTATGGCCGGTTCATGTATGATACTTGGTATCAAGCGTGGTCTCTATTCCAATGAGGCGGGTGTAGGTTCAGCTCCAAATGCTTCCGCATCGGCTCATGTAAGCCATCCGGTTAAGCAGGGACTTGTTCAGACACTTTCGGTATATATTGATACACTTGTGCTTTGTACAGCGACTGCATTTATGTGCCTTTCTACAGGTGTTGACAGAAACAGTGCAGTATCGGGTGCACCGTATGTTCAGAATGCGCTTTCATCTGTGTTTGGTGATATCGGACCTTCTTTCATCACTATATCGATGATCCTTTTCGCATTTACGACACTGCTTGGAAACCTTTATTATGTTGATAATGCACTTGTATTTTTAAATAATAACATTCCGCTTTCGAACCAGTTCAGGAGAGTTTTCAAGTTCGAATGTGTAGCTGTTATATTCCTTGGATCTGCAGTTTCGGTAGACATCGCGTGGGCGATCGCTGATATCACCATGGGCGGTATGACGCTTATCAATCTGCCTGCATGTATGATACTTGGCGGTGTAGCCATCAAGGCGCTTAAGGATTATGAGAAGCAGAAGAAGGCGAAGAAGAATCCTATCTTCAAGGCTTCGGATATTGGAATAGATCTTGCTGAAGTTGACTTCTGGAAGGATGAGGAAGCATCCGGAAATACAGAAGAAGCTGAGGCAGAAAGTGTTCAGGTGGCAGAAGAATAACTGCTTATGATGGATTGATTGGAGGGAATAAGATGTTATCCAGAGAAGAGCATTTGGATAGTGTTTTAAATATCAGGACGGCCGATGACCGTGAGGAGATCAAAAGACTGGAGCATCATACCTATCAGGGGACGGATTATATCACTCTTGATATAATCATGGATATGCTTGAACTGGGCGAAAATGATGTGCTTGTGGATCTTGGGTGCGGACTTGGAAAGGTCATATATTATGTTAACCATAAAGTCGGCTGTAAGACCATCGGAGTAGAAGGGGATGACAGGATATTCAAGCTCCTTTGCGAGAATGACAGTGCTTACAAGAAGAAGGATATGAACCCTTCAAACGGAGTACTGGTGCTGGGTTCTTCGGGAGCTCCCGTAAGGATCGTCAAAAGCAAGATAGAGGATATAATAAATATATCCGAGCAGATACTTGGTAATCATGTATTTACAGGCGACGGTTCGCTTTATTTCTACATCTTCAATTCCTTCCCTGCAGATATATTGAGGCTCTTTATGCAGAAGGCGGTTGAAGAGGCGGGAGAGCATCACTTCGGAAGCCGTAAGCTCTGCTTTGTATTTTATTATATGACGCCGGAGTATCAGGCGGTGGTAAGAGAGTTTCCGCTGAAGCTTGAACAGATCAGTAAGCTTAACGATTACTACAAGGATGAGTACGAGAAGTGCTGTATTTATAGTTTGAAATAGAGCTTTATAGTCTTAAATATAAAGAGCATGTGCATATATATCTCTCAGTGTACTAAGATATATAAACACATGCCTTTTATGTTTATGGACTATAATAGTGCAAGAATCTCCTTACATATCTCATCAACTGTCTTGCCATCAACGGTAACAGTACAGTCAGCGGCTGCTTCGTAACGTGGACGGCGTTTCTCGATCATTTCTGAAATGAAAGGAACGTTCATGTTGCCGTGGAGGAGAGGACGGTCATCACTGTCCTTCAGACGTTCGTAGATGGTTTCAGGAGCGGCTGAAAGAAGTATTATCTTTCCGCTGTCCTTCATGAGACTTACGTTTTCCGGACGGAGGATGGCACCGCCGCCGCAGGAAACCGCTTTACGGTTTTCAAAAGAAAGCTGGGTAAGAAGCTCTGTCTCCTTATCTCTGAAATAAGCTTCGCCCTTATTAGCGAAGATATCATTAATTGTCATTTTTTCGTTATCGGCGAGGATGGCATCCATCTCAACTATTTCCATGCCGGTGAGCTCGTGAAGACGCGAGCATACAGCACTTTTGCCGGATCCCATAAAACCGATCAGATATACATTATTCATATTTTTCTATTCCTTTTTCAACCCGTTTAACCGGGGAGTGATCGATCCTGCACAGAATTATCCGTACAGAATACATGAGCTGGTAATAACTAGAAGAATAATTTCTTTATTTCATCAGTTGGCATCTCGTGACCTGTCCATATCTTAAAGCTTTCAGCCCCCTGATAGAGCAGCATATACATGCCATTGAAGGTTAGACAGCCTGCTTCCTTCGCAAGACGGAGGAGCTTGGTCTCATCAGGCTCGTAAATAACGTCTGATACGACGAGAGATGGTCTGAAGAGTGCGCTGTCCTTAAAATATTCGTCCTTTATAACGCAGGCGTCAACCTTTGGAGCCATTCCGACAGAGGTTCCGTTTACAAGGATATCTGCCTCAGCAATAGCATTCTTAAGTACTGACTCATCATCAAAATCATAGAGGTAAGCCTTGCAGGAGGTCTTCTCATTGATCTGTGCTACGATCTTTTCAGCTCTAGGGAAGAAGCCATCGCGGATGCTGAAAACCTTGATCTCAGCAACTCCGTCGATTGCAGCCTGCACAAGGATGGCGCTTGCAACACCACCTGCTCCGAGAAGGACCATTTTCTTGCCCGGAAGAGAAATGCCTGCATCGACTGCAGCGCGCATAAAGCCTTTTCCATCAGTTGTATAGCCTGTAAATACGCCATTGTCGTTAACAACTGTATTTACGGCGCCGGAGATCTCTGAGCCGAGGTCAAGCTTATCGCAGAGCTCACACATGAGATTCTTATTTGGCATGGTGAGATTGAAGCCGCGGACGCCGAGAGTGCGGAGACCTTCGATAGCGGTACGGAGACCTTCGGTTCCGACCTCAAAACATAAATATCTGTAATCCAGGTCCAGAAGCTCGAATGCCTTGTTGTGCATAAGCGGTGATTTGCTGTGCTTTACAGGGCTTCCAAGGAGACCTGTGAGGACTGTTGTTCCTGTTATTTCTTTCATGGTACTGCCTTTCTGATTGTATAATCATTACGATTTTGTTATAATGTCCGTGATTTTTTAATCATCGTTATTTTAGCAATCGAAGGATGATTATGCAAGGATATTAATAATAACTGACAGAAAATGAATGAGGTATGGTTACGATTCGGTGTTGTATCAAGGGGATGATATCGTTTTTCGCCGTTGTTAAATATATTGATGAATTGATATTTTTAGAGGTATGAGATGTCCAAGAGAGTGATTCTTGCTTCCGGGTCTCCGAGGAGACAGGAGCTGTTAAAGCATATTTATAAGTATTTTGAAGTGGTGCCTTCAAATGCAGACGAGGCGCTGGGAATCGCTGATCCGGCGGAGCTCGTGACGGAGCTGTCGAGGCTGAAGGCGGCTGAGGTGTTTGAGAGGGTGCAGGACGAAGAGGATATGGTTCCTGCGGTGACAGGCATGAAGCGCCTGTCGAGGATGTTTGCGGCGAGCAAATACGTTGAGACCGACGACATAGTGGTTATCGGAGCCGACACGATAGTTGTTAAGGATGCGGAAATACTTGGTAAGCCGAAGGACGAGGACGACGCTTTCAGAATACTGAAGGAGCTGCAGGGAAGAAGTCATGAGGTTTATACGGGTGTGACATTTATGCATCCGAGCGTAACAAAGAGCTTCTACGAGAGAACCGTGGTTCACGTTGCCCAGATGACGGACGATGAGATAAGAGATTATATCAAGACCGGCGATCCGATGGACAAGGCCGGTGCATACGGCATCCAGAACAGTTTTGCAAGGTTTGTGACCGGAATAGAGGGCGATTACAATAACGTTGTCGGACTGCCGGTTGCAAGGCTTTACAAAGAACTGAGGGACGCGGAGATGCTGAAGTAATAAGATGAATAGATAATATATTTCAGACGAAGAGTTGTCCGCTGGCGAAGGTGATGAGGAGAGAACTCAGGAAATGTGGCATCGACAGCCTGAAGGTTGTTTATTCTGAGGACGAGGCCATGAAGCCGGTGTATCCGGAAGGATTTGCGGATGAAGCAGTAGATGATACATTGGAAGGCAATCAATTCTCAGGTGCTCGGGGAGAGATGACTCGAAAGGACAAGTTCCCTCCGGGAAGTGTTTCTTTCGTACCATCGGTATCGGGGCTGATCATAGCAGGAGAAGTTGTAAGAGATATATGTGAAAAGTTTCTGAAGTAATAAATATTAGTTGATAATTTAATGTTTTGTGTTATAATGAAGACAGCTAAAAAAGACACAATAGCTATTCAAGTTAATCACAAGCGAAACCCCAGCAGCTGCAACTGCTGGGGTTTCTTCGCTCTTTACGGTAGCGCCTCCGTTTTTTAGGCTGGCTGTCATCAACGGTCTCTGTCCAGCCATTTGCAGATAAAGTAGCTAACGATACCTGCTATGACAGAGATAAGAAAAGACACAAAATAATTCAAGTTAATCACCTCCTTTCTACTGGAGGGAATCGACAGCAAAAATATTTTATCAAAAAAATGTGTTGATTTTATGAAAAAAGTGTGTATAATACACTTTAGTGCGTTAAAGCGATAAAGCACAAAAGCACCAACAAAGGGCAACATAACAATACACAGACATGTAGCCCGACAGAAAAGGAGAAACACAACAATGAAAGAATTATCAAAATTACTTGGATACCGCAGTTCAATCAAAGTACTCGACGCCACAATGAGAGATGGCGGACTCGTAAACGATTTCTATTTTACAGACGAGTTCGTTAAGGATCTTTATGATGCCAACCTCAAGGCCGGCGTTGACTATATGGAGATCGGTTATAAGGCTGACAAGGAGATTTTTGATGTAAATAAATTCGGAAAGTGGAAGTTCTGTAACGAGGACGATATCAATGAAGTATTTGAGGATAAGACAGGTGTTAAGCTTGCAGTTATGGCCGACGTTGGACGCTGCAACTACAAGCAGGACATCATCGAGAAGAACAACAGCAAGATCGACCTTGTACGTGTTGCAACTTATGTAAACCAGATGCCTACAGCCATCGACATTATCGAGGACAGCAAGAAGAAGGGCTACGAGGTTACCTGCAACATCATGGCCATCTCGACAGCTCAGGAGAACGACATCAAGGTTGCACTCGAAATGCTCTGCCAGTCGCCGGTTGACGTCATCTACATCGTTGACAGCTTCGGCTCACTTTACCCTGAGCAGATCGCACGTATTGCAGCGCTCTACACAGAGTACGGCGAGAAATACGGCAAGAAGATCGGTATGCACGCTCACAACAATCAGCAGCTTGCATTTGCAAATACGATCGAAGCAGTCGGAGACGGTGTTGATTGGCTCGACGGAACCTACGCAGGAATGGGCAGAGGCGCAGGAAACTGCTCGATGGAGAATCTGATGGGCTTCCTCAGAAATCCTAAGTTCAACATCTATCCGGTGCTCCAGTTCATCGAGAAGCACATCCTTCCGCTCAAGCAGAACGGAATCGTTTGGGGCTACGACCTGCAGTACCTCATGACAGGTATCCTCAACCAGCATCCTAGAACAGCAATCGCCTTCACAAACGACGGCCGCAAGGACTACACAGAGTTCTACAAGGAAGTTGTTATTCAGGACTGAAGAAAGCAGGATAAGCTCCGGCTTGATTACCCGGAGACGAAGATATATCCGGAGAAATACTACTGATCATACAGCTCCTCTATACTTTGCTATAGAGGAGCATTTTTTGTACCTGATCAGCAGCTATTAGGGCTGTTTTATATGTAAAAAACAATGAAATCAATTTCATAATCTGATATAATGTAAATTGGTATTTCATATAACCGGTTAAGATGTTTTTTTGAGTATAAATACATTTGAGAAGGGGATAAAAATGGCAGATAAGACAAACGCAAATATAGGTTTTGAAAAACAGCTTTGGGATGCAGCTTGTGTCCTTTGGGGACATATTCCTGCGGCAGAATATAGGAAAGTAATCATTGGTCTTATATTCCTCAGGTATATATCATCAGCATTTGACAAGAGATATCAGGAACTCGTGGCAGAAGGGGACGGTTTTGAAGATGACAGAGATGCATATACTATGGAAAATGTATTCTTTGTACCGGAAGAAGCACGCTGGAGCACTATAGCTGCTGCGGCTCATACACCGGAGATTGGTACTGTACTTGATAATGCCATGAGAGCTATCGAGGCAGAAAATAAAACTCTTAAAAATGTACTTCCGAAGAATTATGCCAGCCCTGACCTTGATAAAAGAGTTCTTGGAGATGTTGTAGATATTTTCACCAATAATATTGATATGTCCGATAATGATGAAAGCGAAGATCTTCTTGGAAGAACCTATGAGTATTGTATAGCTCAGTTTGCCGAAAAAGAAGGTGCAAGTGGTGGAGAATTCTATACTCCATCCAGTGTCGTTAAAACTCTGGTTTCGATACTCAGACCATTTGATAACTGTCGTGTATATGATTGCTGCTGTGGATCCGGAGGCATGTTTGTTCAGAGTGCAAAGTTTATACAGTCACATTCGGGAAAAAGAGGCGCTATTTCGGTATATGGCCAGGAAGCTAATGCTGATACATGGAAGATGGCCAAGATGAATATGGCTATCAGAGGAATTGATGCGGATTTTGGACCATATCAAGCAGATACTTTCACAAATGACCTTCATCCTACTCTTAAAGCTGACTTTATACTTGCAAATCCGCCTTTTAATTATCATCCATGGAATCAAGAGAAACTTCAGGATGATGTGCGCTGGAAATATGGACTTCCACCTGTAGGAAATGCCAATTATGCATGGATCCAGCATATGATTCATCATCTTGCACCAAATGGAAAGATAGGTCTCGTTCTTGCAAATGGAGCTCTTTCAACTCAGTCAAGTGGAGAAGGTGAAATACGTAAAAGAATAATAGAGGATGATCTGATTGAAGGCATCATTGCTATGCCTACTCAGCTTTTCTATAGT
This sequence comes from Eubacterium sp., assembly GCA_017430325.1. Lineage (GTDB taxonomy): Bacteria > Bacillota > Clostridia > Lachnospirales > Lachnospiraceae > Eubacterium_Q. The sequence continues at coordinate 15,391 of JAFRNE010000014.1, forward strand.
GTTACAATTCCGGTTACTCTGTGGTTCATCACAAAGGGTAAGAAACAGAAAGGCAAGACTCTGTTTATCGATGCTCGTAAGATGGGACATATGGTCGACAGAAAGCATCGTGATTTCACAAAGGAAGATATACAAAAATTGGCAGATACATTTGAAGCCTTCCAGAATGGAACTCTTGAGGACGTCAAGGGATTCTGTTCCGTAGCAACTCTTGAGGATATTGCAAATCAGGATTACATCTTAACTCCGGGAAGATATGTTGGAATAGAAGAGCAGGAAGATGATGGAGAACCGTTTGAAGAGAAGATGGCAAGACTTACATCTGAACTGTCGGAAATGTTTGAAAAATCTCATGAGTTAGAAGAGGAGATTAGGAAGAAACTGGGGGCGATAGGGTATGAAATATAATATTTACTGCGATGAGTCGTGTCATTTGGAACATGATAGTGAAACTATTATGATCATTGGCGGGATAAAAATACCAACTAGTATAAGGAAACGTGTGAGGGGGGATATCCTAGATATTAAGAATAAATATGGTATTCCACCTTACGCAGAAATAAAATGGAATAAAGTCGCTAATTGCAATATTGATTATTTTAAAAGCTTGGTTGATTATTTTTTTGATAATGAAGAAATGAGCTTCAGAGCTATCGTTGTTGATAAAACAAAGTTGAATCATAAGAAGTATAATCAGACACACGATGAATTCTATTACAAAATGTATTTTCATTGCTTGTCAGGTTTAGTTGAAACGCAGGATGAGAATTATATTTATTTAGATAAAAAGGATACAAAAGGATCGTACAGAATAAGTAGATTACACTTTTATTTAAGCCAAAAAACTCATGATTTTGATCAAAGTCGAATTAAAAGGATTCAATGTGTTAATTCACGTGAATTACCTGTGATTCAATTGACAGATCTATTAATTGGAGCTGTTGGATATAAAAACAGAGATATTCCTCTTAGGAGTGAAGCCAAAAGTGAGCTTGTAGAGTATATTTCTAAAAGATCAAAATACCAATTGACTAAATCAACATTTCTATCGGAAAAGAAATTCAATCTGTTTTTTATTGATCTACAGGCTTAATGGAGGGATGAACTTGATTAGCTGTGACTCTGAAGAAAATAAAGTATGTCTTCCTGATTTGATTATATGTGAGAATTACACGGAGATTAATGATTACATCGAAAAACTGTATCATATATTCAGGAGGGATTTTATTGACAGTTTTACCAGATTTAATGATAAAAACGTCCATATAAGGAAGGAACCATTAGATAACAATAAAGAAAGTGCTTTTATCCATCTAACACATGAGGATTATTATCACAATAGTGCTAATCCTAATGACAGGGTTCCGGATTTTAGGAGAAGTGAAAGACTTCCGTGGATTAAGGCCATAATAGAAAACTATAAGTGCTCTTTAGATAAACATTGTGGAAGGATTCTGTATTGGGAAGAGATATTTAGGGGGTATACAAGAATCAATCTCTTATATAAGGATGAAAAGTATTTAGTGGTTCTTGAAAAAAGAGATTTTGGATATCTGTTGATTACAGGTTTTTATCTTGATACTGATTGGGCTTTAGAAAAGAGAATAAAGAAATATAATCAATATATAAAGCAGAAAACGCCGTTGACATAGATATCAATGGCGTCCCAGAACATCCTTCTACAACATGGTAGATGATTAATTATAGTATAACATGAATAATAATAATTGCAAGCTCTTTTATTGCAGGAGAGGACAAAGAAATAATGGCAAATTGGAAAAAATGTACCATTAGTGAATTGGGAACGGTTGTAGGCGGGGCAACTCCATCAACAAAAATAGTTGAAAACTATGAGGGTGGAAATATAGCTTGGATTACTCCAAAGGATTTGGCAGGGCTTTCAGGGCGTTTTATTTCACGTGGAGAAAGAAATATTACAGAGCAAGGATTAAAAAGTTGTTCCACGCAGATGATGCCGGCACATTCGATTTTGTTTTCATCAAGAGCTCCTATTGGTTATATTGCAATTGCTGAGAATGAACTCTGTACCAATCAGGGTTTTAAAAGTGTTGTTCCGAACAATAATACTGACTATATGTTCCTTTATTATTTGCTAAAATATAACAAAGAGAAAATAGAGAATCTTGGTAGTGGTACAACGTTTAAAGAAGTATCCGGAAATACTATGCGAAATGTTGAGGTATCAGTACCCGAATCAATAGAAGAACAACGAAGAATCGCAATGGTGTTGTCTTTACTAGATGATAAAATAGAGATTAATCAGAAGATAAACGATAATTTAGCGGCCTAAAGATCCAACTCAGATACATCCAGCTCACCGGACATAAGCCAGGGCAATAAGGCATCTCGCATTTCAGCAAGCCTCTTGTTCTCAAGACGGTTATTGACTATCTGATCAATCATTGG